>NZ_JBALFV010000034.1:0-29510 GCF_036916735.1 Nostoc sp.
GGCAACCAACCAGGTTTGTTTCAAGATGTCACAACAAAATTTCTACCGGAATTTAGTCATGAACAAATCAATAAAGGGCATGGTCGAATAGAAAAGCGTAGCATCAGTATTTGTCAAAAACTAGATGGTATACGCTTTTGGCCTGGTCCGAATTTATGTATATGTTATTTGCATTTATTGTCTTGATGGTTCAGTAATATTTCTGAGATATTTGATGGGGTTGCGTTACTGGATACCACTTAATCCAGAAATATCATGTCTGCTTAAAAACTTATTAGGCTGATGCAAAGAAGAGTCTGATTACGACCTTGGCCAGGCCAACTCATCCGCTTCGCTGTTTAAATTGACTCATTTAGCCTGAATTTAAATAAAATAAAACAATCTGTGTATTTGGATACTTTTTAGATATTTTTTCAGAAATGTCATGTTATTGTAACTTTAGTAAAGCCTTGCTCAGTCTATTCAGGGAGTCATGATTATCGAGTGGTTCATTCATGATCAACGGTAAAAAACTTCGGTTGAAGTAGAAAAATTATTGGTTTAAAACCTTAGGCACATGGCGCTCGTGTCCGCTAACCTGTCCATTAGACAGACCTCATCATCGGCATGTTTTTTGGAGTTGGATCGGTAGTTTCTTAGCCATCACTGCAACGTCTTACCTTGCTGTAAAAACTAATTCTCCTTAGCTGATGGCTCCTTTTGGTGCTACAAGTGTCTTGATATTTGGTGTACATGAGAGTCCTTTAGCTCAACCTCGCAATGTTATTGGGAGTAATATTTTAGCTGCGATCGTGAGTTTGATAATTCTGCATTTTCTCGGTTCCTCTCCCTTGGCAATGGGAATGGCTGTTTCTAGTGCGATCGCAATTATCCAGTTTACCGGAACTCTGCACCCACCTTCGGGTGCTGTCGCATTAGTCGTCATGATGACGAAACCGGACTGGCAATTTCTGCTAACACCTGCCTTTGAGGGATCGATAATTCTAGTACTATGCGCTGTGATCTTCAATAATTTAGCGGAAGAAAGAACGTATCCGAAACACTGGCTATAACATTGTCTCTAGAGAAAGATTAATCGCATCAAGTACGAAATGTAGGGGCAATTCATGAATTGCTCCTACAGGAAATCAAGACTTTCACTACCTTGTTTGTGTAAGTCCTATTACTCAATCTTTAAGTTGAAAGGCAAGCGGGCGTAAACCCCCTGTGGATCGTTCATCTTTTGCAGAATCCCTAATTCCTGTTGCAATTTCTGGAATTCAGCGGTGAGGGGATTGGCTGATTTGAGTTGCGTCTTCTCAATTCCTAAAAGAGTCTGCACCTCTTGAGTTGCACGTCCAAAAAACCGTTCTCTGAAGCTACTAGTGCGAGGATATTCTTGGACTTCCCAATCTTCTCCTAGTTTCGCCTGTTTGGCAGCATATGCGATCGCACTATTCAAACCACCAATTTCATCCACTAAACCAATTTCCTTGGCTGCCACACCAGACCAAACCCGTCCTTGAGCAATTTCTGCTACTTTTTGTTCTGGGAGTTTGCGACCTTGAGAAACTTTATTTAGAAACATATCATAAATTCGGTTCACACTACGTTGATAAATTGCCAACTCTTGAGGCGATTTCGGACGCGAAACTGTTTGACTATCAGCATAAGTTGCGGTTTTTACAGAATCCCAGGTGATGCCGTTATCACTCGCTAGCTTTGCACCATTGAACAGCAGCCCAAATACACCTATTGAACCTGTAATGGTATTTGGTTCGGCAAAAATGCGGTTAGAGTCGCTAGCAATCCAATAACCACCAGAGGCGGCTACATCACCCATTGACACTACAACCGGTTTCGCTTCACGAGTTAATTTCACCTCTCGCTGCATGACTTCGGCTGCGGTAGCGCTACCACCAGGACTATTAATTCGTAATACAACAGCTTTTACATCCTTATCTTGTCGGATTTTCTTGAAAATTTTGGCAAAGCGATCGCCTCCTACTTGCCCATCTTCTCCTTTACCATCGACAATCTCACCCTCAGCATAAACAACGGCAATTTCATTTTTTGAACTACGTTCTACACCGAAAGATTTGCCAGAAACTTCTGCATAGCTATTCAGGCTAATTTGTCGGAATGTTTTGTCGTCTTTATCGCTATCTGTCAACTTTTTGAGGTCAGTTACCACTTCATCAGGGTATGCTACTCGATCAACTAAACCAGTGGTTTTGGCTTGTGTGGCTTCTAGTAGTGCCTGATTATCTGCGATCGCTTGCAACTGATTAGGTTTAATTTTCCGACTTGCCCCTACAGTAGTGCGCCACTCTCCCCAAACATCATCCAACAATTTCTGAGTTTGTTCGCGGTTTTCTGGACTCAACTTTTTGAGGATAAACGGTTCTACAGCACCCTTAAATTTCCCTACCCGCACGACTTGAACACCAATGCCATATTTCTGCAATGCACCCGCTAAGAACATCGGTTGTGAACTCAAGCCGTTAATTTCCATCATTCCCAGAGGATTCAGTACAATGGAATCTGCTACTGAACTAAGGTAATATTCCTTTTTACTCCAATCACTGCCATAAGCGACAATCTTTTTCCCCGCAGCGCGAAATTCCTCCAACGCTTTCCGAATTTCTTTTAGGGAGGCATAGCCGATGTTACCAGCTTGGCTTGTGCTTGTTGCATCTAAATAGATCCCGACAATTCGCGGATCGCGCCGCGCCTTTTCCAAAGTTTCCACAACTTTACGGAGCGCCATTCTATCTTCATCTACACCTGATATTGTGTTTTGAAACAGTTCGTCTGAACTAGGTTTGCTATCAGTAATTTTCATTGACAAGTCAAAAACCAGGATTGACTTATTTTTCACATTTGGCCCAGTATCTTTAGAGGAGGTAGCAGCCAATATTAGCAAGAACAATCCAGTAGTTCCCAGACCACCGAAAATAATTAGTCCTAGTAAGGTGCCAATTAAACTAGCAAAAGTTTGTTTGATAAAATTACGCATTAGTTATTGGGAATTGGGAACTGGGAATTGGGCATTTACAAATGACAAATACTTCGGCTTCTCTACGAGACGCTACGCGAACGCTCAGTACAAGTGACAAATGACAAATGACCTATTTACTTATTCTATGCGCTGTAAACTATCAGAGTGCTTTAACTGATATAAGGTGGCGTTGCCAGTGCAGAATAATACCGTGGTGATTTCGGCGATTAATACTTCAGCGAGTTCGGCAACTGCTGTCTCTGATGTTGCTGCTGCTTGCAAAAAAGGCATTGCTAAACCAGCTATATCTGCTCCCAAGGCGATCGCTGCTGCAACATCCAGTCCATGACGCAAACCCCCCGAAGCAATTAAGGGCACATTTGGAGCGATCGCTCTAATAGTTGTAATACACTCTGCTGTCGGTAAACCCCAATCAGCAAAAGTCCTCCCTAAGCGACGTTGCAAGGGATTTTCTGCTCGTTCGCTTTCTACTTTTGCCCAAGAAGTACCACCCGCACCAGCGACATCAATTGCTGCTACTCCGGCGGCGATTAGTTTGCTGGCGATCGCTGCTGAAATGCCATTACCAACTTCCTTCGCAATTACTGGCACTGGAAGGTGACTGCATAATCTTGATATTTTGTCAATTAAACCCCTAAAATTAGTATCACCTTTGGGTTGAATGCACTCTTGTAGAGGGTTAATGTGTAAAATCAGGGCATCAGCCTCTAAGATATCAACTACTCGCAAACATTCATCTAAGCCGTACTTGTAGTTAAGTTGTACAGCGCCCAAGTTCGCAAATAATAAAACATCGGGCGCATACTTGCGGACTGCAAAAGTATCAGCTACCTGGGGTTTTTCTACTGCTACTCGCTGGGAACCGACACCCATCGCAATTTTGTAGTGTTGCGCGACTTGGGCCAGACGTTGATTAATGATTGCGGCTTGTTCTGTTCCACCAGTCATGGAAGAAATTAACAAAGGTGCGCTAAGGTGTTTCCCCAGGAAAGTTGTACTGATGTCAATATCGTTGTGGTTGAGTTCGGGTAAGCAAGAATGGGTGAAGCGATAACGTTCCAGTCCATTGGTGATTTGATGAGACTGAACATCTTCCTCTAAACAGATCCGAATGTGATCGGCTTTGCGATTCTGAGTTTGTACAGAGATGTTGGTAGGGGCGTTCACTGGTAGATATGGCTAAAAGTATTGGCTTGCAATCGTTATTGTTACATTGTCTGCAACTGTCTTTTGATAACAAAAATATTTATTTTTGCCATTTTTACGGTACGTTACGCTAGGGAAGGAGTTGTGGGGAGTAAAAACCCCTACCGAAGTATTTGTATCATTATTACAGCGAAATCATATAACCCTTATTACAGCTATTTTCAGGTAAATAGACCACGCGGTAGGGGCGCAAGGCCTCGCGCCCCCATAACACATGTGGTTCAAATACATAAAAACTGCTGTAATACGAACTTTCCCAATGCCGAAAATCTAAATGACACGCATCAGAATGCGAAATTTGTAGTATCCCCTTGACATCACGTAATTTGCATACTACATTTGTATTATCAGGAAAAAAGCCTTCTCAAAAGGCAAAACTAAAACCTCTCGGAACCTTGACAATTGCATAGATGCTAGTTTTTGAGGATTAGTTTAGCAACTTCCTTCGGTAGTGCCCACTTTTGGGGCCGCGATTGGTGTTCGACTGCTCCGAAGCCAACAAACGGACGGTTGCAGGATTCGGGTTCAATTCCCGACGGCTCCACTAGACTTTACTGCGGTTGAAGTTGTGTAGACGCTTCTTTAAAAAGATAAAAGCATCGCAATTATGCTTTCCTTGGGTCTGTAGCTCTAACGGTAGAGTTCCCAGATGTCACTTGTGCCCTGACAGAAAAAGCTTACATACTTGCTCAATGGTAGAGCGATCGTATTTTAAACGATAAGTGTAGGTTCAATTCCTGCGGTGTAACCACAGCTTTTTTAACTCGCACGAGGTGTGAGTGTAACTCTCACAGCGAGGGTATCGGTTCAATCCCGATCAGATCCACTAATATCAATTTGTAATTAAAACAAGAGGTGATTGCAATGGTTCATATTCGATTTGAAGGACGTTCTGTTGATGTCTCAAAAACACAATTGGGAATTGCAGCAGGAATGAATGACGTGGCAGTGAAGGAACGCGTTGCTCGGCATCTAGATGTGAATAGCGATCGCCTTTCTGCTTACGTAATTGATCGCCGTCCTAGTGGTGATTTGATCGTTCGTCCTGAAGCTGTCTATGGTTAGATAGAGTTAAGAGTTAGGAGTTTGGAGTTGTAAATAAATTAGTTTCTTTGACTCATCATTTTTAATTATTCACTCGGAACTTATAACTTAGCACTTTTAAAGCAGAAGGTAAGAAAGTTTAAAACATAAACCTTTGCTTCATTTCTAACTACATAGTTTTATTCCGCCCCCTAACTTGTAAAGCCTACACACACTCCGGCAACCGGAATGCAGGTTCGATTCCTGCCGCTCCCTTTGATGGGAGCGTAGCCAAATTGGTATAGGCAATTGTGAAAACTGCTTTGCTAACTTGTGCGGAATTCCAATTATATAAATTGTATTTGTCTATAACCTTTACTCAATATAGAGGTGAGTTAAATAATGTTAGCTAACTCATGTTAGCCAACTCATGTCTAATAGCAACTTAATTAGAACAACTGCATTTTACCAACGTGAGATATGAGCGAACATCGTTTGAGCGAAATTGTGATTGAGCGTTCTCGCAGTGGAATGAAAATTGGCGGTGTAATCAGAAGGAAATACGATTTATTTTAAATCAACTTTATTAGAAATAAAATTTTCACTTCGTGCCCTAACTGCAAAAGCTTACATACTAGCCAAATGGTCAGGCACTTGACTCTAGCTCAAGCGATTACGGGTTCAAATCCCGTGTGTGAATCCACAGCTTTTTCGACTTGCATGAGGTGATTTTATTTCATTTTAATATGGAGGTACGAACATACCTTACACCAATTCACGAAAATCCTGATACATATAGATTTATTGTAAGAGCATGGCAATGCCATACCCCTATCAGCGTATTTGTATCATTATTAGGCGTTGCTGAATCATGGAATGATTTCGCTTAATTTGGAACGATTTTTCAATGGTTTCAAGCGCCAATTCATGCCGCATTTATGCAACGCTCATTATTAAAGTTAAATGGTATTACATCAAAACTGGCAGTTGTTGCCGCGCCCTGATCGCAGAAGCTTATATAACTCTGAATAAGTTATACCCAATGCTTCTACAACTTGCGCGGTGATATCACCTCGCGTGCAACATCTGCCTCCTTCAATTTTGGTTTTTATATTTTGGATTTTCAATTGCAATCCAAAAGACGCTCGATGACTCGCTCTAAGCGAAGCTATGCCAAAGGCTTTACGCTACGCTATCGTAAATCCAAAATCCAAAATTATTAAAGGAGGTTCCCATGAAAACCGCAGAACGCGATCTGCGTTTGGAAATGCTTAACAGTTTGCTGACAACTCCTCACCGCAAACTTGAGCAAGTCACAGAAATTCATCAGTTAATTGTTGAACTCGATCCCATCTTCTACGGACATCTGGCAGTCTGGTATCAGCTTCATGGTGATGTCCGCGACCACAAGGAAGTGTTTGTCGCTCATTTGTTAACCAGCAATTTGATTGAACACCGAGATGCTGGATTTATTATGCTCCAAGAGTTTCCACCCTATCAAGTGGCTCGTGTAGTGGACTTCATGAAGCAACAGCAGAATAAACTGCCTCGTTCCGCTAGGACTGCGGTACGGCGTTACCTGAAGACACGGGAGAGCAATCCGGCTCTATTTGATCGCGCCGCTCTGCGAGGTCGTAAGGCAATGAAGCACCTATATGCTTCACTGCACATCAAGCCAAATGAGCGGGCAAATGCGATTCTGTTTAGCGATACTCCTCCAGAGGGTTCCTTAGCAAATGTGCTGAAGCAGCTTGCTAAGGCTGAAAATGCCGCAGAACAGGCACGGCTGATTGTGGAGTTCAACATTCCCTACATGATCGCAATTGGTGCAATCAAGCAACTTACACCAGTTGTATTGGTGGCGTTAATCAACAGTATGACTCCCCAAGAAGCGATCAACAACCTCAAGTCTCTCCAGACTAGAGGTGCAATGGATCACCCAGAAGTCAAGAAGCTGATTGATTCTAAGCTGGAAGCAGCGTCTAAGAGTGGGCGTGTCTCAGCATTCAAAGCACAGATTGCTACAGACGCAGGAGATTTTGACGCAGACACCGTTGCTCAACTGGAAAAGGTGACAAACGAACAGGTGAAACGGCGTGGTGCGATCGCTCGTCCAACTGCCTTACTAGTGGACAAATCTGGTTCAATGGAAAATGCGATCGCGACGGGTTTGCAACTCGCTGCCCTAATCTCTGGTATTACTCAAGCAGAACTGTTTGTCTACGCCTTTGACACTATTCCTTACGCTATTACCGCAAAGGGCAAGGAGTTGACCGACTGGGAACGTGCCTTCCAGCACATCAATGCAGGCGGTGGTACTAGCATTGGTTGTGCATTGGAAGCGATGCGGAAGAAGAAGCAGGTAGTTGACCAGATTATCATAGTGACGGATGAGGGCGAAAATGCTGCTCCTTACTTCGGTGAAGTCTACAAGAACTACTGCCGGGAGTTGGCAATAATGCCCAATGTGGTGATTGTCCGTGTGGGTGGTCATTATAACTGGGTGGAGAGCCAACTCAAGCAGCAGCAAGCACCTGTAGATACGTTCACTTTCGCGGGTGACTACTACAGTTTGCCGAACATCGCCCCACTCCTAACGCGCCCCTCTCGTTTGGATTTGCTGATGGAGATTTTGGATATGCCGTTGCCTGTGCGAGATGATAAGTGAGGTTAGAATATGGCATTGCTCATTAAATAAATTTGTGGGCAGTGCTATAGATAGTATGATACGTGCATTTTTTGGTTAGCAATATTTGGGCTGAGATTATTAGTTATAAGACTTACACAAAAAACCTCTCTAACTCTTATTCCTCTGTGTTCTCTGCGTTCTCTGTGGTTTGATTTTCCGTTACCTATGCGTAAGTCCTGAGTTAATTAAAATTATAAGTTAAAACTTTTAATATCCTGCGTGCCCCAACTCTTGGAGCCTACATACTAGTACGAGAGGAAAAGTAACACTGCCAAATGCAGTGGGCGTGTGTGAACGGGGAGTGCAAAGAACCTGGGAGGTAGGCTTAAAAGTAGCCATCCTTGAAAGAGTGTGTAACAACTCACCCGTGGAGTTCCTCTAGTAACTGAGAACACGCAATGCTCCACCAACTTGCACGCAGAATTATATTAATTCGTAATTCGTAATTAAGAAAGTCAGATTTTATAGGGTTGCATTGGTAGCTTTATTTTTGAAAACTGATATTAGTTATGACTAACATATTTAAGCTAATCAACCAAATAGCTAGTGCAGAAGCACAATTATATTCCACCCAATTCCTCGCGCCCTGTGTCAAAGGTGGACGAGTTCGCACACGGGTAGCCGGAATGATCTACACTTTCAGTCCAAAGCCTAGTAATTTTGAAGGTTGGGGCATCTTTCAGGCTGTAAATGAAAAAACAGCAACGGTTATAGAAGAAGCAGACTTACCCCAAATTGTGGAATACCTGCAACATTTTTCCCAAATACGACTGCGGTTAGCACACCAACTGCGGGGACAAACTTGGTTAGCATACCCTGTAAATGAAGCAGATATGTGTCAACGGTTAAATGTGGTTAAGCCGATCACAGTCCACTTAGTTACCGAGGGTATCGCCTTTGAGCAAATCATTGCCCGATGGAATGGACAGTCATGCTGGTTTGAGGAAGTCGATCGCCGTACCGATCTGGCAATTGTTGAAACTTTGCAATCTGCTCTCAAGCAACTCACTCCTGCTGAGGAATTACAGTTTAAAGGCATTACTCCAGAAATCCGCACAGTGTATGAATTAGCAACTCGGCGCATTGAGGGCTTTACTCAACCCCAACAGGATGAAAAACGACTAAAAAAGGCATTGCGGATGGGTGGCGGTGAATTAAATCAATTCCACGATCGCGGTGATTATTGGACAGTCGATTGGACAACGGCTGATGGTGTTCGCCATAGTAGTGCGATCGCTAAAACTGATTTGACTGTTGTTAGTTCTGGCATTTGTCTGAGTGGACGCGATCGCGATTTTGACTTGCAATCCTTAGTAGGTGTCATGGAACAACAAGAGTAGTGAGTATATTAATTACGAATTATTATGAGTATCTTTTTTCACGAACAGCTTTACCGCAGCAATGCTGTGATGACAAAGTTAAAAAACTATCCTGTAACAATTTGTGGGGCTGGAGCATTAGGAGCTAATATTGCGGAAAACTTAGCTCGGTCTGGTTTTGATAAACTTACAGTGATAGATCGCGATCGCATTGAGGAGCGCAATCTTTCAACTCAGCCTTACTACCGTTCTGATGTGGGAGCGTTCAAGGCGAAAATTTTGGCAAATAATTTATATCGAGCAATTGGTACTAAAGTTGATGCCAAGACAAAAGAGTTAACACCAGCAAATACAATTCAACTACTTCAAGATAGCCAGTTAATTGTCGATGTCTTTGACAATAGCGTGGCACGCCAAGCAGTGAAAGATTATGCTGAACAATTAAGCATTCCTTGTCTTCATGCTGGGCTATCGGCTGATTATGCAGAAGTAATTTGGAATGACGTTTATCGCGTTCCTTCTGAGGTGAATGATGATGTCTGTGACTATCCGTTGACACGAAACCTCGTGATATTAACCGTAGCCGTGGCATGTGAAGCGATCGTTTCATTCATTGCCATAGCAGAACAGCGTAACTTCACCATTACCCAAAAGGATCTGACTGTTCAATCTCTGTTTTTGTAGATTGCGTAAACGCTCTTAGCGGCTTGTCGCAGACACAGCTTATCAGGATTTACCAAACTCTGCAAGTTTAAGTAAAGAGCAAATAACAAGCAGTAAGTTTTGTAGCGGAGTATAAATCCCCATTACGAATTACGTTAACGTAGTGGTAGCGACGTAGGAGCGTCATTACGAATTACGTAATTACCTAGCTAGATGGCTGTATATCTTATCCCTATGTCTTCGTAGAGTACCCAAAGCTTGTTGCTCTATCTGTCGCACTCGTTCTCGACTAATACCCATACGTTGACCAATCTCCGCTAAAGAAAGTTCATTGCTATCTGTTAAACCAAAACGTAAAGTTAATATTTCCCGTTGCTGGGGATTTAATTTTGACAACAAATGTTGAATATTTTGTTGGAGAAACTTTTGGTCAACGTATAATTCTGGGGAGAGTCCATCATCCTCCAACATATCTTGTAATTCTATATCTTTTTCTAAGCCAACTCGCAATTCTAGAGAGACAGTTTGACGTGCTAAGAGCAAATAATCTCGAATTTGTTTGGGTTCTAAAGATAGTTGATCGGCGATATCAACTGCGGTAGGAGTACGACCTAATTTTTGAGTTAGTTCACGTTGAATACGCTTGATTTTGTTCAGCTTTTCGTTAATATGAATAGGTAGGCGGATAGTTCGTCCTTGTTCGGCGATCGCTCGTGTAATTGCCTGACGAATCCACCAATAGCCATAGGTTGAAAATTTGTACCCTTTAGTAGGGTCAAACTTCTCAACTCCTCGCTCTAAACCTAAACTTCCTTCTTGAATTAAATCGAGAAAATCTAGGTTACGTCTTTGATATTTCTTAGCAATAGACACGACAAGTCGCAGGTTAGCCTGAATCATTTTCTGCTTGGCTTCATGTCCCTGATGTAGCTGTTGCAGCAGTAATTTTTCACCGATATTTATATTTTCAATCCATTCTTGCTGTGTCGGTTGACGTTTTAAATGGATAGCCAATTTTTCTTTTGCAGCAAGTAAAGCCATCATTTGTTGAACTTGCTTGGCAAAATTAATCTCTTGCTCATGAGTTAATAAAGGTATTCGTCCAATTTCGCGCAGATAAGTACGCACTGAATCAGCAGCAGATAAAGGTTTATCATTTTCATTACTTTCTTCTAAAAACTGGATAAATAGATTATTCATAGTTATTTGAACCTTCATAAATACTGCTTGTTTTAGAGACAAATAAATTTCAATCCGGGAAGATTAGTGTGAAATTCAAAAATTAAATTAGAATGCAATTCTTAATTTTGATGATTAAGGTGCTGACGTTAAACCAATTTGCACTCTTGCTACGCCTCGCTTCGCTAACGCACTCTTGCTACGCCCCACTACGTTCGCAAAGCGTCTCGTAGAGAAGAGAGCAATTACGTTTTGTGACGGGGATTTAGATTTAGGCATTCAATTCGCGCTGCCCTTCTATGGGGACTTAACTCGCATTTCTCATAAACTTGAGGGGAAGAAGGGGTAGAGGGGAAAAAACTTGTACAATAACTCTTCCCTGCTCAAGCGCAGGCTTTGAAAGATGTGCTAAGAAATCCGGGTTAAACACCCAAAGTTTGTTAATTTGACTTGAATCAGTTTGTAGCTTGACTTGAAAAGGTAAAAGTCAAGAATTTGTCTAAATTTTTCTGGTTTTTGTCACTTATAATTATTTAGCCAAAGTAATATTTTTTAAGTTAAGAGTTTAATGTGACAGGAGCTTGTCAAAGAATTGAAAAAGTTATGTCTGTCCAAATTCCACAGGATTTCAACGAAGAAGCAGTTCTTGCTAGAGGCACTTAGCTGGAAGAAACAGGGTTTTCCGATTTTTACAAAGATGTAGTAACTGCGCCATCTTTTGAAGAGTAAATATAGCCAAAAATCTTTAGTCTACTTCAGGGCAGTTCAAGAGACAGGAAAACTGGCCGACGCTCCAGGATGAGCTTATAGCGTTGCCATGCCGTACCACTTGCCTACGGCACGCTTTGCGAACGTGGAAGCAAGCGGGAGCAAAGCGTCTCCAAGAGTTGGCTTTACGCTGCGCTATCTGTTTCCTGCCGCGACCAGACGAGTCTTGGGTTTAAGACCTCATTGTTGCGTTAGCTTCCCACTCTTTACAGAAGTTCAGTGGCTTCAATTCAGGAGGGGTTGAATCCTATAAGTGAATTCCTCCTTCAGCAAGAACTGCCTCCTGCCTCTTTTATGTCTTTTCTAATTCTTCTAGGATTTTGGCCTTTTCCTACCAAACAAACTAGTCATACTTAATCCAGTAACCAACAATCCCAATAGTCCTAGTCCGTTCAAAATCGGGTAGATTCCCTGTAAACCAAATATTTCACCACGATGAATCGAAAGCAGTAGACTACGCTCTAATCCAAGGTTAGCCGACCACTCACCTACCAGCGTAGCTGCAATTCCAGTTAACAATGTTACAGCAAGCGGTAAAGCCAAAATAATCGCCAGAGTCCGGTGGTACTTGCGAAATGAACGCATTATCCAAAATCTCCAGTGGAAACTATAGCACTTTGAAACTTGATCATTTACAGAACTATTTGTTTCAAAGCCAAATATAAAGACTGTTTTCCTACTAAGTAAGTTGGCACAATAAAATCAAACTGTGTGAAGAAAAGTAAACAAGGATCAAGACTTTTTTCCCTTGCTCCCTGCCTTATCCCAACGATAATTATTTACCTCAACTTACTTATCTTCTGTCTTTTTCCTCCTGCTTTATGTTAGCTTTACCTCACTTTTTAGAAACACTGGCGATATTTGTGTTAAGTGTTTGTAACCCTTTAAGAGCTTTCGCTTTATCTTTTGTTTTCAGCGCACCCTTCACCTGGGTCGCAGTATCTTCGATTACATTATAGGTTTTTGAAGATTTAGTTTTGACACCATCCTCAACCTTAGACCAAGAGTCTTCAAACTTATTAAATTCCTGTTGAGCTTTGTCAAAGTTTCCACCTTGCACCGCAGTTTTGGTATTTGAAACTACACTGACCAAAGCATTAAAACCTCCCTGTGGAGCAACAGTTGTTTTAGATACTGCTGTCCCCGCCGTGGTTTCAGTGGCAGCAGGAGTCTGGGTAGTAGATTTTTGATCACTGTTGCATCCTAGTAATGTTAGTAAGGTAATTGCGGTAACGGGAATGATGTAGATTAAGCGTTTCATAAGACCTCTTGAATAATGATAAATCGCCAAATACTGACAGTATCAGCTACTATATCAGCTAAAGTTACTGGAGATGTAGGAACATTTGATGCAGTTTTTATTTCGGTAACAGGTTGTCATATTATATACATTTTTTCCTAATACGGGTGCATCAAGGCTGTTTTTGCTTATCAATTGTGAGTTTACGCACTATCATTTTTGATTGTTAACAAGGTGCTATTTGTTAACTGGTTGTGATTAAAAAATCTTGAATGCAGTTAACAAATTGTTTTAACTCTAAAATTAAGTTAGTAGTATCTCTAAGGTCTTGATGGTAAGCCAATCGTTCTAGTTTGTCAGCTGCTTGATACATAGCTGTGGCTCCAATGTTGGCACTAGCACCTTTAAGGTGATGAGCTTCTCGCGCAATTTGCCCAAAGTCATAAGATGCGATCGCTGCTTTAATTATCTCTAAACGGGGTTTTATATCTTCAACGCATACTTGCAATAGATTTAATTCAAATTCTGTGTCATTTCCCGATATTCGATGCAAGTGTTCCCAATCAATTCCTAAATCAGTGGTAATTGTCTGCTTATATACAATTGCATCTTGTTTTGAGAGGATCACACCTGTCCAATGCTCTAGGGTTGCAGCCAATTTTTCTTTAAACACTGGCTTAGTCAGATAGTCATCCATTCCGGCATTGAGACACATTTCTTGATCTTCTTTCATCGCATTAGCTGTCATCGCAATCACCACAGGACGACGACGCAGAGCAAAAGTATGCTCTTGCCAACGGTGAATTTCTTTTGTAGTTTCTAAGCCGTCGAGAATTGGCATTTGGCAATCCATTAGAATCAAATCGTAAGGAATTTTTTCTAATAACTGCAAAACTTCCTTGCCATTAGCAACGACATCGGCTTTGTAGCCTAAACTATCGAGTTGCTTCAGGGCTACTTTCTGATTCACCAAATTATCCTCAGCTAAGAGAATTCTTAACTTGAATTTAGTGGCGGGGTCAGGGGAAGAGGAGGTAAGAATGCCTAAAGTTTCTGGACTCTGGATTTCTTCAATAGCCTTTAGCCAAGAGCCTTTAGCCCCTTGTTCTGATTTCGACTGAGTTTCTAAAATATTGATAATGGCATCAAGGAGTCGTGATGGCTTAATGGGTTTGACCAAATAAGTAGCAAATCTGATTTTGAGCTTCTGCTGCACTTCATCCCGTTGATTAGTAGAGGTGAGCATAATCAAAGGTATTTCAGCAATTGCAGAATTGGCTTTAATTTGTTCTTCTATTGTCATGTCATTTTTTATATCAACTAAGACGACATCATAAGATTTCCTTTGCTCACAAGCTTTCTGAATAACTTTGAGAGCAGTAGCAATACTGTCAGCTTGATCTACCTGCATTCCCCAATGAGTAGCTTGATGGGAGATGATTTTGTAATTAGTAGCGTTGTTATCCACCAATAACAAGCGGCGATTGTTCAAAAGTCCACGTTCGCATTTTGGCAAAACAGGCTCAACTTGCTTGGTAAAGAGCACCTCAAACCAAAACTTAGATCCTTTCCCCATCTGACTTTCTACCCCAATTACTCCTCCCATCAAAGTCACCAGTTGTTTACAGATGGCTAATCCTAAACCAGTACCACCATACTTGCGAGTGGTTGAAGCATCCACTTGGGTAAATGGCATAAAGAGTTTGCGTTGATCTTCAAGGCTAATACCAAGACCTGTATCTGTGATGGCAAAATGAATGGTGGCTGTAGTAGAGGTAAGCGAACGCAATTCGGCTTGCACTAATACTTCGCCAGCGCTGGTGAACTTGATAGCGTTGCTGATTAAATTCATGAGAATTTGCCGCAGCCTACCAGTATCTCCTTTGAGGTAGGTGGGGACGTTATGCTCAATTAGTGCAGCAATTTCTAATCCTTTGTTATGGGCTGAGGGAGCCAATAATTCCACCACTTCTTCTAGACAAGTGGATAGGTCAAAATCTAGAGTTTCGAGAGCCATCTCTCCAGCTTCAAGTTTGGAAAGATCCAAAATCTCGTTGATTAAACTTAAAAGTGCGTGTCCACTACTACGAATTATTTCAATAAAATCTCGCTGTTCTGGGTCTAAGGGAGTATCTAACACCAAACTGGTCATGCCCAATACAGCATTCATCGGAGTGCGAATTTCATGACTGATATTTGCCAAAAAGGCACTTTTAGCCTGAGAAGCTAATTCGGCTTGGCGACGGGCAATTTCAAGTTCTTGTCGCTGACGAGTTTCTGCTGTTAATAGTTGAGCTTGGGCTAAGGCAATACCTACTTGGTCGGCTATTTGCCGCAAAAGATGAGTTTCAAAGCTAGACCAGTGGTGGGAATCGTCACACTGATGAACTATGAGCAAACCACAAAGTTCTTCTTTGACAAGAATGGGCACAACCAAATTGACTTTGACCCCAAACTGTTGGATTAATTCTAGATGGTTTTGTTCGACTTCTGGCAGATCGAAGTTAGCTAGCCCTAAAATTTGTCCTTGACGGTACTGCTGTAGATAATACTGGTGTAGATATTCGGCTCGGAAGTAGGGGGCGCTGATATTTTGCTCTTTGATTGTTGGTAAGCCAGAAACTACTGCTTCAATAACGGTGGGTGCAGATTCATCAGGCAAAAGCTGATAGATCAAAACTCGGTCAGTCTGGAGAATTTTTTGTACCTCCTCGACAGTGATTTGAAGAATTTCTTCGATTTGCAAAGACTGACGAATCTTGAGGGTGATTTCGGTAAATAATTGCGATCGCAAGTTTTGCCGTTGTATTTCTTCTTCAGCCTGTTTACGTTGGATAAATTGCCCCACTTGCTCACCGATAGAATTCATTGTTTTGATCAAATCTTGGTCAGGCGCTTGGATCTCACAGTTGAAGCAGGTAATCACACCAAGAATTTTATGACCGCTACGGATCGGAAAACCAAAAGCTGCGTGTAGTTGTACTTCAGGGCTGATTTTGAAGCGGAAGAAACTGAGTTCTTTAACGATATCAGCGATCCAAACTGGTTCAGAACTAGCCCAAACCCGGCCTGGTAAGCCAATTCCTGGTGCAAAAGTGGTTTGCTGATTCAAGGCTTCAAACTCTTGCACATCAAGGGATGCTTTACACCACATATCGAGAAAACGCAGCACATTTGCTTGCTCATCCACCATCCAAATTTCACCCAAATCCCATGCCAAACTCTCGCAGATCCCTTGCAAGGTTTGACGAGTAGCTTCGCTAATCGTGGTGGACTCTGCTAAAACGCGAGTTGCAACATATTGTGCAGTCAGATGCTGTTGTACTCGTTTGCGAGCGGTGATGTCAATGCCAGTGCCAACAATGTATTCCACCGATCCTTCATAGTCTTTTAAAAAGGTATTCGACCAGGCAATTAGTCGGCGACTGCCATCCTTCATTACCCAATAGTTTTCGTGTTCTATGAAGCCTCTACCAGTTAGCAATTGCTCAAAAACTGCTTTGGCTGACTCCACCTCTTCAGGAACTAGAAACAAGTTCCACAAATACCTACCCCTCACTTCATCGAAGGAGTAACCTGTTGTTTGCTCACAAGCTTGATTGAAGCGAACAATTTGCCCTTGGGAGTCAGCAACTATTACTAAGGCGCTGGCTGTATCCAGGACTGCTGAGATAAAGTTGTGTTCTTGGTTTGAGGCTTCTTCTACTCTTTTGCGCTCAATGACCTCACGATAGATGAAGTAGTAGACTACAGCAAGAACGAAAAAACTTAGGCAGATGGCGATCGCAAGTGTCAGAATTGTGTTGCGATTAGTGGCTTTTTTTGCTTGTAACTGCTGTTGGAGTCGTCCCCTTGCCTCGTTTTCTATCTCATTGATCGCCTTGCGGATATCATCCATGAGATTTTGTTGATTATTTCTCGCTAGTACTTGCAATGCCGCCTCTAATCCCTTGTTTTGGCGCAAGTTAATAGTCTGTTTTAGTTCAGTAAATTTAGCCGTTATGAGAAATTCAAGCGTTGCAATTTGCTTTTGTTGATTTGGTTGATCTGCTGTCAAACTCTTCAAGTTAACAATTTCTCGAGCGACGTTAGCAAGTGCTGCTTGATAAGGTTTGAGATAAATTTGTTTTCCAGTGAAGATATAACTACTTTGTTCAATCTCAGCATCCTTTATCTGGTACTGTAGTTTTTCTAGACTGTCGATTTTTTTATAAATGTTCTTTACTATACTGCTATTGTTAGTAAATACTCTTGTATTTTGATAATAAACGACACCAATTCCAACTAAAATTGCCGATGCTAAACCAAAACCTGCTGCAATCTTTTTGAAAAATTGCTTGCCTACCCTCTGCGCCTGTTTGCTTTTCTTGGTTATAAGTACCAAACTTGCTAAATTTCGGCGTAATTCCAGTTGTTTGATAACTTGACGACCTAAGGTTCGTAATGCCTCCACTTGTTCTGGTGTAAGTTCTCGTGGTACATAGTCAATTACACATAGAGTTCCTAGCGCATATCCCTCAGGATTAGTCAAAGGTACACCAGCATAAAACCGAATATTTGGGTGAGATGTTACCAGTGGATTGGTGGCGAACCTTTCGTCTTTTATTGCATCAGGCACAACAAAAACATCAGGCTGTAGAATAGCATGGGCACAGAATGCAAAATCTCGATGTGTTTCTAGGGCATCTAAACCGACTTTTGACTTGAACCACTGACGGTTTGTATCAATTAAGCTAATTAAAGCAATAGGAGTCTGACAAATATACGAGGCTAAACGCGTGATGTCGTTAAAAGCGGCTTCAGATGGGGTGTCAAGAATCTTATACTGCAAAAGTGTTTCGATTCTCTGTGCTTCGTTATCAGGTAATGGTGCTTTCATCCTTATTCTGCGGATTAGGGGCTGGGGATTGGGGAACTCGGGGCCCCCACGAAGTGGGGATTAGGGGCATGGAGACTGGAGGGAATTTGAGATTGGCGATTAGGGGGAATTATTAAAAAAGAAGTCTTTATCTTGTTTTTTCCCATTCCTTAGTACCCAGTCCTCAATCCCCAGTACTTAGTCCTCAGTCCCAAATCCCCAATTTGTCAACAAACTTACTTTTATTAATGACAACACTTTAGTGAAAAGCGTTAGCGTAATTTCACTGAGTTCGATCTTATTAAAGAATCTGTTAAATGATTAAGTCCCTACTGTATTTTTTGTGGGCTGGTTTATTTGAAATCGGAGGCGGCTACCTAGTCTGGTTATGGTTGCGTGAAGGTAAGCCTTTGTGGTGGGGCATATTGGGTGGAATTGCTTTAGCTTTCTATGGGATTATTGCAACTCTTCAATCGGCAAATTTTGGCAGAGTGTATGCGGCTTATGGTGGCGTGTTTATCGTAATGGCAATGTTGTGGGGTTGGAAGGTAGACGGGGTAACTCCAGACCGCTACGACTTAATCGGAGCATGTTTAGCTTTAGTAAGTGTTTTAATTATCATGTTTGCGCCTAGAACTTAAGTAAGATTTCTATATTATTTTTTCTTAATAACTTTTATATTGTTCCTTTTTAAACAGATAATTATCTCATCCAAAATTGTAAAGGTTTTTTAGCAACTAACCTGCAAGAAGAAGCTATCTGGATATCTACGCTTTTCTGCCGGAGATAGAAAGATAACTCATCATATATTTGGCTAAATTCTCTGATAATTTTACAATACTTCTCAAAGATCACACGTATTTTGGTTTATAACAGGAGGTAACTAAAAATTTTAAATTTTGTATCGTTTGAATAAAATGCTACTCTTCAAAAAAAGATGCAATTAAATGATTGCGTACTTACATCTTTATTCCCATCTTGGCAACTACAAGCAGGATTATCTTTTTGTTAACATTTCAAGAAAATTGAGATTAAGTAACTTTCAACACAAAAATGTGTAACTAAAAGTAATCAAATGTAGTTAAGTATACAAATAATTGGTGCTTAGGAAGAAAAAGAAGTGTTGAAGAAAGTTGTGATGATTGGGGCTATGACCCTACTGTTTTTAGGAGGGCCACTGATGGGCAATGCTTTTGCCCAAACACCAGCTGCTGTGCCTACTGCTGATACTGGAGATACAGCATTTATGCTGATTTCAGCAGCATTGGTACTGTTAATGACACCAGGATTGGCGTTTTTTTATGGTGGATTTGTGCGATCGCGCAACATCTTAAACACATTGATGATGAGCTTTGTGTTGATGGCGATCGTGGGAGTTACCTGGATTTTGTGGGGCTATAGTCTTGCCTTTGCACCAGGTTTACCGTTCATCGGTGGATTGCAATGGTTGGGGTTGAACAATGTCGGGTTAGAGATAACCGATTATCTCAAAGGGTCAAACCCGGCGGAAGTCGTCTCCTATGCCGGAACGATACCTCATCAGGCATTCATGATCTACCAAGCCATGTTTGCCATTATCACCCCAGCCTTAATTTCTGGCGCGATCGTTGAGCGGATGAGTTTCCGCGCCTATTCGCTGTTTGTGCTGCTGTGGTCAACCTTTGTTTACGCTCCTCTGGCCCACATGGTATGGGCAAAAGGTGGATTCTTAGGTTTGTATGGTGGATTAGGTGCCCTCGACTTTGCAGGTGGCACAGTAGTTCATATCAGTTCTGGTGTTTCAGCCTTGGTAGCTGCGATCGTCCTTGGGCCTCGGAAAACCCATCCCGATCGTCTTAGCCCGCCGCACAACGTCCCCTTCATTTTGCTGGGTGCTGCCTTGCTATGGTTTGGCTGGTTCGGCTTCAACGCTGGCAGTGCCTTATCTGCTGCTAGTGGAACTTCTGGTAATTTAATAACAAATTTAGCAACAACAGCCTTTGTTGCAACCAATACGGCGGCGGCGGCGGCAGCTTTAATGTGGCTAATTTTGGAAGCAGTTTTACGGGGTAAACCTACAGCCGTGGGAGCAGCGACAGGAGCCGTTGCTGGTTTAGTTGGTATCACTCCTGCCGCCGGATTTGTCACACCGCTATCAGCGATTTTAATTGGTTTCGTTACCGCCTTTGTTTGCTTCTATGCTGTGAGTTTTAAGCACAAGCTAGAAATTGATGATGCTTTAGATACCTATCCCGTGCATGGCGTTGGTGGTACAGTGGGGGCTATTTTAACGGCCATCTTTGCTACAACTCAAGTCAACGGCGGAGGTAAAGACGGAGTGCTGCGTGGTAATTTTGGTGAATTGGGAGTTGAACTAGCAGCAATTGTCGTTGCTTATGTGATCGCAGGTGTTGGTACGTGGATTATTCTCAAGGCGCTCGATGCTACAGTCGGGTTGCGAGTCAAAGAGGAAGCTGAATATCAAGGTTTAGATATCAATGAACACGGTGAAGAAGGTTACAACTCCGAGTTTGGCGATCGTCCCACTTAGTAGAGAGTAGGGAGTAGGGAGTAGGGAATAAAGAGTTATTATTCTCCCTCATTCCCTACTCCCCAATTTAAAGAAGTAGGGGGTAACGAGTAGGGAGGATGATCTGCACTCAAAACTTTTGTTGTTGTCGAGCCTCAGGGTGAGCGCGATAGTCAGCTATTTTACGAGGGTCAATTACAAGGAAGACTTTCGCTCTTAATGTATACAACTTGTAAGTTTATTTAATATTCGTACCAAAGATCGAATGAAAAAACTAATTCCATTATCTGTTTTAGGTTTTGCCGCCGCATTAAGTCTAACAACACTGCCATTCGCATCTGCTGAATCAAAATCTAATCTGATTATTCCAGGTCAAAGCATCGGGCAGACACACTTGGGATTGAATGGCGGTATCAATCTGGGCAAACCTCCAGATGCTGGAGATTTTGCGATGATGAAAGGTGATTCAGTCTGGGTTTCAAAACAAGGGAACAAGAAAAATACGCTGTACATTCATTACCTCAAAAACGCAGCATTGAACGTCCAGCCAATTGATGGTATAACCATTGAGACTATTCGGATTACATCTAGCTGGTTTCATACAGATAGCAACATCTCAACCGAAAATACTAAAGCGCAAATCCTTCGCCGCTTTCCTAAAGCAAGCTCCAACGAGAAAGGCACTCTGTTCGTTGATGAGAAACTTGGCATTGCCTTTGAGTTTGCACAATCTACTGACAATTCGCCCTGCATTGCCATTTCGGTTTTTTCACCTAGTCGTCCATATGTAACGACAAAGGAGCGAGTCCAATACCTTCTGGATAATAACTGTAATAACAAATCTTGCTAATGCTAAGGACAAATAATTCGACGTTGCATAAATGCGGGATGAATCGGGGGTTGAAACCATTGAAAATTCGTTCCAAATTGGGCGAAATCATCCCATGATTCAACAACGTCAATTATCCAAGTTATATTTCTAAGTTATATTTGTAAAAAAAAATATAGATTGTAATTATACGTCGTAGACGTGATTACTCCTCAGTATCTTCAAATGAATGCAGAGTTATAGCAAGACCATTAAGGAGATGAATTATGGCAATTTATCTGGACTCAGCGATCGCATCTGAAGCTGAAGTTGTTAAGCTTTGGGGATGGGTGAAAGGCATTACCACAAATCCCACGCTGTTGTCTCAAAGCGATACCCCACCAGAAACCACGCTCAAAAAATTGCTTGGCTTGACGAATGGGCCGTTATACTATCAAATTGTGGCATCTGATAAAGCTCTTATGCTAGCTGAAGGTAGAAAAGCTTTCGAGATTATTGGTTCGCAAACAATTTTGAAGATTCCCGCAACACCGTTAGGTTTTGAAGTGGTGGCGAGTCTATCACCAGAAATTACCTGTTCGGTAACAGCAATTTACAGTGCAGCACAAGCAGCAGTAGCACGGGAAGCAGGAGCTAAAATTGCTATAGCTTATGTAAATCGAGCTACGCGGTTATTAGGTGATGGTATTGCTTTGGTGCGGGATATGGCTAGCGTACTCAAAGGCAGTGATACGGAAATCTTGGCGGCTAGTATTAAATCTCCTGAAGAAGCAGCCGCTTCATTGCAAGCCGGGGCGGATCATTTGACTTTACCATTGGCAATGCTGCAAGCGATCGCAACTCACGAATTTTCACAGAAAACTGTTGAAGATTTCGCTAAAACAGGCATTGGCTTAAAATAATTTGTAATTCGTAATACTTCGGCTACGCCCTTCTCTACGAGAGGCTGCGCTCAGTACAAGTTCGTAATTCATAATTAAATATGAGTTTGTCAGATATTCCTAATCTTTGGGTTCCTTTAGCACTTTTAGGTTTGATTATTGTCGCTGCTGTATTTTTCAGCCGCAGCAGTTGATATTTAACTATTACAGTGGAGATGGAGGTTTAGTTCTATGTTCGCTGTTGGCACACCCAATACAATCCATTTGCCCCCAGGCGCAGTAGTCCGTCTACCCGGAAGTTGGCAATAATATTACATATATAATACAAAATATGTTACTCTTTAGGTGGTAACTGTTTGTTGCTTGAATTTATTCTCAGAACTGCTTCTTCGGTAGACTCAATTGAATACTCAGGAGTTTTTTGTGCTTACTTTGAGAACCCTACAACCTGGAGATGAAGTATCGCTAGAAGAATTTCTTTTGCAACACAGCGATACTTCGATGTTTTTGCGCTCTAATTGGCGAGTTGCGGGACTACTTGACCAAGGTGCAAGATTTCAAGGAACTTACATAGCGGCATATATAAATGAAACTATAGTGGCAGTTGCAGCCCATTTTTGGAATGGGATGATTGTAGTTCAAGCCCCTGTACATTTGACAGAAGTGGTGCAAGCAGTTGTGGCACAATCTAGACGTGTTATTTCTGGAATTAGTGGTCCAGCAGCACAAGTCGAAGCAACAAAAAGCATTTTGGGACTTAGCAACCGACCAACTCAGCTTGATCAGCCTGAGATATTGTTTTCTCTAGCATTACGAGACTTGCAAATACCTGAAGCTTTAGCATCGGCAAAGGTGCAGTGTCGTTTACCGCATCCAGATGAGTTGGAATTACTCACTCAATGGTGTGCTGCTTATAGTGTAGAAACTTTAGGACAAAGAGATACTCCCAGTTTAACAACAGCTAGCCGTCTCGTAATTGAAGCACGTCAAGCTACGGCTATGCATTGGGTTTTGGTAGCAGGAGATACCCTAGTTTCCTACTCTGCTTTCAATGCCAGCCTACCTGATATTGTACAAATTGGTGGAGTCTGGACACCGCCAGCGTTACGGGGTAAAGGCTACGCCAAAAGTGTAGTAGCAGGCTCGTTGTTAGAAGCGCGATCGCTCTTAGTAAAACGTGCCATCCTGTTTACAGGTGATAATAACCAAGCAGCCCAAGCAGTTTATCGAGGAATTGGCTTTTTGCCTACTGGTGATAAGTATGGCTTAGTCTTATTTGAAGAGACTCAGGCTTGATAAATATTCAGTTTAATAGAAATATCGGCAAGAGTGACGAAGTGGAGATTATGCCCAATGCCCACTTGCCCTGAGCGTTCGCGTAGCGTCTCCTAGAGAAGCCGAAGGGATGCCCAATTACTAGAGTGAATTGATCGTAATACTTGAACTATGAGCCAGTATCGTTTCAAACAGTCATTCTCTGCTAATCCCAGCTTAAGCGATAAGCTTTTTGACTTGATGGAAGTTACATTTCCCGGACTTAGCAGTTTAGCAGAATGTGCAAGAAAACTAGGTGCATCCTGGGAAACAGCTTCAACTCCATTTATGCGCTTTCATGATGATATAGCTATTACCCATGTAGGAGTGTTAGAAATTCCCATGCAAATTATGGGACAAAAGCTCACTGTCGGAGGAATTCATGGAGTAGCGACCCGTGCAGAATTTCGCCGGAGAGGGTATTACCGCGAAGTAATGGAAGAAGTGCTGGAATATTGCAATCGCATTTACGAAACTTTGGTACTGACGACACCAGAACCAGAGTTTTACTTACCTTTTGGCTTTCGTGTTGTCGAAGAACACATCTTCAAAGTTAAGTGTAACTCCACAGGTAGCACTGATAGCTTTAGAACACTGGATTTTACAGATACCAAAGATTACACATTGTTACACAGACTTTTGGAAACACGCGCCCCTGTCTCTAATATAGTTGGCGTAGTCAAGGAAAAAACTGTGTTCTGTGTCAATGAAGGAAGTCGTACCTTATATTATGCAGAAGATTTAGATTTAATCGCCTGCATGGAGATAGAAGATACCCGACTTCATCTTTTTGATTTAGTTACAACGCAGATATGCCCTTTGAAGAATATTCTTGCTAAGATACCTCAACCCATTGAAGAAGTAGTGATTTACTTTAGTCCAGAACTTCTCGATGTCAAGGATGTGGAAGCATTCGTCCATGCATTTGATCAAACTGTGCTGATGGTTCGTGGTAAATTTGCAGCAGAGGGTGAGAAATTTATGCTGCCTCGTTCTGCAAGGTGTTGAGTTAGTCAAAAACAATTGAATCATAATAGAACTGAGAGTTTCATCATCAGATTTGCTTTATGATGTATCAAACCGACCCGCCGCGATCGCTCGGCGTTGAACCTGACGTAGATTAAACATCTGATAATTAAATATGCATTATCCAGAACCCTTGTAGAGACGTAGCAGTGCTACGTCTCTACATTCATTTTTGGAGATGTCTATCAGTTTTTTTAGAAATTTTGACTTAATTTTTCACAAGTTTGCTCTTTTGTGAATAATCTGTATAGCCTTGAATATTTTCTGGTTCAAATTGACGCAGTATACGCGTAGCTTCGCGTATTAAATCCTCATTTCCGGTAACTGCAATTAAGTATTTGCCAGCATTCAAACGGTTACGATAGGGTAAAGCATCGCCACTGCTAACTGTATACCCGACTCCTCGGCCGATTAAACCAGCCCCCAATGCACCCGCTATAGCTCCTAAGATCCCAGCCAGAAATTCATTGCCAAATCGAGCAAACTGCGGAAATATTTCAATTTCTGTTAGATAGTTGAAGGCATAACCTGCAACAAATCCAAAGGGTACAAGCCACCAAAAGAGCCAATTTGATTGTTTACGGGCTTGCTTGTCGGGATCAATCAGTCCAAATTCATCAGCACTTAGATAACCATTGCCCAAAATATTTACTTGTGAAGTTGGCAATCCTGCTTTTTCCAGAGCAGAGTAAGCGGCTTCTGCTTGTATTCGATCTGGTAAAACTGCAACAAGGTAATTCATCAAAATTTCCTTTTTAATAAAGTTTTTTTGGGCAGAATTAATAAAACTGCTTAAACGATCCCAGCTATTCTAGCTTTTTGTGCCATTGCTCATCGTTGCCTTTTTCGTAATCGCGTTTCACAGCACTCCAAGCAACACGAAAGGCACGCTCCTCTTCACCATATTCTTCTTGAGCATTGTTAAATGCAGCCCGAAAAATTTCTTGGGCGTGTTTGGGTAAGTGTTCTTTGACCGAATCGGGTAAGTCTGCAATCTCTTTGTAAGGCATAAATTTCGTTTCCTTTCCAGAAAACTGGGTTTAGAGCCACGCGTTTATAGTGGTCTGTCCCATTAGTTACAAGGGGTGAACAAGTTTGTAGTAAGTACAAAGTGTGCTTACTACAAACTGATCAAAATTAATGAGACAGACAAATTCAAGGTTTGTACTTAAATTAATTGTCGCACCTGATCTGAGAGGATTGTCAGAGCAATCTTCTCACGGTTAGGTTCGCCTTTGGCAAGTGATTCGGCAAACTTGGTCGCTTGTTCTAGGGTGATTTTTGGAGGTAAAGGTGGTTCAAAGGGGTCAACGATCGCTTCTACAATTACTGGCCCTGGTGTAGCAAGTGCCCGATCCAAAATTTCACCGCATTCAGCCGGATCTTTAATTGTCATCCCCACACCACCACAAGCTTGAGCGAAGGCTGCAAAGTTGATTGATTCCAATTCACAACCATACTCTGGGTTGCCTAGAAACACCATTTGTTCCCACTTAATCTGTCCTAATGTGCCATTTTTGATAATTACTATCTTAATGGGTAAACGATATTTCACGCAGGTAACAAACTCTGCCATCAGCATCGAGAAACCGCCATCACCGACGAAAGCAACACACTGGCGATCAGGGTAGGCTATTTGAGCAGCGATCGCATAAGGTAATGCACAGGCCATTGATGCTAATGTTCCCGATACCGAGTGCATTTGTCCGCGTTTGGCTGGAATTTGCTGCGCCCACCAACCTGTCACTGTACCCGAATCAACAGAGAGAATCGCCGTATCAGATAGCCGTTTACCCAACTCCCAAGCTACCACCTGCGGCTTCATCGGCTGATTGTTCCTAGTACCGCGCTGTTCCATTAATTGCCACCACTGTTTCGTGCCAGACTGCGCTTGTTCCAGAAAACTGCGATCAGCATTAGGTTGTAATAGTGGCAGTAGTTCTTGCAAAGTGCGGCGACTATCCCCCACCAGCCCAACCTCAACAGGGTAGCGCATACCAATCCGAGATGGGTCAATGTCAATTTGTACACCCCTTGCTTGTCCGGGTTTTGGAAGAAACTCCATGTATGGGAAAGAAGTCCCAACCATCAGCAGAGTGTCACAATTCTCGATCGCATCTTGGGATGGCTTTGTGCCAATTAAACCAATTGTACCCGTGGTATAGTGGCTATCATCTGGAACGGATGTTTTACCTAGTAATGCTTTAACAATTGGTGCGCCCAGTTTTTCGGCAACTTGTTCTAATTCATCAGTCGCTTTTAATGCTCCCCGTCCTGCTAATATTGCGACTTTCTTACCAGCATTGAGAATCTCTGCTGCACGTTGCAAATCATCTTCAACTGGTAGACGCGCACCACGGGCAAAGACATGAGAAGTGTGATGGGGGACGTTCCGCATCGAACCCTTTCGTTCGGCATTTTGGGGCTGAAAATCTAAAGGAAAATTGATGTGTGCTACACCCCGGTAGCTTAATGCCGCACGGCAAGCCAAGTCTGCAAGACTTTCAACGTGAGTCGGCCCCATCACACGGGCATTATAAACTGTCACATCCATTAAAACCTTATCCAGGTCAACATCCTGTTGAGAGTGGGTGTTGATTAAGTCGTGGTAATGGTGTCCGGTTATTGCTAAAACTGGTTGACCATCAAGTTTAGCATCATACAGACCATTCAGCAGATGTAGTCCACCAGGCCCAGATGTGGCAAGACAAACCCCTAACTTGCCTGTATATTTGGCATAGGCACAAGCCATAAATGCTGCTGCTTCTTCATGTCGCACTTGGATAAAACGGATTTTGTCTTGACGCAGGCGCAGAGCTTCCATAATGCCGTTTATACCATCCCCAGGTAGTCCAAAGATGGTATCAACACCCCAGTCGTAGATAGTATCAATGAGAACTTCAGCCGCAGTTGTTGCCATAATAAGTTTCTTTTTTCGCTTGATCTAAAGCTTCAATTACCCTATTGGTACAAAAAATCATTTCTGGATCGTTTGTAGTAAACAACTTCGTGAATTCGCCACAAGTCTAGGTGATCGGTTTTGAGACGACGCAGAGATTCTTCAAGTTGCTGCATTGCCACTTTGCGATCGCGTCCGTGGGTGCAAACCTTCGTCATCAAAAAAACCTTGTCTCGTCGCCCTTGCAACGCCTCTGCCATCCACTCTTCACTACGATGCTTGTTATACTCCCAAGCGTTATCCATGAAGGTAATGCCATTGTCAATAGTCTCGTGAGCAATGCGAATTGCTTCTTCCTTGCTCTTTGCTTGCCCTAAAGTTGCACCTCTAAGTGCGTATGCGTAGGCCGTCGTAGACATCGCCGACACTTTCACCCCTGTTTTTCCTAGTGGACGAAAAGGAATTTCACCGGTGTTTGCGCTGTTCGTTAGAGTTGCAGATAACGCTAGAACCTCTACCGTTTTTACTTCAGAATTGGCATTAAGGATGTGGTCAGCAAATATTGCCCCTGTACCTGCACCGATAAAGCCTATGCCTTTTAAAAAGTATCGCCATTTTACCTCTAAAGGTAAATGCTTTTGGGCAGCTTCATCATTATTTTGTCCTGCCATTAATTTCTCGTACCATTTATTTCTCGTAATTAAAAATACTTTGTTTTCTAATTTCGCTCACAGATTACATCCTTCATAATTAGTAATTAAATTCTTCACTACGAATTACGAATTATTAATTATTTAAAAACGTGATTATTATGTCACAAAACTAATTATTTGTGGTTTGAAACTCGATGCACTATCCCAATAATTAATCTGGTTAATATTCACCTTAAGCAAAGCAATATCGGGTTCGTCCAGTCCTTTAGGAAACCAGGTTTGAAGTTCTGGCTTCCATAGCTCTCGCATCTTATTGCGGTCTTTCACGAGTTCTGCTGAACCTGAAATAGAAACGTATCGCTGCTGTTCGGGTGACGAAAAACTAATATTTACCTGTTCATAGTGTTCAATCTCAGTTACCTTATGGGAACCAGCATAAGTAAAGAACCAGAGTGTGGGTTCAGATTTAATCTCACCACTTTTTGACATAGGGTAACTATGCAAACTGCCATCATCATCGACTGTGGTAAACATACCATAATCAATATTTTGGATTAGTTCATGCAGCTTTTGAATCTGTTGAACGCGGTCTGTAGAAGTTGCCATTGTTTGTATTTTTTTCTCTGTTTGCTTTTTAGTGACTGGAATTGTTGATTACAATCAGTTGTCATACTGGTAAAGTTAATTTTCAGTATTAACCTTTTTTGTTTAAATTGCGTGAGCCTACAGATGGAGTTATCTTAAAATTAGCTTTTTTAGTTATATCTATAGAGATAATGGTTAAGAGTGACTGTTCTGTGCATATACAACTTTTAGGCATAGTAACGTGAATTCTGTGCTTATTTCTTTAGATATACAGCAGAATTCAGACCATTTCTTTGTGAAGCTGCGCCAAATCTCGTAATTTCTTATTTATTGGCGTACTTGGCGCTCTTGGTGAACCAGCGCTGTAGGCGGGTTTCCCACCGTAAGCGACTGGTGAACCCGAAGGGCGGTTCGTTCTTTATTTCTTGCACTATAAACGCATCTTCATACAAAATTGGTATCAGGAGTAAAACACGCTTTATACCTGGGTAAACTGTCGCGCCTGCCAGTTGCACTATTTTCATTGTCAAAAAAAGCTGCAAACCCTCTCCCTTGCTCCCAGCAATAACTGCCCCCTGCGGTTTCAATGTGCTTGCTCAAATGCTTAACAGCTTACGTTCCTCAACCCAACCTACGCAGTTTAAGGTTTTTGGCGCTAACCCAAGCGTATTGTATTATCACCGACTTACTTACTGAAAAGCATTCAAGCATTTTGAGAAAGCAAAAGCTGATTTTACTTGCGGAAAACACCAAAATGAGTAAGCAAACTGGGGTTTGAGAAAGCAAAAGCTGATTTTACTTGCGGAAAACACCAAAATGAGTAAGCAAACTGGGGTTTGAGAAAGCAAAAGCTGATTTTACTTGCGGA
>NZ_JBALFV010000035.1:0-37751 GCF_036916735.1 Nostoc sp.
TAGGGGTTGCCCTACGCAAAAATAGCTCGATGCCAGGTTTATTTTTCTAACTAAAGCTTTCTCAAATGACTTTGAGAAAGCTTTTGTTTTTGCTGTAATATAGCTGCTAAAACAACAGAGGAACTTATTTGAAAAGCTAATCTTATCGGCGTTACAGAAATTTGGCTTAACTACGGCATAATTTATTTTCTGGAAGTCCCTTAAAACAAAAGCTTTTAAAGCTTTTGTAGCACAGTTGTCCACCTTAACTGCAAAGGTGATTATCTATCTTGATTGGCACATGGCTTGGTGACAAACGTTTACAAACAGCCAACTTAGGGAACCAGAAACAAAAACTACAGATGCTGTGGTGGATAAAAAGCAAGCAGGTTAAAAAGTAGCAAGAAATTGGAAAACGCCTGGCGAAATTCTTTAAAACATGATAACAGTTAGTAAGAATACTTATGGTCTTTACTTGATTTAATATTACTTCTCTCCTCTAAGCATAATTATTTACTTAACAATTAGCTAAACTTTATACTTTAGAATATATCCTACCTCTTTACTATTGCTTAGAAAAATATAATATGTTGCTTCATGATTACTTAAATTAAATGTCATTAGTTATACCATTGTAGTAGCAGCTTAAAAGATTGATATTAGAGAAGTAGTTTAAAAATATAGTTTGTCTGTCTACTACATGAATAAAAAATGGGCTGCTAAACGACTTACAATCAATCTCACATTAAGTGAGGCACAAAAGCTTGAACAATACTGTTCAATGACGGGAAGACCAGCAACCGATGTGATTCGGGAGCTAATTCGCTCTCTTTCTACTCAAGAGGAAAAAGTGTCCCAAACCTACTAAATCATACTCAACAAATCGCTGTTGGGAGTGGATGTATGCTCAATCTCCATCTCAGCAGACCGACAAGTTGGGGTTGTCTATGCTACTTCTTACCCTTCTCCGTCAGGAGAAGGGTTAAAATTTGAGTATTACTGGGAGCATCCCAAATGTGTAAAAACATATTTTGTCATTGCGAGCGTAATGAAATGAAGCGTTCGGGCGTTGCGTCTTTTAGAGTTGCAATTGCAGCATCTAGACTTTGCGATTGCTACCCTTCGGGAAGGCTCCGCTTACATTCCGCTTCGCTCCATTCGCAATGACTACCTGCTAACTTGGTAAATTTACAAAATTGGGATGCTCCCGTATTACTCGCCCAAAATCCTAGCTCAACTTTCCAAGACCAACCTTCAAAAGTCTTATAGACTACTAAAAAAATGCCAAAAATAAATTTTTTAGCCAAATCTTAGTAAAGTCAGTATAGCGATCACCATCTTGGAAGTAACAATCAAAAGTTTTTTACAGTTGGGGACACACCGTTATTTAAATGCCCATCGTATAATTAGTAATGCCTTTGCTAAAACCTACTTCTTAGATTTACATGCAGGAGTACAGTGATCGCCTCTTCGACAGCTAGAATTTAATGAGAGAATGCGTTAGTGTACTTACCGTAGGTATCGCTTGTTTTCAATTGGGACGGAAATTTCTCTTGCATTGTTTGTGCCTTGCAACTTCTTTGCGCTTGTGTTTTTCCAAAAGCGTTTCAAAGTGACGATGCTTTCTCATGTCTGGAAAAATGTCTGCTTTGGAAACTTCTCTTTTGAATCGATGTAAGGCTGACTCAATTCCTTCATTTTTACCTACACAGACTTGGTCATTTTCATCTTCTACTTAATTGGTACTGGCCAATTTTAAGCTATCCAGTAGACTAAAGCGCAAAAAGGGCAGATTCATTATCTGCCCTTAAGACGTTAAAACTTAATTTCTAATTTTAAAGCTTAGTAGCGTCCTCGGTTGTATCCACCGCCGCCGCGACGATCGCCACCACCAAAAGAACCACCTCTATCTTCTTTGGGTTTAGCCTTGTTCACTTTCAAGTCGCGTCCCATCCACTCAGCACCATCAAGAGCTTCAATGGCAGCTGTTTCTTCAGCTTCTGTACCCATCTCTACGAAAGCAAAACCCCGTGGACGTCCTGTTTCGCGGTCGGTAGGCAACTGAACCCGTTTTACAGAACCATGTTCAGCAAAAACAGATGTGAGGTCGTCTTGTGTAACCTCGTAGGATAGATTACCTACATAAATTGACATACATTATCTCCAAAATCATAGGTGTGTAGAGATTTAGATTTCGGAGACAAGCTTGTTAAGACCAAAAGGGAAAAGCCTGTCAATACTAAAAACAAACGCTGTTACCGAATTTTATTCTCACTTAATTACCTTAGCACATCATTGAGTTCTTACCCAGCGTAATTAAAGATTGGGGATTAGAGAAAATTTATTTATTACCCAGTCCCAAGTACCCAGTCACCTCATAACATTGAGTAGCAGATATTCCCCAATTAATTGCAAAATAAATGCAGTTCGTCATTGTTACTAATTGGAAATGCCGACCACACTTGCTGACGCACAAAATTTACTTTCTGACTTAATCGCCCGCTACTCTGAGCGTGTAGATTATCTGATGATTCGCCTTGAAGAAGCAGAAGGGACTGATATCTTGTTGCGTGGCGACAAGGTAGAAACCCTAAGCGTTGGCATCTCCATTGGTGGACATATTCGCGCTTGTTATAAAGGTGGATGGGGTTTGAGCTGCTTTAACCAATTGGCGACAATTCAAGATCGGATAGAAGAAGCGATCGCTGCGGCGCGGATGGTTGGTGATGAAGAAACTTTACTTGCACCTATTGACCCGGTGCAAGCTGTATGCGTTCTACCCTTAAAAGGTACTGATCCCCGACAAATTCCACTCTCGAAGAAAAAACAATTGTGCGATCACTATACTGAATTGCTCAAAAGCGTTGATCGCCGGATTACCACTACCTCAGTGCGTTACGGTGACAGTGCCCAAAAAGTGATTATAGCTACCTCAGAAGGCACTTTGATTGAGCAATCTTGGGTGGATATGGAAATGCGCTTTGCAGCTACCGCCAGAAATGGCGAAACCGTACAAACTGGACGAGAAACTACTGGTTCTCGCAAAGCGTATGAAGATTTAACTGATTTGGATGAACAGGTAAAAAGTGCAGCTCAAAGAGCGATCGCAGCTTTATCTCTGCCATCGGTAAAAGGCAATACTTATACCGTAGTCATTGACCCAATTCTCACGGGTTTGTTTGTCCACGAAGCTTTTGGACATCTTTCTGAGGCTGATATGGCTTACGAAAACCCCGATCTGCTGGAAGTCATGACCATTGGACGGCGGTTTGGTCCAGAAGAACTGCAAATTTTTGATGGTGCTGCCCCAGAGGGACATCGCGGTAGCTATTTTTACGATGATGAAGGCACACCTGCTACTACTACTCAACTAATTAAAGATGGAGTTTTAGTTGGACGCTTACATTCTCGTGAAACTGCTGGCAAATTAGAGGAAGCGCCTACGGGTAACGCCCGATGTCTCAACTATTACTTTACTCCCATTGTGCGGATGACAAATACCTGGATTGAACGGGGTAAAACACCAGTTAAAGACTTATTCACTGATATTAAAGAAGGAGTGTATGCTCGCAATTGGTTGGGTGGAATGACGAATGGGGAAATGTTCACCTTCAGTGCTGGAGAAGCGTGGATGATTAGGAACGGCAAAATTGCTGAACCAGTGCGGGATGTAACGCTTTCGGGAAATGTATTCCAAACTCTAGCGGATATTGAGGCAATTGGTGATGATTTTTACTGGGATGAATCCGGTGGTTGCGGTAAGGGAGGGCAAAATGGTTTGTCAGTGGGTTGTGGTGGCCCTAGTTTGCGAATTCGAGATGTAGTGGTTGGTGGAGAAACGTAAACCCCACCTAACCCGCATTTCTCACAAACTTGAAGTGCAGAGGTGCAGAGGTGCAAAGGGGAAAGAATTTGTACAATAACTCTCCCCTACCCCCCTGCTCAAGCGCAGGCTTTGAGAGATGTGGTGAGAAATCCAGGCCAACCGTTGTAGCATTAAGTCTGTATTAGACAAGTTTGTATTAAGTACTTCAGTGCTTAAAAAATAAGGATTAAAGTGCTCACTACAGCTTTGCATAAAATTGTAGCGTTTTTAATGCAAAGGGACGCATTGGCATTGTCAGTCGATGCATTAGTATTGTCAGTCAATGCATTGGTATTGTTAATCGATGCATTAGTATTGTCAGTCGATGCATTGGTATTGTTAATCGATGCATTGGCATTGCCAAATTTAATTCGTTACGAATTAATAAAATTTAATAAAATGCTGTACTTAGTATCAACCATCAAAACTAGCTTGACAGACTATTAGTCGAAAGCATCTCAATACTGTTCGGTTAAGCCTAAGAAATAACTCCAATGTACGTTGGATTGAGGAACGAAACCCAATATTTTCAAAGATTTGTTGGGTAACACTAAAGTTCAACCCAACCTACAAATTTTCAAAACCTACGCAGTATTGGGGAGCATCCTGTTTTGGCGAATTGCCCTTAGACTATAAGTCTGTGGCTACACAAACGAAGTCCGCCTTTGCGGACTCCTTGAAACCCGCGAAGGCAGGTTTGGTTAATTTGTATAGCTGCCATTTATAATCGCCAGGTATTTCTTTCAAAACTGGATGCTTCTTTATTAGTTTCAGGGGAGAATGGCTCAATTCAAATTAATTTGCTAGCCAGAAAGCGACGTTACGCACATAGGTTTTAATATCTTCTAAGGCGCGTGGCTCTTTTTTCATGCCATCTCCCGGTGGCTCATCAACAAAAGTGGGACAGCGTTTGTTAATATCCCAGTTGTAATCTACTAAATGATGAAAGCTGGAGTTAGCTACTGCTCGTCCTAATATATTTCCCTGTTTATCTTGATGATGCTCGATGGCTACAACCAGATTAAAGTTACGACCTGTAACTAAACTTTTACCCAAAGCAATTACTCGCGCATTAGCATTGCCTGAAGGCACACCAATACCGCCTTCGTGGGGATGTGCAGGAAAAAATTCGATACTTCCCGAAGGAGAATTGGGATTTTTGAACAGTTCGTGAATGGGTTCAACAATGGTAATTTTTTGATAATCACCGTTAGCTCCAGAATGATAGTTGGGCCAGGAGATATAAGTTGTGTATGAGTCATCTCGGCTCCAACGAGATTCATCGGGATCGGGATTTTTGGTGTTGAAATAGTGGATATCACCAATGTCAATTAAACCAGACATCGAACAACCCATATCTTGATGATCGCGTGTTGTCAAAATACCGCCGCCGCTTTGCCGAAAAGTATTAATTCCAGCGATGTCTTTTTCGCTTAAACCCTTATCCACCTCTAATCCAAATAGCCAAAGTTCATCAAAATCTGATTTGTCGAGACTACTTAAAACTGGGTCACTGCCTACTGCATCTGATTCGTAATCGCGTCCTGTAACTTCAAATAAGGAGTTTCCTGCTTCGTCTCTAATCGATGCTAAGTAATCTTGTAACATCGAGAAACGAAAAATGCTCCAGTCATCTTCAGTTGTCGGAATCGTAGTCTGCAAAAGAATACGAATTGGTTTTGCCATAACCTTTGCCAGATGAACATCACAATTGAGTATAGCGATCGCTTTGCACTAATGTTTAAGTTTTTAAATTCCTCAACATCCCTCCCAAGTATGAAAGTAACTCACAACTCTAGGTAGTAGCGCCAGTAGTTGAGGATGGCTAATGTAGAGAAAAGTGATTTGATATTCACTTCGGTTTGATTCACTACACCAATCCTCTGTGGCGCGTGCTGAGGATTTACTGCCTATCTGAGTAAGCTGGATAGCTTTGATTAAACGTTCCTTAACACAGCGACAGATATGAAAGCAGATCAACTCCTGAAAAACTATGCCGCAGGTGTCAGAGACTTTACTGGTGTCAACTTGAGCGAGGCAAACTTAAGGGAAGCTAATCTCAATGGCATAATTTTAGATAAAGCAATTTTAGATGGAGCTAATCTGAGTCACGCTAATTTAGCCCAAGCTAGTTTGATTGAGGCAGACTTAAATGGAGCAGATTTGAGCAATGCTGACCTCAGTGGTAGCAACTTAAGCGGAGCTATCTTGGATGGAGCTATCTTGGATAGAGCTATCTTGGATGGAGCTAATTTGAGTCAGGCTGATTTGACAGTTGCTAAACTGATTGAAACTAACTTGAGTGAAGCAGATTTGCAGGAAGCTAATTTGATAGCGGCGAATTTAGATGGAGCCGATTTAAGTGGTGCAGACTTAACTGTAGCCGACTTATCCCAAGCAAATCTCACTCAAGCAGATTTGAACCAGACAAATTTAAGCGGAGCAAATTTGGATGGAGCCAATATAGAAGGAACAGTCCTGGATGAGAATATATGAACCCAATTCGCAATTCGCAATAACGCTTGGACCTCGCTCTAAGCGTACCACTTCGTGGAAGCAAGCTAGCAAGAGCATCTAGTTCGCGCAGCGTCTTTGATAGGAGAAGAGAAGGCTTTACGCTGCGCTGATGCAATGGGCTTCTGTCCTATACACTAAAAGTGAACGCCCCGCTACGTTCGCTTTTAGCGAACTCCAAAAAATAAATTATCTAATTTTTGGACTTTACTACGACTTTTCCTCCTCCTAGCCCCCTTGTACTGAGCGACTTGTCTTGAGCAAAGTCGAAAGGAGTCGAAGTATGCCTCCTGCCTCTAAAACGATGGGATAATTTTTTAATTGGAAGTCCCTCAGTCATTAGTTGCCATTAGGCAAATATCTAGGATTAAATCAGTCTATGTGGGGTTGCATTATAGAAGTTGACAAGTAGAATAGGAAACACTGCTTATCGGCTTAGTACTTCTGGAAAAAAAACCATGTAGTTAAAAGCACGTTAGGCTAATATGCAATGGGTGAAAAATCTTACATCCTATTGCTTAAAGCTAATAGCCCCATGTTAACAACACTTCCAGACACCTCTGCCAACTTGGCGATCGCCTTATTAATTAACTATAGTTTCGATCTCAGTGGCTATACTGCCAATGAGCTAGTTGAGCGTTGGCAAACGCAATACCCGCTTAATTGGCTACACCTGGCAGTGATTGAAGCACTATATCAAGGTCGTTATAAAGCTGTTTCCGTCCAGCAAATTTTAGTATTTTGGCAGCGCCGGGATCAGGCTACATATCATTTCAATATGGAATTTGAACGGATGATTTGTAGCAAATTTCCCCAAAGTTTAACCTCATCGCCTGCGCCAGCCCTACCGCCAGCGAAGAAAAACCCCACTGTAGAGAAAGTTACGAATCCTCAATTACCACCGGCTAAGATTCGCAACGGCTATCAACACAGTAATACTGCAACTCTACAACTGAAAAGTTCCGAACAAAAAACATCTGTAGATGAAGAAGCGAAGGAGGAAGCAAAGGACAATAAAACTGTCCTGAAGTCTCCCCTTTCGGGAAAATTTGCTTCTTCAACAAGGCTTCAGTTATCGTCTGCTATCAACCAAAGGCAAACTTCACAAGAAAGTCCACCCCCTTCACCATCACCAATTCCTCATCAACGACAGCCAAAACTGCTCCCACCTGCCCCCATTCATGCCCCTATCGGGCAATTTACTCCAGAAAAAAGCGATCGCTCTGAGTCTTTTACATCTAAACTCAAAGCGATGTCTGGGGAACAGAATCCGCCAATTGGGGGGAGTGGGGAGTAGGGGAAGTAGGCGTGGAATAAGTAATGCCCAATGCCTTTTAAATCGTTACTGTGTAACTAACTGCTTAAAGCGCTCATCATCGGTAATATCATCAAAATCTAGATCAGTTATTGCGTCTTCTTTATACCTGGGATTAAGTTCAATTGCTTGTTGTAAAGTTAACAGAGATAGTTCAACTTGTCTTTGCAGTGCGTAACAGGCTGCTTTGTTATAATAAGCACTGGCATAATCTGAGTTAATTTCTAAGGCTTTGTTAAAACTAGCGATCGCTTCATCATCGCGTCCCAATCTTACCAAGGTATAACCGCGTTTATCCCAGATTTTGGGGGAATTGGGTTGGAATTCGAGAGCTTTTTCAAAGGACGCTATTGCCTCTTCGTATTGTTCTAATGCTACTAGGGAAAGACCGTGATTCAACCAAGCAACTGCATCATCAGGCTTGATTTGTGTAGCTTTATCAAATGAGTCAAAGGCTTGCTGATGCTGTTGTAAGTTACCAAAAGCAACGCCGCGATCGCACCAAGCTTGATGATAATCTGGTTGAATCGCAATAGCTCTATTATATGATGCGATCGCATCTTTGTAGCGTTTCAACCTTCCTAAAGTTAGACCTCGTTTTAACCAAGTCACTGGCTCATTAGCTTGGATTTTAACCGCTTGGTTGTAAGCTGCGATCGCATCTTCATAGCGCCTTTGGGAAAATAGCTCATCTCCCTGTTTTACATACTCATCAGCAGCGAATTCTGGTTTTTGTGGCTGTTCCTGTATTTCCTCCTCAACTTCAGAATTTACAATCTCTGGCATGGATGCAGGTGTCATCTCAACGTCAACTTCAGAATTTACCACCTCTAGGATAGATTCAGGTGTAATTTCAGTTAGTTCTTGAAGAATGAGATCCTTTCTTTCTTGGGCATCCAATTGTAACTCAGAAAGTTGAGAGACAAACTCAGTTTCTAATCTTTCTAACTTCTCCAAAATGAGAATCTTTTGTTGTTGAGCATTCCATTGTAAATCTGAGAATTGCGAAGTAAACTCAGAACCAGATTTTTCTAAATTTTCAATAATTAACTCTTTACGCTTTTGAGCATCTACTTGTAATTCAGATAATTTCTCAGCAAACTCTGACTGCAATGCTGCTAAACTCTCAACAATTTTATTTTTTTGCTCCTGAGCATCTATTTGTAATTCAGATAATTGAAATTTCAATTTTTTATCTAATATTCCTAAATTGTCAAGTGTGATATCTTTTTGTTTTTGAGCATCTACCTGTAATTTTGATAATTGAATAGCAAATTGCGACTGCAATTCTGTTAAACTTTCAATAGCTATATCCTTTTGCTTTTGAGCATCAGACTGCCATCCATAAAGTTGAGATGTGAACTTAGAGCTTGATGCTTCTAAATCAGTAAGGGCTAGTTTTTGCTGTTGTTGCACACCTAACTTGAAATTAGACACTTCCTCTGCCATGACAGATGCTAATTTTGCGAGATTATCCAGTACTACATCTCTTTGTTGTTGACCATCCAACTCTAACCTAGATAACCCAGAAGCAAATTCTGACTCTACAATTTGTATATTTTCTTGAGATTTTTTCAGTTCAGTTTCTAATCTACTTAATACCTGTGCTTTAGCTAAATCTAGTTCAGATGTAAGGTTAAATAAATATTTTTTTTGTTCATTTTTAATCTGTTGTTGTAAACTAGCCGTTTCCTCTTCTAATTCATAATTTATTTTTTTAGCTTCTTGAATAAGATTTTCAGCCTCTTGTTTAACGGTGGCTAGTTGATTTTGTAATTTTTCTATTCCTTGTAATTGTTGCATCGCTCTATCAACAATTTCCCGGATTACCACCCGTCGCAGGAGCCAAAATAAAGCAATGATTGCGACTGGAAATAGACTTAATATAACTAGCCAGACATTGAGTAAGATAGTTGTCCGGCTAAAAGCGCTGTTAAAATCAGATTGGACTTGCTGTTGAATTCGCTTTTGTGCTCTTAGCCGCATTAATTCTTCTCGTTCCTGATTTGATAACATCAAAACAGGAGTTACTGCTGGAGAAGGTGATGGTGGAGATTGTCCACTGGCAATTCCAGGGGACAGGAGTAACGGTAAAAAGACAATAGTGCTTTTTACAATTAAAGCGAAAACAGCTTGATTTTTGCTCTTCATAACAACCATCTCAGTCTGTTGGTCAGTCTTTGAAGCGGCGTGCCTCTCTCCAATCTATAACAGAATTAAGTAGTAAAATGTTGTAAAGGCAGTGGGAAATGCTGAAGAATTTTTAACTAATCTGTTCCGTCGACCCTGACTGTGCGTACAACTTCAGTAGTGGAGTGCAGTCAAGTTTTTAACATTTTTTTGAATATATTATTATAACATTACTAGGTGAAAACCAAGCAGCACAAATAATAATTTTTCGACCTGTAAAACATAGATTCCAGGAGAATCGGCGCTTTATGAAGACATTGATCAAACTAAGTTAGGACTTTGTTTCTACAAATAGCAGTATGTCAAGTGTCAGATATGCGTACTTCGCACTAACATTAGATTATCTAGGGTAAGTAGATTACTTATCCTACAATTAACTTAACAAAGGCGGTAGAAAATGGGTCGGATAAATCCTTATACACTACAATTGCAGATTACCCGAATGTTTGAGCAAGGGCAATCATTTTTTGCCACAACCAAAGTACAGGAATGGTTGAAAGAACACAAACACAATCCAGAAGATTATGACATTCTTTTCCATAAAAAACCTGCGCCTCCTGGTTCCAAAGAAGTGATGGTGGTGGAAATTGAATTACGCCGCAAAGATGGGCAACCTGTAGATCCTTGGTTGCAGGAACAAGCAAATCTCCATGCTTGATTTTAAGAACTAGCAATTTTCAATTTAAATTCATATTATCTTAACAAAATTTACCAAAATATAGCGTTCCCAATTGCGGAACGCTCTTTGTTATCAAAGTATGAATATCTCATGTATGTGAGCGAGTGTGTTGGGCAAATTTATTTTATCCAGCAATACCTCTTTTTTGACCAATCGTTTATTAGGAATAGATATTATCCGTGCGATTGGCTATATCAAAAATATTAAATCCAATCCCTTCTAACTTTAGCCTCAAAGCCTCTAATAAAAGATTTACTCTTTTTTCAATAAAAATGCTTAGTGCATTTTCAGGAAGTGCATCGGCTCTTGACCATTCAAGAATAATCGTTGGTATAAGATGAGAGTGTAGGACTGCCTCTAAACCAGGCTCATCATATTCTTTGAGATAATCTAACGGATTTTTATCGCTAATTTTCAAATTAGTTATTTGAGACAAATAGGCAATATTCATCAAGTTGTGAGATTCTATCTGACTAGCAATGGCACTCTGTTTAATAAAGTAAACTGGAAATATGTGGTGTAATTTATATCATCATTTGCATCTGTGAAGTCAACTGTAAAGTCTATATAACGTTGGTTCAAAGTTCTCCTTTTTATCAATTTTTCCTCCATCTATTGACGTTAAAAGAGCAGTCGTTCTTTGTTGCCCATCTAAAATATATTGGTATTCATTAAAGTTAAAATCATCAACAAATTTGATCCCTCCTATTTGTCGATGGCTTTATAATCTTGTGCTGGTTTTCCAAATTAAAATACTTCCTAAAGGGTAAAATTTATAAATACTACCCCAAAGTTTTTTAACATTCTCTTTCTCCCAGACCACATCTCGTTGGGAAGTCGGAATTTGATACCTTTTCGCTAGGAGATTTTCTAAATAGGTAGTAATACCGTGACCATCTGGCTTAATGCGATCAGCGTATGTAAACATTGAATTAACCTTATCTAAGTTTGAGTAAATATCAAGATTGGTGTGTGAATTTAAATTATTCTAGTAAAATTCCATACAAGGTTAACTGATATTTAATTAAGTGGCAACTCAGATTTTAGAAAACCTCTGCAACCTTTCTTCCATACCAACGTTGCCCTGTAAGCCGCCTGTGTGTACCAGCAACAAGCAATCACCTTTACAAAAAAATCCCTGCTTTAGTAAATCTATCACTCCGTAAAACATTTTAGCGGTATATACGTAATCAAGGGGTACGCCATGTTGCTCCCTAAACTGTTGGCTGAACAGTAGCAGATCATCGTTCACCTTTGCATAGCCGCCGAAGTGGTAATCACATACCAATTGCCAGGAAGCCGGAGAGGTATATGGCGAAGGTAAACCAGAGGCGAGGTAATTTGTCAATAAACTTTCGATTTCTTGTGTGAGAAAAGCCCCATTTTTCAATACTGGAAAAGCGATCGCTCTTTGCTTATCATGCAACGAAAGCGCAATACCTGCTAGTGTGGTAGCTGTGCCGCAGGCTACACATATACTATTAAATGTGTAGGCGTAGCCAGCACTTCGGCTGCGCTCAGTGACCACCGTAGGCATTGCATGATCAATTATCTCTGTACAGCCGTGCACACCATTTAAATTATTCCCACCTTCGGGAATGATAAACACCTCACCGAAACGTTGTCGTAGATATTCCTGTAGTGCTGGTGTGTTGCGCTGTCGATACATTTCACGGTTCAGGTACACAAGGTGCATACCCTGTTGTACAGCAAAATTCAGCGTCGGGTTTAATGGTAGCCTTTCCTCCCCACGAATTAAACCAATAGTGCGAAAACCGAAAAGATTACCAGCCGCCGCAGTTGCATAGATGTGATTGGAATAAGCGCCGCCAAAGGTTAGCAGCGTCGTGAATTTTTTTTCCTTAGCTTCCAAAAGATTGTATTTCAGCTTAAACCACTTGTTACCGTTAACCCACGGATGCATGAGATCGAGGCGCAGCACATACAACTCAACACCAGCTTGACGGGCGATTTCGCTGTTAATTTGTTCTAAAGGGGGAAGAAAAAAGGTTAACGACATGTGTCAACATTCTAACTTAGAATTTACATCCTTATGGGACATAAAAGTAATGATAAACATTGAGTAATTCAATGGTAAGTCAATCAAAATGAAGAATAAATCTTTCTGATGATTAGCTTTAGAAATTGGCATTTTACTAATTGAGTGTTTCAGGTAAATATAAGAAACATAACACTCGCTCCAGATAATATTCTTTTTGGAGAAAAGAAATGGTTGCACTCACACAGCTTACTCAAGTTATTCCTAATCCTGGACGTTTGACGATTCAAACTGTTGAAATTGCTCCTCAAACGACTGCTATACGTTGTCTCGACTGGGATAGAGAACGTTTTGATATCGAGTTTGGTTTACGCAATGGTACAACCTATAATTCTTTTTTAATTCAGGGCGAAAAAGTTGCCTTAATTGATACATCTCACCGCAAGTTTGAGGAATTATATCTTGAGGTAGTGGCGGGATTAGTTGATCCGGCTAAGATAGATTATTTAATTATCAGCCACACGGAACCAGACCACAGTGGCTTAGTGAAAGATATTTTGCAATTAGCTCCCTCGATTACTGTTGTTGGTGCTAAGGTAGCTATTCAATTTCTAGAAAATATGGTTCACCAGCCCTTTAAATCAATGCAGGTGAAAAGTGGAGAGCGCTTGGATTTAGGCAACGGACACGAATTAGAATTTATCTCTGCACCTAACTTACACTGGCCTGACACAATCTTGACTTATGACCATAAAACTTGCACTCTCTACACTTGCGATGTGTTTGGGATGCACTACTGTGATGACCACACTTATGATGAAAATATTAGTTCAATAGAGGAAGATTTTCACTATTACTATGATTGTCTCATGGGTCCCAATGCCCGGTCTGTCTTAGCAGCTTTAAAACGGATTGAAAAGTTAGAAATAGGAACAGTTGCTACGGGACATGGGCCTTTATTACAACACTATATCTCCGAATGGCTCGGACGCTATCAAAACTGGAGTTTAGAACAAGCAAAAACAGAGACATTAGTGGCTCTATTTTATGTTGAAGATTATGGGCATAGCGAGCATTTAGTTCGTACCATCGCGCATGGATGCGCGAAAACAGGCGTGGCAGTAGAATTAGTAGACCTCAATAGTGCCGAGCCTCAAGAAGTTCGAGAATTAGTTGCACAAGCTTCTGGTTTAGTAATTGCAATGCCACCCCAATCTTCAGTGATGGCTCAAGCTGCTTTAAGCACTATTTTAGCTGCTGTTCACAAGAAGCAGGCAATTGGTTTATTAGAGTCGGGAGGTGGAGAAGATGAACCTGTTTATCCTTTACGTAATAAGTTTCAAGAACTGGGATTAACTGAAGCTTTTCCTCCTATTTTAGTTAAGGAAATTCCTACCCAAGCAACAGAACAACTTTGTGATGAAGCGGGGACAGATATGGGTCAATGGCTGACCCGCGATCGCACCATTAAACAAATCAAATCCATCAATACCGAGCTAGAAAAAGCTTTAGGGCGGATTAGCACAGGATTGTATATTATCACCGCCAAAAAAGGAGAAATTCAGAGTGCAATGTTTGCTTCTTGGGTAACGCAAGCGAGTCTTGAGCCTTTAGGAGTAGCGATCGCAGTCTCCAAAGATCGGGCAATTGAATCCTTGATGCACGTTGGCGATCGCTTTGTTTTAAACGTTTTAGAAGAAGGCAAATATCAAGGATTAATGAAACATTTTCTCAAGCGTTTTGCTCCTGGTGCAGATCGCTTTACTGGAGTGAAAACATATCCAGCAAAAAATGAATCGCCAGTTTTAGCTGAAGCTTTAGCTTACATGGAATGTGAAATTACTAGTCGCATGGATTGTGGAGATCATTGGGTAATTTATAGCACAGTCCAAACTGGAAGAGTTGCCAACTTACATGCACTTACCGCCGCTCATCACCGCAAAATTGGCAATCATTACTAAATAGTCATTTGTCATTTGTCATTGGTCATTCTCCTTGTCCGCTTGCTCCCCAACAGACGCGATGAATCGCGTCTCTACCCACTCTTGTACAGACGTGATTCATCGCGTCTTTGATTCATCACATCTTCCAAAAAACTATGTATAAATCTGCTGAAAATACCTCGATTACCATGTACGAGCTCAATCGTGGGCGCGTTGTGCGAACCTTGGAATTTATCCAAGACGTAATTGTAATTTCTTTGTGTATCGGTTTATTTAGTTTCATGGTACTTCAGGTGAGAGATATGTTTCTCTCCTTACTTCCACCTCTAGATTTTCATGCTGTTACTGCCGATATTCTCTTTTTACTTATCTTAGTTGAGCTATTTCGACTGCTGATTATTTATTTACAGGAACATCGAGTATCTATTGGAGTAGCTGTTGAAGTTTCCATCGTTTCCGCCTTGCGAGAAGTCATTGTTAAAGGTGTTCTAGAAGCAAGTTGGAGTCAAGTTTTAGCAACTTGTGCCTTTTTATTAGTTTTGGGAATACTACTGTTTCTCCGAGTTTGGCTACCCCCTACTTTTGAAGGTATCGACCCGGAACAAGAAATATCTAAACGCTATAGAAACTTAGCCAAGTCTGAATTAACACAAACTAATGGTCATTAAAAATAGAGAGTAGAGAGTGGGGAATAGGGAATAGGGAGAGAGAAGAGAAGAAGAATAACTCATGTCCAATGCCCCATCCTTAGACGCAGCTCAGTATAAGTGCCCAATACTTTGACTCCCTTCCCAATAGGACGCTACGCGTTAAGCGTAGCTATGCCGCAGGCTTTACGACTACGCTCAGGGCAAGTCGCCCAGTACAAGTGCCCAATACCCCATTATTAAGAGAGGTTATTATGTCTGCAAATACTTTAATTACCACCCATCCAAGAGATGTACAAGTTGCTGAAATTGGTAAAAATACTCTGATTTTACGATCACGGACTTGGGACAGATTAAAATTTGAGGTAGAGTATTCCCGCCAACGGGGAACTACAGCGAATTCTTATCTAATTCAAGCTAATAAAAAGGCTTTAATTGACCCTCCTGGTGAATCCTTTACCGAAATTTACCTTGAGCAACTAGCACAACATCTAGATTTTATCTCCCTCGATTACATTGTTCTCAGTCATGTCAACCCGAACCGCAGAGCAACCTTGCAAGTATTGCTCTCTCTGGTTCCTCAAGCCACTCTCATTTGTTCTCGTCCCGCTGCCAATGCTCTAAAAACTGCCTTTCCCGAATTTGAATCACTTATTCAAACGATGCGATCGGGAGATACTCTAGATTTAGGACAAGGACATCATCTATCATTTATCACCGTACCAACTCCCCGTTGGGCAGATGGACTTTGTACCTATGATTCCGCCACAAAAATTCTCTACACAGACAAACTTTTTGGCGCTCATATTTGTGAAGATACCTTGTTTGATGAAGATTGGAAGGGATTGGATGCGGAACGTCGTTACTATTTTGAATGTCTTCATGCGCCCCAAGCTAAACAAGTTGAAGTAGCCTTAGATAAGTTGTCAGCTTTGGGAGCCAGATGTTACGCCCCAGCACACGGCCCGGTTGTGCGTTACAGCCTTAGCCGTTTTACTTATGATTACCGTCAATGGTGTCAAGGGCAAAAATCTCAAGAGTTGAGTGTCGCTTTGCTTTATGCTTCTGCTTATGGAAATACAGCAATTATGGCGAATGCGATCGCTCAAGGTTTAATCCAAAATGGAGTTAATGTAGAATCAATCAACTGTGAACTAGCCGATTCTGCTGAGATTAACCGCATTGTCGAAACTTGCGATGGCTTAATTATCGGCTCACCCACTTTAGGCGGACATGCACCAACTCAAATTCAAACTGCTTTAGGAATAGTCCTCTCTGTGGCGGCTAAAACTAAGTTAGCAGGGGTGTTTGGTTCCTACGGCTGGAGTGGCGAGGCAATAGATTTAATCGAAAGCAAGCTCAAAGATGCTAATTATCAACTAGGGTTTGAAACAATTCGGGTGCGTTTCAGTCCTACTCCTGAGATTCTTCAGCAGTGTCAACAAGCAGGTACTTTCTTTGCCCAAAACTTGAAAAAAACCAAAAAACTGCGGAGTTCCCGCCAGGTTGTGACAGAAACCCATGTAGATCGTACCGAACAAGCGGTGGGGCGAATCATTGGTTCTCTGTGTGTTGTGACAACTCGTGATGAAGAAACTCACAAAGGGGTTTTAACTTCTTGGGTATCGCAGGCAACTTTTAACCCACCAGGAATTATGATTGCGATCGCTAACGAGCAAAATGCAGATTTAATGCATCATCCTGGTGATAAATTTGTGCTGAATATCCTCAAAGAAGGAAGAAATGTGCGACGCTATTTTTCTCGTCATAGCACATTAGGAGATAATCCCTTTGCAAATCTTGACACACAAACTGCTCTTAATGGTTGTTTGATTTTGAATGAGGCATTAGCCTATTTAGAATGTACGGTGCAAAATCAACTTGAATGCGGCGATCGATGGTTAATTTATGCTGTCATCGATCACGGTGAAGTGTTGGAAAATGATGGTGTCACTGCTTTGGAGCATCGGAAATCTGGCAGCTATTATTAACCTAAATTTTCATTCTTGTCTAGAAAGCCTCTTTCTTTGTAAAGCGATGTGTACACACAGGTCTTTTAGAGTTACAATGCCATTGTTTTGACTGACAATGGCATTGTTTCGACTAACAATGGCATTGTTTCGACTGACAATGGCATTGTTTCGACTGACAATGGCATTGTTTTGACCGACAATGCCATGTTCATTTTCCTTATATACTAAACTCGGATTTCGTGTGCGAGAACCGCTTGCAGTCCTAAAAGATACAGCGCTTCAACTTGAAGTTTTAGGCTATGTGGTTCGTAAAGCAACCGCAGCAGATATCGATATCTGCAACCAACTCTGTTTTCAACTTCATGGTCATGTTTGCCAAATCGAATTACTTGATGCAATTGAGCAGCAAACGCTTACAGTAGTTGAACATAATGGTTGCATAACAGGATATATAACTGTACTTAGCTTGGATGGACATACAGTTGCACACAGTAATCAAGACCTCAAAGCATTAGTGAGCGCTGCAACAGCAATTTCCGAATCTCGATTTCTCTTGCCAACACGCAATACTGAGTTATTGCGCTGGTGCTTAGAAGAGGATTACACATAGTTCGACCAATGACATTGATGAGTCTGGGACTGTACAACGAGCCAGTAGGCGCATTTCTACCTTCAATACTTTATTAAATTGCCTGTTGCCGCAACCACTAAACTAAGTCAGCACATTTGTAATAATGGTCAACAAAGTGCAAACGCTACAAGTGCATTAAATTTATATATACAAATAACAATCGCATTCCTGCCTCTGGTGCAAAGTGCGATGCCTACGGCGGGCTGCGCCTACGCATCCCGAAATAGCCTATTTCCGTTTTGAGTTTTAACACCTCATATTTTCGCGTTGCTCCCTCAAATAACATGGTATTCTCACGGAAAGAAGCTCACAAGAAGAATTACATTCCTATTTTCCTAAGATGAGGCTCAATCTTCAGGAACTTTAGCTATTGTCGGCGAATCATTAGTGCCAATCGTCCATACCCAACATCGTGATCTAAGATTATTGGGTATCTTATAAATTGCGATCGCCACTATACCGATGATCGAAATTGAACATCTGAGTAAAATATACGGTTCCACCCCAGCGATTACTGATGTCACTTTTAGCGTCGAACGTGGGGAAATTTTAGGGTTGTTGGGCCCCAATGGCGCTGGTAAAACTACAACCATGCGGATTCTGGCTGGTTATTTACCGGCAACTAATGGAAATGCCCGGATTGCTGGTTATGATGTCCATGAAAATTCCCTAGCTGTACGCCAACGGATTGGTTATTTACCGGAAACACCCCCGTTATATCCAGAGATGACGGTGGAGGGATTTTTGGATTTTGTCGCCCGAATTAAGGGAGTATCAGCAGGCGATCGCCCCAATAAGGTAACAGCTGCTATCGAACGCTGCAATTTAGAAGATAAGCGGCGGGTGATTATTCGCAAACTCTCTAAAGGATACCGCCAACGTGTCGGAATTGCTCAAGCGATCGTCCACGATCCACCAGCAATCATTTTAGATGAACCCACCGTTGGACTCGATCCCCGACAAATAATTGAGGTGCGGAATTTAATTAAAAGCCTCGCTGGGACTCACACAATTATTCTTTCCACACACATTCTGCCAGAAGTGAGCATGACTTGTAGCCGCGTCGCCATCATCAATCGCGGTAAAGTTGTGGCAACTAATACACCAGAAAGCTTAATGACTCAGTTGACAGGTGGCTCAGGGTATGAGTTGGAAATAGAAGGAGAAGCAGCTCTAGCAAAACAGGTATTGCAAAAAGTCGCGGGTGTGAGTTTGGTAGAATCAATTCTGACAACTGGAGGCCATCAACCCCAGACAAATCGCGCTTACCTGCGGGTGATATCGCAACCGGGAAAAGAACCAGGAAAGGATATTGCCACAACACTAGTGCGGACAGGATTCGGTTTACATGAACTGAAGCGAGTTAACGCTACCTTAGAAGACGTGTTCTTGCAACTGACCACAGAAGAAAAAAATTTCGATACTGAGGTAGACTTAGCAGCAGATAACGAAGGAGAAGCAGCGTAAATGGGTGTAGTGCTGAGTAATATTATTGCCATTTATCGCCGAGAGTTACAGAGTTATTTTGTATCGCCTTTGGCTTATGCGATCGCAGGCATATTTTGGTTAATCGCGGGGTTATTCTTCGTGATGATTTTGCTAGGCCCAGATGGCATTTTGGTAGGAGTTGCGGCAATAGATGCACAAGGACAACAACTCGGAGTGCCAGTACCACCGATAGATGTCCCCTATGAATTTATCCGGGCATTTTTAGATCGCATGGGGTGGCTATTATTGTTTATCCTGCCAATTCTCTCGATGGGACTCTATGCCGAAGAACGTAAGCGCGGTACTTTAGAATTATTAGCCACCTCACCAATTACCAATTGGGCGGTAGCTTTAGGTAAGTTATTAGGCGTGCTAACATTTTTTACCACGATGGTTGTACCGATGCTAGTGTTGGAAGCGATCGCCATCAGTGGATCAAATCCACCAATGGCAATCTCAATTCCCTTACTGGGTCATTTTGGATTAATCTTGCTAGCAGCAGCAATTTTATCTTTAGGAATGTTTATTTCTTCATTAACTGACAGTACAATTCTGTCTGCCGTTTTCACATTTGCAGTAATTTTATTATTGTTATTAATTGATTTAATCGCCAAAATCGTCCCTGGACCCTTGGGCGAAGCTTTAGGGTATCTGTCGTTGCTGAAACATTACAACATTTTAATTCAAGGCATTTTTGATACCAGCGCCTTAATTTTATTCGCCAGTTACATTTTTTTTGGCATCTTTCTCACAGCTCAATCAATTGATGCACTGCGATTTCAAAGGCAATAGTCATTTGTCATTGGTCATTGGTCATTTTTCATCTGATACATTTCCAATTGAGTTTAGGTAGGAGTTTAATTTTGGTGCTAGTTTGTTAATGATTGTTATGATTGCATTTATCTGTTCGTTAGTTAAAAGATTACGAGTGTAAGCCCGTCTTAACCAATGTTGAGTTTCATTCAAAGAACTTCTCGCTATTTTGATAAAACGTCTATTTTCTTGAAAACTACCTCTTCCTACACCTTCCGCTATATTGGCGCCGATACTATCTGCCGAACGGACAATTTGTTTACCAATCGTATCTTTTGCAAAAAAGTTCCATCCTTCAACAATTTTCCAAATGTCATCTGCTAATTGTTCTGATAATTGATACACCTGTAATTCTTGAAATCGCTTTGTTGCCATTGATTCAGTTGTCTTGCTAATTTTTATTTAATCAATTGATTTTCGTGCATATATTTCTACTTGTCACTAATTTGTGATACATGACCAACGACCAATGACTAATGACAAATGACCAATGACAAATGACAAATGACAAATATGAAGATAGTTGCAAAAAAGAAACTGTGGAAATATCTGTTTTGGTTAGGTCCATTCCTAATTACTGTCGGCTTAACAGTTGGATTAGTCTCTGAACAGTGGGGACTAATCCCATTAGTATTTCTGATTACAGGAATTGTTATCAGTGGGTTGGGGATAATATGGCAAAGCTACCAGAGTAACTGGTGGAACCGTCGTTCTACCCAAGCTGGGACTAATGCTTTAGTAGCAACTCTGGCAGTGTTAGCAATTTTGGGATTGATTAACTTTTTGGGAACTCGCTATCACCTGCGGGCAGACTTAACAGAGGCTCAATTGTTTACCCTTGCACCCCAGTCACGCGAACTGGTGAAGGTTTTACCACAGCCTGTTAAAGTGTGGGTGTTTGATATTAACCAGAATCCTCAGGACAGAGAACTGCTAGAAAATTATCAACGCCAAAGCTCAAAATTTAAATATGAGTACATCGACCCTCAAACTAGACCAGGACTTGCAGAAAAGTTTGGGGTTAAAGATTACGGGGAAGTTTATTTAGAATCTGGCGATAAACGGCAATTAGTACAAACAATAAATGAAAGTGAGCGATTGTCAGAAATTAGATTAACTAGTCGCCTGCAACAACTAACAAATTCAACCACAGCCAAAGTTTACTTACTCCAAGGTCATGGCGAACGCCAACTTTCGCCTGGTAAAGATGCAATATCACAAGCAGTTCAAGCATTAGGCGACAAAAGTTTCACAACATCACCCTTAAATTTAGGAGAAACTTCTAAAGTTCCTCAAGATGCGGCTGTAGTGATAGTAGCTGGCCCCAAACGAGGGCTGTTTGAGGGTGAAGTCAAAGCCTTGCAAGAGTATCTTAACCACGGTGGTAATTTGCTGCTGATGATCGATCCTAATACCGATCCCAAACTTAACAGCTTGCTACAAGAGTGGGGTGTTCGTCTGGATAATCGTTTAGCAATCGATACCTCTGGTGAAAGTGTAGTGGGACTTGGCCCTGCTGCACCCTTAGTCACAGAATATGGACAACATCCGATTACCAAAGATTTCGGTAACGGCAATTCTTTTTATCCCATTGCCCGACCACTGGAAATTACCTCTGTGCCTGGTGTTCAGGCTACTCCACTGTTACGAACTAAACCCTACCCCAGCAGTTGGGCAGAAAGTGACCTTCAAAGCGAAAAATTGGAGTTTAATCCAGATAAAGATATGAAAGGACCTCTAACCTTGGGCGTTGCCTTAACAAGAAAACAAACAGCTAAATCTGCTTCCACTCCCCAAGCTGCACCCACACCTTCACCTCTACCATTACCAACCACTCAAAGCAAGACTAGCCCCACTCCTTCCCCCTCCGGTAATACTCTGCAAGCTTCACCCCTGCCATCTCCAACCACCCAAGGTAACAAAGCTACCCCCACTCCCACACCTGCGGCTACTGCTTCCCCAACTCCTTCATCTCAAACAGCTACCGAGTCGCGCTTAGTAGTTTTAGGAAATTCCGATTTCGCTACCGATGGCTTGTTTCAACAGCAATTAAATGGAGATGTATTCCTCAACTCAGTTACTTGGCTGAGTCAACAGGATGAGCAACCCCTTTCCATTCGCCCCAAAGAACCGAAAAATCGTCGGATAACCCTGACAACCACACAAGGTAATCTTTTAATATTGTCATCTCTGTTGCTTTTACCCTTAATTGGGTTTGCGATCGCAGTTATTATTTGGTGGAAACGACGGTAAGAAGTAAGTTAGGAGTAGAGACGCGATTAACCCTTGTCTATACAGGAGTGACAAGTAGAGACTGGAGAAGAGTTTTTTCCATGCCCAATGACAAATGACAAATGACTAAAAAATGAAATTGCCGCGAACAACTTTAATTTTGATACTGTTAGCGCTGGGTTTAGGTGGTTTTGTTTACTTCCATGAAATTCGGGGTGCAACTGTGCCAGAAGAAACAAAAGAGCAAAAGCAGAAAATTTTCTCTTTTGGAGAAGATGATGTACAGTCTTTAACAGTCAAGACAAAAAAACTCACCCTGAATCTGGAACGTAACCCTGAATCTTCTAGTAAGCCCAAGTGGTTAATCAAATCTCCCATATCGGGGCCAGCAAATGACGCTATTGTTTCTTATTTAATGGATTTGTTGGTCAAGGGTAATAGCGAGCGTACTTTATCAACTCCAGCAAAACAGCTTGGAGAATTTGCCTTAGATCCACCCCAAGCAACTATTAATATCACCCTGAAAAACCGCCAAAGCCATCAGCTGATTTTGGGTAAATCTAACTTTAATGGTCGTTTTTTGTATGCTCAAGCTGACCCTGCTACAAAACCCGATGGTAATATAAATGTGCTGTTGGTATCTACAGATTTTGCAAATGCCGTGAATCGGGAACTATCAGAGTGGAAACAACCTGTAGATAATAGTCAGAAACTTCCTCCACTCACCATTCCCAATCCGAGTCCGACAAACAGCAAATAATTAATTCCAAATCTGGCGATACTATATGACAAATCCGACAGCAACATTGCTGATTTCCTGTCCTGATCGACGGGGACTAGTGGCAAAATTTGCCAATTTCATCTATTCTAACGGTGGTAATATTATCCATGCAGATCAACACACAGATTTTGCTGCTGGGTTATTCCTTACCCGCATTGAATGGCAATTAGATGGGTTCAATTTACCACGAGAATTTATTGCCCCGGCTTTTAATGCGATCGCACAACCTTTAGGTGCTAAATGGGAAATACGTTTTTCTGATACAGTACCACGCATTGCTATTTGGGTAAGTCGGCAAGACCATTGTCTATTTGATTTAATTTGGCGACAACGCGCTAAAGAATTTGTGGCTGAAATTCCTTTAATTATTAGCAATCATTCTAATTTAAAGGTAGTAGCAGAGCAATTTAATATTGATTTCCAGCATATTCCTATTACTAAAGATAATAAATCAGAACAAGAAGCCCAACAACTAGAATTACTACGTCAGTACAAAATAGATTTAGTTGTCTTGGCGAAATATATGCAGATTGTTAGTGCAAATTTTATTAGTCAATTTCCGCAAATTATTAATATACATCATTCCTTTTTACCAGCTTTTATTGGAGCCAACCCTTATCACCGAGCTTTTGAACGGGGTGTGAAAATTATTGGTGCAACAGCCCATTATGCCACTCCTGATTTAGATGCAGGCCCAATTATTGAACAAGATGTGGTGCGAGTTACCCACCGTGATGAAGTTAATGATTTGATGAGAAAAGGCAAAGATTTGGAGAGAGTTGTATTAGCAAGAGCAGTGCGCTCGCACCTACAAAATCGTGTTTTAGTATATGGTAATAGAACAGTAGTATTTGAGTAAATAATGCTCAAGTCACTGAAAGTCGCAGCTATACAAAAAAATCCACTTATGCAGACTTGAGAAAATAGTTATTTGCTTTTGTAGGATGAGATTAGACGATGAGGAAAATATGAAACTGGTGAATTTGATGAATTGCGCTGCTTGGCTGCTCTTTGCCGCGACCTTTGCAGTTGTCGGTCAGGAAAGCGCTGCCGAGCCGGGATTCGATTTTAAAGGTCGCCTGCTCGTCTCAGTGTCGGATGCAGATATGCTACCTTCGGCGTATATTGACGGCAATCTCGGTGTGGTGGAAGGGGCGGACGCGCTTTCGGTCATTCGCCTGGACAGACCGCCGCGCGAACTGAAAGCGATCGAAATTCCTGTCAGCAATTCGGTCACGGGTCCTCCCTCGGCTCTTGCCGTCACGCCCAACGGCAAATACGCCGTCGTCATCGAAACACTCGGACAGCGCACGGCAGGCAGGTCAGATCAAAAGCTCAAAGACCTTCCTTTAGGGCGCACAATCACAGTCGTTGACTTATCCAACCCCGACCGTCCGCGCGTCAGTCAGCAAATCGAAGGCTTTCGGCAGCCGATAGCGGTGGCGATCAACCACACCGGTACGCTCGTCGCCGTTTCATACAGACCGGGTGGCGATGGCAAAACCACACCGCTCGCCGTTTACCGTTTCCAAAATGGCAAACTGAGTGCGCCGCTCGTGCCGCAGATTCCTGCCTGGACGGCGGGCGATTCGCTATCGCACGTCGAGTTTCACCCGACAGAGAATATTCTCGCGCTGGTCAACGAGACAAAGCCGACTCTCTCATTCGTTCGAGTAAGCGATAATGGAAGCGGCATCACGCTCGCGCCTTGGGGCAATACGATTCAGATAGAATTCAATCCGTTTCAGATGCGTTTTACTCCGAACGGACGCTGCGCCATCATCAACTCGGCTTACACTGGAGCTGCCATCACCGGTCCCGGCTCGTATTTCTTTTCGCCGCGCGGCTCGGTGCAGAGCATTCGGCTCGCGGCGGATACAGCGGCGGACGGTGCGCCTATTCACCGGATGATTGCGCGAGCCAGCACGGGTTTTATCCCTGAAGGCTTAAACATCAGTCCCGACGGACGATGGATCGTGACGACCAATCTTGAAAACAGCACGTTTGCCCCAAACGATCCGCGTCAGGAATTCTTCTCGTCGCTGACGCTGCTGCGGCTCGATTCCGAAAACGGTTTCTTAAACCGCGTCGGCGATTTCGCGTTCGACGGCGTATTGCCAGAAACACCAGTGTTCGACAACTCCAGTCGCTATCTTGCCGTCACTAACTTCACCAATTTCGACCAGCAGCAAAAGGGTGGTTCGATAGATTTTTGGCGGCTCGTTGAAAGCCGCACTGAGCCGCAGCGCGTCGAACTGGTCAAGACAAATTACTCCGTTCCGGTTACGCGCGGGGTGCACACGATGAAGATTGTTCGTTGAAGCCTTAATCTATTACTCAGAAGAAAGCGGTTCTCTCAGCTTGCTCCTGACGATGGTGAATTGATGAAGATGATACACTCACAAGCGATCGCACTTTACGAAAATCTTGTCGAACAGCAGGAAAAAGCTCACAATGAAACCCTGGAACAACGTGAGGCACAAAAGATGTGGATTTACCAAAAACGCCAAGAACTTGAGCAAGTACAGAATGGGCTGGAAGTAATTCTCAGTAAATGCACCAGCGATGCCTTCTCTACGAGACGCTACGCGAACGGCGGGCTTCGCCAACGCAAAAATTAAGCAACTCAATGACCTCAAAAGACATATTACAACCATCCTCCACTCAGTTATATCTGGCTAAAATGCTTTAAGAAGCGATCGCGCTTTGTTATAGTCGCCAGTCTCATAATGTCATTTACAGATAAACGTCCTCTGGGTTGGTTGTTGCAGCAGTTTCAACTCCAACCAGGTAAACCCGCCATTGCTTCTGGATTGCGTAGCCTTTTTATACTGGGTGTTCCAATTGGAGTTGGAATCCTTACAGGTCATGCTGCTGAAAGTGCGATCGCCACTATGGCAGCTTGGTTTGTTGGGATGGTAAATGTTGACGGAGCCTACCGTCAGCGAGCGATTGCGATGATCGCAGCTACGATTGGGGTAACTGTGATGTTCATAATCGCAAGTCTGGTTAGCAGTCATCTCTGGTTAGCTATTCCAACCACATTCTTGGTAATATTTATCACAGGTTTAGCAAATCTCTATGGCAACGTGGCTGCATCTGTCAGCTTGATTACTTCGATTATGTTTGTGATTGCGCTGGCTAGATTCGCTTCATTTTCTAATTTGTCTACTCTTATTCAACACTGTGGGCTATGTTTGGCTGGTGGAACATGGACAACTGTCTTGTCTTTAGGACTGTGGGTGGTGCGTCCTTATGTACCTGCAATGCAGATAGTTGCTAACTGTTATTTCTCATTAAGCAATTTTGTGGACTTGATAGGCTACAGAGCATTAAATCCAAAGGATCGTCAGGATTGGGAACAGCGATTTTTGCAAGCTCAGGATACAGTTATTCAGAACTTGACATCTGCTCGTAGCGTCTGGACAACTATTTGGACTAGGCAAAAAGGAGCTAACCTGCGGGGAAATCAGTTACTTGTATTAATTGAGGATATAAATCAAATTGTCAATTCTGTTGTAGCACTGAACGAACTGTTAGCGATCGCATCCGAACATCAACTATTTTCTCGGTTACAAAAAGAAATTCAGCAAGTAGTAGAACAGTTGGCAATTGCTTTGCGAATGTTATCACAAGCGATTGCTAAAGGGAAAAGCTCACCTCACTTAGGGGATCTGGATCGGAGTGTTGAAGTACTAGAACACCAAAGACAAGTTCTGCGTTCTCAAGTCCTCAATCAAACCATCACTGCTCAAACAGATGAATATTCCGATCTAGTTAATCTTAGGAAAATTACAGCCAGTATGACAAAGCTGGCAGAGCAAATTCATACTGATGCAGAGATTGTTACAGATTTAAGCCAAGGAAAACTGCGTAACAGCAATACCCAGCGAGATATTTCCCCCCCAGCCCAACCAGAGCCTTCTACAATTATTGATACACTGCGAAATAATTTCACTTTTGATTCAGTCCTCTTTCGTCATGCGTTGCGTCTGGCACTAATAACAACGCTTGCAGAATTACTTGCCTCACTATTGCAACTACCTAGAGGCTACTGGATAACACTCACAGCTTTAGTTGCACTTAAACCTAACTTTGGGGGAACGTCACAGACAACAGTCCAAAGAGTCGTTGGCACTATTTTGGGTGGAATTATTGGCATTGGTCTGATTTTACTAGTTAAGAATTCATTAGCGAGTGCAGCTTGTTTCCTGCTGCTAGTGTTTATTGCGATGTCGGTGCGATCGTTAAGCTATAGCATATTCATCGTACTGCTCACTCCCGCCATCATATTGCTACTCAACATAATTAGTGCAGGTGGCTGGAAGGTTGGAGTATTGCGAATCTTCGATAGCTTTGCTGGGGGTGTCTTAGCACTACTTGGTAGCTATTTGCTTTTCCCGCGTTGGGAACGACAGCAACTTCCTGCACAACTGGAAAAGACAATTCGAGCTAATCTTGCTTACTTTCAACAGGTAATTGCTAACTATCTCCATCCAGAACATAATGCGTTTGCTGATTCTATCAACATGCTACGCCACCAAGCAGCGCTAGAAAACGTCAACGCTAACGCCGCAGCTCAACGATTGTTCAGCGAACCTCGTCACATTCACGGAGAAATCGAACCTGTAATGACGCTGATGGCATACATTCGTGGCTTTTTCAGTTCGGTAACAACTTTGGCAGAACATCTGCGGGAATTTAGCGGCGAGTACCAATTTACTGAACTCAAGCGACTTGCCGATGCCATTGTCCAAGTTTTGGAAAACTTAGCAGATGCCCTTGGACAGAGACAGCCACCCCAACCATTACCAGCACTCGATAGCTATCTCGAAGCAATTCACAACCAAATCCGACAGTTACATACTGCTCGGTTATCAGAGATTGCCACCAATTCCAACACTTTAACTCCCACATTACAAGCCGTTCGAGAACAAACTCTACTCTCTACAGAACTGGATCGAATTGTTAATGAAATTAAAGTTATGCACTGTGTAATTGCTCGTCTGCAAGAATAATTTTCTTTATTGCTTAATTGTTGATTACTTTAGGGTTTGGTGGGAAAGCTTACTGTATTCTTAATAACGTTCGGTTAGGGACTTATAATTAAAAAAATAATCAATCGCTGTGTAAGCAGAGGAGCAGAGGAGAAGGTTTGCAGGTTTTACCTAACAGATTATTAGGCAACTTATAGGCGCGACAGTTTAGAAGAGAAGCAGGGGGAAATAACCAATTGTCCATCAACTCTTTCCTCCCTTGCTCCCCTGTCTCAAGAGCTTATCCGAACTGTATTGACTGTCTTTATCTCTATCAAAATCGTAGGTGTAGAGTGGTTTTACTTGAAATCTACTCAAAAAGCTGAAACCATTTTATTTGAGAGATGCCATAGTTCGGCGTCCAATCATTCCGTCTGCTCTTAATCCTTTAGACTTTTGAAATTTCATTACTGCTGAACGTGTCTTGTTATCAAAAACACCATTCACACTTGCGGTATAAAATCCTTGCTGCTTTAAAAGATTCTGAGCATTTTTGACTGCCTCTCCTCTGCTACCTACTGTCAGTACGCTACTATGGTTTGCCATACTATTAGGCTTATGCATACTATTAGGCTTATGCATAGCATTAGGCTTTTTCATGGTGCCACCGGGATTTTGAGCAATCTGGGTAGCAGTAGTCATCTTGTGGCTTTTATTATTGCTTAAAGAATAAGCAGGCGCAGCAGTAGCTAAAGCCAAGGCAGGGAGCAAAGCAAGTACTTTCCAATTCATCTGTTTTGTTCCTTCTAAGTATGAGAATTCTGACAATTTCTATTAGAAGAGTCATCCAAATAAGGGTTAATACCTTATAGTGATTCTTCTCAGTAAACTCTGGCGTGTGGGTTTAGTCTAGGGGGTCTATTTTTTAACCCAGAGCTATAGCATCACACGTTATATTGACAGAGCTATTGCAAAATTGTGACAAAAGCATGACTAATTTATTTAGAATTGTGTCGTACAAAGTCTTACTCTTGATTTGTGAGAATTTCCTAAAATCTTTAAATCACTGCTAAAAAAAATGGCGATCGCACTTGCAAAATCGTGTATTAGTATATGGTAATAGAACAGTAGTATTTGAGTGAATGATGCTCAAGGGACTGGAAGTCGCAGTTATACAAAAAAGTAATATAAAAAAAGTAATATTAAGAGTTCTCACTCAGTTTGCAAAAGCAAAGTTAAATAGTTAACAGCCTAGCAGTAAAAAGATATGATGAACACTGACAACTTTATCGTCCGCCCAATGAACAGGTCGGAAATGGATTTGGCGATTACTTGGGCAGCAACCGAAGGTTGGAATCCAGGAAGCTATGATGCTCAATCTTTTTATCAAACTGACGAAAGCGGTTTTTTTTTGGGTGAGTTGAATGGTGAACCGGTGGGGTGCATTTCTGCTGTTGCTTACGATCCACACTTTGGCATTCTAGGTTTTTACATTGTGAAACCCCAGTTTCGTGGGCAGGGGTTGGGTATGAAAATTTGGAAGACAGCAATCGACTATCTGGGTGCTGATCGTAACATTGGCTTGGATGGTGTAGCAGCTCAACAAGATAACTACAAAAAGTCTGGTTTCCAAATCGCTTATAACCATATTCGTTATAAAGGGGTGGGTGGCGGTATTGTGCCTGCTGGGATCGTGGATTTGAAAACAGTGCCTTTTGAAGAGTTGGTGGCTTACGATCGCCAATTTTTTCCTTCTAAGCGATCGCTGTTTCTGCAACATTGGATTGAACAGCCAGAGAGTACTGCTTTCGGGTTTCTCAAAAATGGATATCTTGCTGGTTACGGAGTTATCCGGTCTGCCCATACAGGTTTTAGGGTTGGGCCACTGTTTGCTAATGATGAACAGATTGCTGAAGCATTGTTTCAAGCCTTGCTTGCACAAAATCCTCATGCTTCAGTGTTTTTTGATGTGCCAGATACAAATCTACAAGCGATTGACCTAGTTCAACGTTACCAATTGCAGCCAGTCTCTCAAACTGCTCGGATGTACACTAAAGAAATTCCTAGTTTACCTATTAATCGCATTTTTGCTGTGACAAGTTTAGAACTAGGTTAGAGACGTACAAACAATGTCTTTACACCTCTACTATACAATTCCACTGTTAGCGCGTGAATTTTTATCTTAATCTGCGTGCGTCAAACTTGATACCTTTTAAAAGGTCAATTCTTAACAAGGGCTGCGATCGCAGCTACCAATTTGGCAGGATCGGCTGGTTTAGCGATATGGAGTTGAAATCCGGCTGTAAAAACTTGTTTTTGTGTCGTTTCTGCGGCGTAAGCACTTAAAGCGATCGCCGGAATTTGTCCACCTAAGTTAGCGGGCATTTCTCGTAACTTTCTAATCAAAGTGTAACCGTCAACATCTGGCATACCTAAATCACTTAACAGCAAATCTGGCTTTGACTGCATAATTGCAGTCAGTGCTTCACTGGCAGATGCTGCGATCGTCACAATTGCTCCCTGCTGTTCCAATAAAAAAGCCAGAAACTCACGGGTATCAGTATTATCATCTACAATTAACAAACGTATTCCTTTTAGTGGAGCATAAAGTGTAGAGGCTGAATAGGAATCGTCTGATACATTGTCATTTTCACTTTCTAATTCCTGATGTTGAAACATGGGTAAGCAAACTCTAAACGTCGCACCTTGCCCTTCTCCTAAACTCTCTGCCCAAACTGTACCGCCATGTAACTCGACAAGTTGACGCACAATCGCCAAACCAAGCCCTAATCCACCAAAACTTCGGGTTGTACGACTATCTGCCTGACGGAAATACTCAAATACGTATGGCAGAAAGTCAGGACTAATACCTTTACCCGTGTCACTAACTCTCAGTTGTACCTCAGAATTAATCTGTTCTAAGTAGACTTCAACCTGTCCACCGGATGGTGTGAATTTAACAGCATTAGAGAGCAGATTCCAAATAATTTGTTGAATCCGATTACTATCACCCTTCACCTGTCCAATTTCTTTATCCAAATGAAGATTAATTTGAATGGACTTTGCTTCTGCTGCCAATTGCACTGTCTCTAAGGCAGCTTGAATATTAAAAACAAGATTAACCGTTTCTAAATTCAGTGCTAGCTTGCCCCGGAGAATGCGAGAAATATCCAACAAATCTTCAATCAACTGAGCTTGTAATTCAGCATTTCGTTCGATTGTTTCCAAGGCACGCACAGTAGTAGCTTCGTTTAATGAACGGTTTTTCAGTAGCTTTGCCCAGCCTAAAATTGGATTAAGAGGAGAACGAAGTTCATGAGAAACAATTGCTAAAAATTCATCTTTAATCCGGTTTGCTGCCTCAGCAACTTCTTTCGCCTTTTGACGTTCTTCTGCTATTGCTAAAGCCTGATCGCGGAGATTTTTATATTCCTGAACTCGGAACGTTAAATCCGTCAAATCTTCAATTGAAAACAGAGCATAAAATCTATCACTATCCAATGCAGGTACAGCAGTAACAGTTGTATGTTGAATGCGGTATTTATCTTTGGATATCGGTACTGGAATGATATATTTATGCAGTTGAGAAGAAAAGATTGTCGGAGGCCCGCCTTGAAAAATTTGGTACAAACGGCTAGCATAACGAGGTTGATTCAGATGAGGAAAATATTCATGAATAGAATTTCCCAATATATTACTTCTCGGAATTTTTGTCCATTCCTCTAAGCAGCAGTTCCAGAAAATAACAATATAATCTGACTGTAGAACAAAAGCTCCTAAAGGAATTTTATCTAAAAGGCTAAATTTTTCCTGAGCTTGTTCAATTGTAATCATTCTATTATCAAATCTTAATACTTTTTTCAACGATTTTTGCTAGCATTCTATATATTATTTGATTATTTCTATTTCCTCCTTCATTGCATTCATAAGCGCATCAAAAGTGCCCACCAAAAATATTAAAATAATATCTCCGATAATTTCTAAGCGTTCAATTGTGAAACTGGCTTGTGCCAGTAAGATTTTTGAATCGCTCTCGTATGCAGATAATAATAAATTTTCAAGGGTATCTTCTAAATAAACGGGCAATGTGTAGTTTAAATGCCTCTTTAACACATTACTGAGTGAACCCATTACCCCATTTATGACAATGTTACCAATTTCGCTCAAAGTGCCAATTTTGACCGCATCTAGGTCAGCCGATGGATCTTCACCTGTAAGCACTGCAACCAATGTTGATGCGCTGTCAGTTGGAAAAATTAAGCTAGCAGTGCCATAGAAAGAGCCTGTAAAGCGTAGTTTTACAGATGTCAATGTATCATCATGAAATCGTTTTGTTAATTCTTGATATGCTTCGTTAGCAGTTAAGACTTTAACAACTGGAATTTTCAGACGAATGTGAGAGTCTACCATTTCATTCAGTAGACTTGCTGCTCGACCAACTCCAATATTAATTAACTCTTGCAGGGCATCCAGTTCTTCTTCTGTTACATTCATGAAAACTTATTCCTTGGTACTAAGAACTTCCTGGACTGCCTTTCGCAATTCACTTTCTTTTGGCGGTTTATTAATAAAGTTGACTGCCCCCAAGTTATAGCTTTCATTGCGTGCTCCATCTTGGATATCGGCGGAAATGATAATGGTGGGAATTTTTAAGTCTTTATCTTGCATAGCTTTCAAAAATTCAAACCCATTCATATCTGGCATTAGAAGATCCACTAATAGGCAATTTGGCTTATGGTTATAAACCATTTCTAATCCCTCACGCCCATTAGTTGCTTCGATAATTTCATAACCATCGACTTGCAGAAACTTACGGATCATTCTGCGAGAAAAAGCTGCATCATCGATAATCAAAACCACTGCCATCAGTTTTGTCCTTTTATGCTTTAACTTAATAATTCTTGATTTCGGCTAACTTGCATACATTATTAATTAAAAGAAATGAATCAAATAATAAATATAATTTTACAATTATTAAAAATGATAGTTTCTGAAAAATTATCAAACTCCCTGAAACTGTAATGCTATACTGTAAAGCTAAAATTTTTAATAATGGTAACTTTTTAAAATTTATTAAGGATTTGAAATCCTATCTTATCCCAGCCTTCCTATCCGTTGCCAATGCAAAATTGTTGTTTGGTGAATATAGGTTAGATGGTAGATTTCTCGAAGGCTCATGTCATTAAGATACATTTTTAAGCATAGTTGCTTGACATTTTTGAGTAGTACTAAGGTTGGTAGGATTTGATAAACTGACGTTAGCGTTCGCGTAGCGTCTCGTAGAGAAGCGGGGCAAAACGCACGTCGTATTATTTGCACTTGTAACATTCTCTGTCTTAACGAGGACTATTGTTGAAACTTTGAGTTGAATGGCAACGAGAAAATTGCCTATATTTTAACTATATCATTAAGGCAAATATTATGTCTTCAGCCTGAGACAAGACAAACATCTTTCTTTAGATAGAGATTGCTGAGGTGGAATATTAAATTAGTATTAAAATATAGATATATAAAACTTTACTTTGTTAGCCAATGGAGTTAAATGAAATTGACGATGATATAGAAGCATTTCTCGTTGAAAGCTATGAGAACTTGAATCATATTGAAGGCGATATTATTGAGCTAGAAAAAACATCTGCAAATGGAGAAGCATTAGTTCGCATTTATCGCTCACTCCATACGCTTAAAGGAAATTGCGGCTTTTTACCGTTTCCTAATTTGGAATCACTTGCTCATGCTGGGGAGAATTTGCTCTCGTGTCTGCGCGATCGCCAACTAGCAATTACCCCTGACATTATTAGTATTTTACTACAGACAGTTGACAGCATTCGGCAAATGCTGTTTCAAATTCAAGCGACAAAGCATGAAGGCGATCGCAATTATTCAGCACTGATCGGGGCTTTAACTCGATTGTCAGAAGTTAAACAGACTCCAAAAGCCTCTCAATCGCATGAGCCTGCTGTTAATACACAAACGCTACAAATAGATGCAGAAGCTAGTGAGTCTGTTGAGTCTGTCAATCACGAACTCACAGAAATATCAACTCTGACAACCTCAGAATCTGCTTATATCCGAGTCAATGTTAATCTGCTAGATCAGATGATGAACCTAGTGGGTGAACTTGTTTTAGCCCGTAACCAGATAATCGAATTTAGTACAAAATTTAAGGATAATAATTTTGCTGCTACCTGCCAGCACCTGAGCCTACTTACAGCCGAGTTGCAGTCAGGGGTAATGAAAACTCGGCTGCAACCAATTAGTACCATCTGGCAAAAGTTCCCTCGCGTCACCCGCGATTTAGCGATCGCTTCTGGTAAAGAAGTTGAAGTGGAAATGGAGGGGGCAGATACTGAACTAGATAAAAGTATTATTGAAACAATCAAAGACCCCTTGACGCACTTATTACGCAACTGCATCGATCATGGGATTGAATTACCAGCCGAGCGGGTTGCTTGTGGAAAGCCAAGCGTAGGGCGGCTATTTCTCAGAGCCTTTCACGAAAGCGGCAAAGTCAATATTGAAATTGGCGATGATGGTCGCGGTCTGAATTTAGAACGGCTCAAAGGACGAGCGCAGCAACTTGGTTTAGTGAACCCTGTGCAGGCTGCAACCATGAGCGAATCAGAAGCGATGAACTTAATTTTTTTATCCAGCTTCTCCACTGCTAAACAGGTAACTCACCTTTCCGGGCGAGGGGTTGGGATGGATATTGTCAAGAGCAATATTGAGAAGATTAACGGAACGGTTGAAATTCACAGCCAACAGGGACAAGGAACAACCTTCAAAATCAAAATTCCGTTGACATTAGCAATTATTCCAGCGTTGATTGTCACTAGTGGGGGCGATCGCTATGCTATTTCTCAAGGGAGTCTACAAGAGCTAGTACGCCTAGAAGCACTCAATAGCATTGAGATATTATACGATGTGCCTGTATATCGCTTGCGGGGTAATCTTGTACCATTGATTTACCTCAATCAAGTATTGCAACAGGATAGTGTCAGCAACTTAGAAACACTCAGTTTGGTAATTGTGGAAGTTGATAATTATCGCTTTGGATTGGTCGTGGACACAATCGAAGATATCCAAGATATTGTAGTTAAACCTTTGGCAAGACAGTTAAAGGCGCTATCCCTATTTGCAGGAGCCACCGTTTTAGGAGATGGCACTGTGGCATTAATTATTGATGTTGTTGGTCTGGCAAACCGAACTGGTATAACCGCTAAACAAAAGCAGTTATTGAGCGAAAATGCTGCAAATAGCCAAGAGCAAGCAGGCGACCGCCAAACAATTTTGCTGTTTGAAGGCCCCCAAGGCGCACGTATGGGCATTCCACTGGCGATCGCATTTCGGCTGGAAGAGATTCCTGCTTCTGCTGTCGAAAAGGTGGCTAATCAGGATGTCTTCCAGTATTATGATCAAATTCTGCCACTGATTGATCTTTATAAGATATTTTCTGATAGCGATGCCTTCTCTACGAGACGCTACGCGAACGGCGGGCTACGCCAACGCAATCACCTTGATGATGAAGCTTTGGCGATAGTTGCAGAAACGCTCCAGATAATTATTGTCTCTCCTTACGCAGAACTCAGTGTTGGACTAGTAGTTGATCGCATTCTCGACATTGTGGAAGAACCACTAACCATTAAAGGTATCCCTAGTAGACCTGGTGTGCTTTTCTGTGCTGTAATTCAAGGAAAAATCACAGAAATTCTAGACATTGAGACTGTAATTCGGATTGCCAACCCTCATTTGCTGCAACTAGCGACTCATGACTGAACAACAAATTTGCACATTTTTTCTCAAAGGAGTTTACTTTGGTATTGACGTGCAACACGTTCAAGAAGTGATTCGTCCCCAACCAATGACTCGTGTACCTTTGGCACCACCAGATATTTGTGGATTGATTAATTTACGTGGACAAATTATTACTGTGATCGATTTGCAGCGTCGATTAGAGATGAGCCAGCCGCAGACACAATCAACTACAAAACTTGGAGATGCAGCCCAAGGATTTAATATCGTTCTATGTTCTGATAATGAAATAGTTAGTCTGCTCGTCGATGATGTGGGAGATGTTTTAGAGTTTGCACACAACACCTTTCAACCCCCACCCGCAACGTTAAAAGGTAGAATGCGTCAAATGCTAGCAGGAGCTTACCCGCTCCCAGAGGGATTTCTGTTAGTTTTAGACGGCGAGAAAATTCTAGATGTTAATTTAACAAATTAGATTATCGAGTAATTAATTCAGGAGCGCTTTGCAATGACTATAAATCGGGCTGGGAAAACAGCCAACTCTAAATCTCCCTCGGTGGATAGTGCAGATTCGCAACCGACCGATGACAGTGTAATAAAAGTGCAATTGCAAGCGTTATTAATAGCACTTAAGGCGGCAAAAAACGGTGATTTTACCGTCCGTTTAGCTGATGAGAATAATGAACTAGGTGAAATTGTCTCAGTTTTTAATGAATTGGTGAGTTTAAATCAAAACTTTGCTAATGAAGTTAATCGCTTGGCATCCGAGATTGGTATCGAAGGAAAGCTCGGTTCTCAAGCCGTTGTCAAAGGAGCAGGTGGGAGTTGGAAAGAATCGCTCGATAACTTGAATCAGATGTCTACAAATTTAAGAGAGCAGATAAAAGGTATTAATGAGGTCAGTCTTTCCGTCGCTCAAGGAAATTTATCCAAGCAAATTGAGGCAAGCAATGCAGGAGAATTTAAGCAGCTCACGGATAATGCAAATCAGATGATTAACAGCTTGAGGTCTTCAATCAGACAGATGACAGAGGTGGCAACAGCAGTTACATATTCTGCAGAAGAACTGACCGCAGTCAGTAAAGAAATGACTGAGAACGCCGAACAAACAGCCGAACAGGCCACTTCTGCGTCCGCCTCAGCTGAACAGGTAAGTCAAAATACCAATACAGTTGTGACTGCGGTGGAAGAGATGAATGCTAGCATTCGAGAAATTGCTAAGACCGTTACCCAAGGAGCAAAGGTGACGACCGAGGCAGTTAAAACAGCTGACCGCACAAATGAGACAATTAACAAACTCGGTCAAAGCAGCATCGAAATTGGCAAAGTTATTAAAGTCATTACCTCGATCGCAGGGCAAACAAACTTACTAGCACTCAATGCTACGATTGAGGCGGCTAGAGCCGGGGATGCAGGTAGAGGATTTGCCGTTGTCGCCAACGAGGTGAAAGAATTAGCCAAACAAACGGCAAGTGCTACTGAAGATATAAGCTTGCGAATTGAAGCAATTCAGACAGATACAAAAAGTGCCGTTCAAGCCATCACTCTGATTACTAGTATTATCAATCAAATCAACGACTTCCAAAGCACGATCGCCAGTGCTATTGAGCAACAAACAGCAACTACGAATGAAATTGGTCGAAATATGGCTGAGGCAGCCAAAGGAACATCAGATATTGCCAAAAACATTGGAATTGTGGCACTCAATACTCAAAGTATGACTACTGGAACCAGTAATACTTTAGAAGCAGCTACAGAACTATCTCGAATGGCAGTAGATTTGCAGAAAGTTGTTAACCAGTTTAAATATTAGTTTTTTGTCCCCAATCCCGAAGAAGAGGCAGGGGACTAGAGGAGATATATTTGAGAATGCAACAATGAGTCTTTGATACTCATGAATCCACCTCAGAACTCCGTTAACGAGTCTTTGATACTCGTGAATCCACCTCAGAACTCCGTTAACGAGTCTTTGAT
>NZ_JBALFV010000036.1:0-68120 GCF_036916735.1 Nostoc sp.
TATCCTATTAACCGTTGATGGTTAAAGTAGAGATGTCAATACCGTCAATCGTCAGTGTTTTATTGAGGGTGATCGGACAATTTGCACGCAGACAAGGCAGCGCAAAGCCAAAGATATTTCCTGTCATCTCTGCGTTTTTTGAGTGGTCAAAGTTGAATTGGTTAAAACTTTAGTAGGTTTACCCTTTAACTTAAGGGAACTAATGTAACAACTTAGTCGAACTTGTTGTACGCGGTGTAATTGAGCCTTGTGAATTCATGTATTAAAACTAACCTTTACATAGGAAATCGTAATCAGTGAATATTCTGAATAAAGTTATTTTTTTTACAACATTAGCTAAAAATTTATGGAGATATCGTGGTAGAGTCCTGTTAATTTTCAGAGTGATATGGGAGTGGAGAGCGCTTTGTGGGAGGATTTGATGAAGTTTCTCTAAAAATTTTTAACCAAGCGATGCCTTCTTTACCAAACGCCCCGCTACCGCTAACAGCACTTTCAAGTCAGGTTGTCGTAAATTTTTGTAGTTGCGATCAGGAAGCAGGCTGGAAGCAAGAGGGTTTTAGCCTAGTTCATCAATCTTTGAGATATTTTGGTTTGATTGCGGCAACTTACTTAATTTTCATAACTATGAACACTGAAATAAACTCCAGAATACCCGTTGCTTTAACCATTGCTGGTTCAGATAGCGGTGGCGGTGCAGGAATTCAAGCTGATTTACGTACCTTTGCTTTTCACTGTGTCCACGGTACTAGCGCTATAACCTGCGTCACGGCACAAAACACTTTAGGAGTGATAAGGGTTGATGCCATGCCAACAGAGGCTGTTGTGGCACAAATTCAGGCAGTAGTTGAGGATATTGGCATACAAGCTGCAAAAACGGGAATGTTGCTTAATCAGGAAATTATCTTTGCTGTTGCCCAGCAGGTGGAAGCTTTACAAATCGATAATTTAGTAGTTGATCCAGTAATGGTGTCACGTACAGGGGCACAATTGATTGATGATGATGCTGTGAAGACTCTATGCCATACCCTGATTCCCAAGGCGGCTATAATCACGCCGAATCGCTACGAAGCCCAGATTTTAAGCGGTTTACAAATTAATTCCTTAGAAAATATGCAAGCTGCTGCTGAAATTATTCACAAGACTTTACGGACGAAGGCTGTTTTAGTCAAAGGCGGAGGTATGCAGGGAGATTTACGTGGTGTTGATATCTGGTTTGATGGGGACAAGTTGGAAGTTTTGACTTGTCAGCAAGTAGAGACAAAAAATACCCACGGTACTGGTTGTACACTATCGGCTGCGATCGCTGCTAATCTGGCTAAGGGAAAAAACTTGTGGCAAGCGGTACAACAGGCAAAGGAGTATGTCACTACTGCACTCACTTACGCCCTAGATATTGGCGAAGGGCAAGGCCCTGTAGGACACTTCTTCCCATTGTTGCGAAATTAACCTCGTGGTTAGTTATCAAGCTGTTGACTGACTATTGACTACTGACTACTAACCATATCCAAAATATAAATAAGAAATCTTTGCCCTTTCGCCATTTTTCTATTATTCTTGGGCATAGTTTCAGGGCTGACTATCTTTGTTAGCATCTCTGTACGATCTAATTACCTTGATTTTTAATACCAAGTCCCCGATGCGAACAACCATAGGTTCTGTTCACAGAAATTCGCCAACACCGACTACTCAAGCCTACCCTGCCTCTGTACCATTATCTGTATACAGGGAATTGTCAACAGAGTTGCAAGCAACACAGGCGAGGCTAGATGCACTCACCACCAAAAATCAGCAATTAGCACAAGAAAATCAACTTCTACGCCAAGAAATTGCCAAAGTTGTTGAGTCTTTTTCTTACCTGCAAAAGTTTGTAGATTCCCATGCTACACCCAGTTATCATCAAGTCCCCCAAGCTCCTGGCTACGCGAAAAGTGGTGCCAAACAGCCAGTAACCCAAGCGCGTCCACCTCAGCAAGTTTCTCGCCTATCTCCACCTGTTGTCCCCAAAGCCACACCCGAAAAAAGCAGTCGCCAAAACTTTTCTACACCTGTAATGGAAATAAATTTCCCGATACCAGAACCAGTTTTTATAGAAGAGCAACAAGTAAGTTATTATTCCACTACTGAGCCAGATGTTAAGGAACTCAATGGCTGGTGGTTAATTATTACCATATTGTTAATCATGCTTACTGCCTTTAGTGCTGGATATTTCGTTGTGCGTCCCTTGTTTGAACATCAGAAACGTTAGTTGACACTCCCACAATCAGCAGCAATAAGCATTTCGAGCTATCGAGCAATTTTTCTGCAATCACTCTCTAAATATCTGAGTATATCTGCTAAATGACGGAATTTATTTATTTTTAGGTTATAAACACTACATAAAATGCTAACTTGACAGCAACTTCTTTATGTTGGAGCCTCAAAGATTATCCAATTAATAAATTCTTGCCGCTTTTTATGTCCCAAACCTTCAGGCAAAGCATCTACACTTTAAAAAAGTGGTAATTATTACATATATTTTAGGAAAAGCACTGCTAGTTACAGCTTCAGACAACGGATCTGCTTAGATATATAAACGAAGCTAGTAAAAGTCAGGAGTCAAAAAGATGAAAAAAGTAGAAGCTATTATCCGCCCATTTAAGCTAGATGAGGTAAAAATTGCCTTGGTTAACGCTGGTATCGTCGGCATGACCGTTTCTGAAGTCCGGGGGTTCGGACGGCAAAAAGGCCAAACTGAACGGTATCGCGGTTCTGAGTACACCGTTGAGTTTCTACAAAAACTCAAGGTGGAAATCGTCGTTGATGACAATCAAGTTGATATGGTGGTGGACAAAATTATTGCTGCTGCCCGCACTGGTGAAATCGGCGATGGTAAAATTTTCATCTCGCCTGTTGAGCAAGTGATTCGGATTCGCACCGGCGAAAAGAACACAGAAGCAGTTTAAAAAAGTTAAGAGTTAAGAGTTAAGAGTTAAGAGTTACGATCTGTGAGTCAGAACTAAATGAGTCAAGATTTAGTAAAATTCATAAATCCAAACTCTCAATTCCTAACTCCTAACTCTCTCTAGCTGTGGAAGTAAAGCTGTAAAAGCCTTGCCTCGATGGCTAATTGAACCTTTCAACTCCCCTGTCATCTCAGCAAAAGTCAATTGCAATTCTTGCACATAAAAAATTGGATCATAGCCGAAACCACTATCACCACGCGGTGTATGGAGAATTTCGCCGCGACAAATACCTTCAGATTCTAATACGATCGCACCATCAGGACGAGCGATCGCTACTGCACAAACAAATTGAGCTTGTCGATTTACTTCGTTGCCTAATTCCCTCAAAAGCCTAGCAATGCGTTCTAAGTCGGTTTTGGCGTAACGTGCAGAATACACCCCTGGTGCGCCATTTAGGGCATCTACTTGCAAGCCCGAATCATCAGCAATTGCCCAGTTTCCTGTAGCTTTAGCAATTTGTGATGCTTTTAGGCAAGCGTTGGCAGCAAAGGTTTCGCCCGTCTCTTCAATTTCCAATTCTTCAGGTTTGAGGGTTAATTCCCAACCAGAATTTTCCAGGTAAGCTTGCATTTCCCGCAGCTTACCAGAATTTCCTGTGGCTACTACAAGTAATGTCATAAAAAGTTATCAGTTAGGAGTTAGGAGTGATAAGTTATGAGTTATTAATTCTTAACTCCTAACTCTCAACTCCTCACTAATTTTACTCCGCCCACTGTTTTGCCCAAGCAAGAGTTTGATGGACTTGCTCAATTGTTGGAGCTTCGCAGTACAGGCGTAAAACTGGCTCAGTACCGCTAAACCGAATCATTAACCAGCTTTTATCAGCTAGGCGATATTTGTAGCCGTCGATTGTCTGACAATCAATTACTGCTAACCCGGCAATTTCTGTTAAGGGTTGGGTTTGCAGTTGTTGTAAAAGACGCGATCGCACTTCCATACTTGCTAAGGGTAAATCAATGCGATCGTAAGCTGAAATAAACCCTGTTTGTTTTTGCAAGTAGCGGTAATACTCACCTAAATCCAAACCAGATTCTACAATCGCCTCTAGAACGTATAATGCTGAGAGCAGTGCATCGCGTTCGGGAATATGGCTGCCATAGCCAATTCCTCCTGACTCTTCGCCGCCCAGCAACACTTTTGCGACTAACATTCTATCAGCAATGTATTTATAACCAACTGCTGTCTCAAACACTGACAGATTATGTAGTGCTGCTACAAGGGGCATTAAGTCTGAACCACTAACAGTTTTGACTATTTCACCACTAAAGCCGCGCCGCAGGGTTAAGTGGTCAATTAATATCGGGATTAAGACTTGGGAACTTAGGAAGTTGGCTTCTGCGTCTACAGCCGCAATGCGATCGCAATCCCCATCAAATACTAACCCCACCGTTAAACCTGATTCATCTGTTTCTCGGTGAGTTTTAATAACTTCAAATAACTTTGAAAGGTATTTAGGCAAGGGTTCCGGTGCACCGCCACCAAAGAGGGGATCGCGTTCTGAGTTGATTTCTTTAACTTGATTGCCTAGTAGTCTCGCCAATCCGCCAGCCGCCGCACCATGCATAACATCGGCAAATAACGTCAATTTGCCAGATGCGATCGCTTCTCGAATTTTGGCAATATCAACTTTACCTTCTAATGCTTGGGTATAACTGGGCCAAGGATCAAATTTCTCTTGCTTCCCTGGAGTAGCTGCTAATGGTACTCCAACCGACAACTGCGCTTCGATCTCTTTTGTGACTTCTGGCGGTACCGATCCACCAAAACATCCCTTGACTTTTAACCCCAAATATCTGCCAGGATTATGGCTTGCTGTAATTACCAGCGCTCCCAAAGCATTGAGTTGTTTTGCTGCCCAGCTATAAGCTGGGGTTGGGGCATAAGTTTCGCTCAGTAGTACATCAAATCCTACAGAGGTGACAGTATCAGCAACAGCACGAGCAAAATCTTCAGCCATGAATCGGCGATCATAACCGACAATTATTGTCCGGCTACCCACCGTTGAAAAATATGTATCATATAATACTTTTGCGGCAACTGGCGCGACCAAGGCTAGGCGTTCAAAGGTGAACTCGTCACCAATAATGCCCCGCCAGCCGTCTGTACCAAACTTGATTGAGTTAGCTACAACTGGCATCTAAGTATCCTAACTGTCTACTTGAGGATTCTAGCATTTATACAGTGGAGAAAGTAAAAAAAGAATCTAGTAAGAATATTCAACAGAAAAGTGAGCAAATTTGTGCATTGTAGAGGTGCGCTCGTCTCGGAATTCTACTAATAATAATACAGACATTGTTTGAAGTCGTGTTAAATTCTAATCAGAACTTCGTTAATAAGTATTTGATACTTTGCAAACACAGAGCATAACTCTACTCTTGTGCCTTCAGCTATACTTAATCTTTGCTTTGACCAAATAATTATTAATTCATAATTCATATTTAAAAAATAGTTACAATAGCACCCACTGAATTTATAATAAGCGTGGTCTTAAAGAGCGTGAAGATTTTAGCAGTTCACACTGATTTAAATGATCAATTATGAATTATGTTGACTACTTCGCTATGCAAAACCAGTATTTCCGCTAAAATCAAATTCTGAAGGACTGTGGATTTGGGAGAAATTTGGGGTGCCTACACTTGGCGTTAACATTGACCATATCGCTACCATCCGGCAAGCAAGGCGGACAGTGGAACCTGACCCCGTGGCTGCGGCGGTGCTGGCAGAATTAGGGGGTGCAGATGGAATTACAGTGCATCTACGGGAAGATCGGCGGCATATCCAAGATAGGGATGTGCGTATATTGCGAGAAACAGTGCGATCGCATCTTAATTTAGAAATGGCCGCTACAGATGAAATGCTAGCGATCGCTCTCGATATCAAACCAGATTATGTAACTTTAGTCCCCGAAAAACGCGAAGAAGTCACAACAGAAGGCGGATTAGATATTATCGGGCAAATTGCTAGAATAGCTGAGATAGTCGATAAATTGCAAAGCGCTAACATTCCAGTTAGTTTATTTATTGACGCCGAACCAACACAAATCGAAGCATCTGTCAAGGTGCAAGCAAGATTTATTGAATTGCACACCGGACAATATGCTGAGGCTAAGGATGAAACAAATCGCCAGCGAGAATTAGCCGTATTAGCTAAAGGGTGTGAACAAGCGATTCAAGCTGGCTTGCGAGTCAACGCTGGTCATGGACTCACCTACTGGAACGTCTATCCGGTGGCTGCGCTTCTAGGTATGGAAGAACTGAATATTGGTCATACCATCATCAGTCGGGCAGCATTAGTAGGTATAGAAAGGGCAGTCCGTGAGATGAAACAAGCGATAAGAGGGAGTAGGGAATGGGGAATTGGGCATTAGGCATTGGGCATTGAGAATTAGTTATTTTTTCTTGCCTCCTCTACTCCCTGCCCCCTGCCCCCGCTCCCCACTCCCGTATCTTAAAAGAGGGGTTGTCACTGCGAAATCTAGAAATTGAGAGCAAACCTTCAGCAAAAACTTCTATGAGCGCAACACAATCTAACGACCTACCGCTTTGGGTACAGGATCGGGATAAGGTGATAGCAGAAAGCACTGATGTCGAGTGGCGCTATCAGACACCGCCTGATTATTCTCGTTCCAAGGAGAATCTCGCTCAAGAAAGTACTTATAATCACCTTGAAGGTACACTAGAAGCGATCGTGCAAAACTTGGTGCGAACCTTTGAGATGGAGGTATCCTTTAAAGCTAACCCGCAACAGTGGTTATCTATTGTGAATGACAAGTTTCGTGTGAGTACAAACGGCAAAGTAGAGTACACAGCAGCAGATGTATCAGCCCAAGGTACTTACAATTTGTTTATGGCTGATTCACAACATTACAAGGCTTCCGAAGAAAGCTTTGAATCATCCGGAAAACTCTTCCACACAACATTTCCCCAAGGATTTCCTTGGGAAGTACTGGAAGTTTTCTCAGGGCCACCAAATGTCACATTCAAATGGCGGCATTGGGGACATTTTAAAGGAGAATACAAAGGCTATGCACCTACTGGAGAGACAGTAGAAATTATCGGCATGAGCATTGCAAAAGTTACCGATGACTTGAAGATTATTTCCTTGGAACACTACTTTGACAATAATCTGTTCTTGGAAAAACTAACATCTGGTGGCAAACAGATAAATGCTCAAAAGCAGGGAAGTGCTTGTCCGTTCAGTTCTTGGTTCAAGAAATTGCACAAGAGTTAGTTTTTAGGGGTACAGAGTGCAGCACTGTGCCCTTAAATTATTCACATAGTAACCAAAGGATGAAAATGCAAACATATTATTACGTTTTGGCCAGTCAAAGGTTTCTTCTTGAAGAAGAACCAATACATGAAGTTCTCAAAGAACGCACCCGTCACTACCACGAACAAGAAAAACAAATAGATTTTTGGTTGGTTCAGCAACCAGCTTTCTTGGAAACACCTCAGTTTAAAGAGCAAAAGGCAAAGTGTCCTCAACCAGCAGTAGCAATTATTTCTACTAATCCCCAATTTATTACTTGGTTAAAACTGCGTTTAGAGTATGTCATCACTGGTGAATTCCAGGCTCCTTCTGAGACAATACCAAATGCTTTGGCATCACTTGCTACCGTATCTTAAGAATGGGAGATTAGGCATTTGGATTAGGGAAGAGGTGACAGGTGACAGGTTATAGGGAATAATCTCTACCCTGTAACCTGTAACCTATTCCCTTCTTTACTCCCACTCCTTAATTTTTTTCTTGAGTAAAAAAATATATTTTTTGACACTCCTTTTATTTCCATACTGAAGTAACTGGGTTTTCAGCTTTTTTCTTATAAAATCTTCTAAGACACCTTGATTTACATAATCTAACTTTTGTGCATAGATTTCAGATTTTACCAAGTGTTTTAGGATTAGCGATGTCTACGATGAGCTTCGCTTATGCAGGGTTGATTGGTAGCATGAGTTCTGTCTTTGCCCAACAAACCATTCCCCTTTGTCAACCACCAACTGCGGGTGAGTATCTTTTATTAGTAGTCAGTCCCACAGCAGATAATCAAAAGCAGTTGCGTAGTGCTTTACCGCCGGAACTGAAAACGATTACCTGCAAATATCTTAACGAAACTGTGACGCGGATAGGGGGCTTTAATAAAATTGATGATGCCAATCGATGGGCAAGGTATGTCAGCAATATTGTTGGCTTGTCTGCCATCATTACCACTCGACCAACAACGCCAGATGTGCAGCCACAGCAACAGGCACAGCTACAACAACCTCAGCAGACAGTTTATAATCCTCAAGCATTAGGAGAAGGTTATGCAGTGCTGGTAGATTATTACAATCGTCCAGAACTAGTAAATAGTGTGCAACAAGTAGTGGGAGGTAATGTAGGTTTTGTTTCTTATGGACAACGCCCTTACTTGTTGGCAGTGTATACGACTAACCAAACTGAAGCATACAATACTTTACAGAAGCTGAACAATGGCGGTTTTGTTGCCAGCATAGTAGATAGTCGTAAGGTAATTCTGCTGCGCTCAACTGTACGGTTGTAGTTATTAATCATTAGTCATTAGTCATTAGTCATTAGTCACTTGTACTAAGCGAACGTGAGTGCGTCTCGCACAGAAGCCGAAGTATTAGTCATTGGTTAATAAACTCTGGACTGTAGACTATTGACTAATAAGCAGACCTAGCTAACCAATAGATGGTCATGCCCAAAGCCGACCCAGCTATTACCTGAACTGGTGTATGTCCGAGTAATTCCTTCAAACGGTCTTGGCTAAAGTCTGGTTTTTCATGAAATAATTCATCAATCATTTGATTAAGAATACGAGCTTGCTTACCAGCCGCTTGGCGAACTCCGGCTGCATCATACATGACGATGATGGCAAAAACTATCGCAACGGCAAAATCAGGAGATGCCCAACCGAGTGTTTGCCCTACACCGGCGGCTAGAGCTGTAACTAAAGCTGAATGGGCACTGGGCATACCTCCAGTTGTCACCAAAACACGCACATTCAGTTTGCGATGTTTGACGATCTCGACTACGAGCTTTAGGGCTTGAGCAATTAAACAAGCTATCAGAGCAACCAGCAGCACCCGGTTGTCTAAAATGTTGCCTATGTCCTGCATAGTATTTTGGTTAAGTTAGTAGATATTAGCAGCAGTTGTTGGTTGAGGAAACATTTAGATTCAACCTAAAATCCAAAATTAACCTAGTACATCACGGTGGAAACTGACCAACTATTCAAATTCACCCAAAAGCTTATTAGGTAAACTTTTTGGATTTTGATATGAGTGAATTTTGATTTTTGCTAAACGGTGTAGTATAGCATGAGGTCAATCAACCACCCATTCAAAACAACCAGAAAGTTCAAAATTAAAACATGTGTGACTTTTGAATGCGTGAATGCGTGACTTTTGCCTTGCAGTACTAGTTATTGCGGCTGATGATAAAATGAGCGATCGCTTGGAGTGATTTGGCTTTCTCTCCAAATGGTTCTAATTCTGCACAAGCTGCTTTAACTAACTCTTGGGCTTTCGAGCGAGATTCTTCAAGTCCCCAAAGGCTAGGATAGGTCACTTTCTGCGCTTTTTGGTCTTTACCCGCAGTTTTGCCTAATTGCTCTTGGGTAGAAGTGATATCCAAAATATCATCTATGATTTGAAATGCTAACCCAATATTTTGAGCATAACGGGTCAGTCGCTGCACGTCTTCAGGTGATGCTCCAGCTATGATCCCACCACAAACTACGCAAGCTTCCAAAAGAGCGGCTGTTTTGTGTTGATGAATGAAATTTAGCGTTTCTAAGGAAATATCTAATTTACCTTCTGACTCTAAATCGACAACTTGACCACCGACCAAACCAGCTGCCCCTAGTGCCCGACCAAGACGGGCAATAACCTGCAATACTAGCTCTCTGTTAACGTTTTGAGGGGTTTCAATAGCAACAAATTCAAAAGCGAGAGCCAACAAGCCATCTCCAGCCAAAATTGCCACATCTTCGCCATAGACTTTATGATTCGTCAACTTCCCACGACGGTAATCGTCATTATCCATCGCCGGCAGGTCGTCATGAATTAATGACATTGTATGAATCATTTCTACAGCACAAGCTGTTGGCATGGCCATTTCGATGGTTCCACCGATCATTTCACAGGTAGCAAGGCAAAGAATGGGACGTACACGCTTGCCTCCAGCTAATAACGAGTAGCGCATCGCCTCATAAATCTTTTCTGGATAAATGATGGGGATAGCCCGATCTAAAGCAGTATCACAAAGCTTTTGTCGCTCTTTTAGATACGCTGTTAAGTTAAATGTGGCTTCCTCTGGAGGTGTCTTTTGAACGTTATCAGTTGCTACCATTCTTAAATTCCTGACATTTTAGGATTTTTGTCTTATACGTCACAATTTTAAGATGCTGTGGCGCTGAAAAAATGAAGAATTAGGAGACGCGATTAATCGCGTCTGTACAGGAGTTAGGAATTAGGATTAATAACTCTTAACTTTTAACTGATCACTCCTCACTCCTCACTTTTTTTCTTCTCTTACCGCCTTGGAATAGCTGGCAAATGTATTTTGCAACAATATGGCGACAGTCATAGGGCCAACACCACCAGGAACGGGGGTGATAAATTCTGCTACAGCAGCTGTTGATTCAAAGTGGACATCGCCAATTAAACGGCTTTTGCCACTAGCATCGGTGACGCGATTCATTCCCACATCTACCACAACAGCGCCCGGTTTTACCATGTCAGCAGTGATCAGTCCGGGACGACCTACTGCTGTAATTAAAATATCAGCATTTTGGGTGATGCTTTTGAGGTCATGCGATCGCGAATGAGCGATCGTGACTGTGGCATCAGCTTCTAGTAGCATCAGTGCCATTGGTTTACCCACCAAAATACTGCGTCCCACCACTACTGCCTGTTTTCCCTGCACAGGAATGTCATATTCTTCTAAAAGCCGCATTACACCAGCTGGGGTGCAGCTGCGTAAACCAGTTTCTCCGCGTACTAGTCGACCCAAATTAACTGGGTGCAGTCCATCAGCGTCTTTATCGGGATCAATTTGATGTAGCAGAGCCACAGCATCCAAGTGGTTAGGTAAGGGCAGCTGCACAAGAATGCCATCCACCCGTTCATCGTGGTTGAGTTCAGCTATGACATCTTCTAACTCCTCAAAGGTAGTTTGGGCGGGAAAATGCTTACCGAAAGAGGCGATACCAACTTTAGCGCAAGCTTTTTCTTTATTACGAACATAAGCTGCTGAGGCTGGATTATCACCAACCATCAGCACTGCTAAACCAGGCGATCGCCCCATTTTTGGTTGTAATTGTGTAATGGCAACAGAAAGTTCTTGCTGAATTTTTGCTGCTAAAGTTTTACCATCAAGGAGTTTGGCAGTTTTTGTTTCCATGAGAATTCCCAGCTATATTCGCCTTTTGTCAAAACACTTGCAACAAGTTTTTTCCCTTGTCCTCTTCCCCCTGCCTCTTAATTGGTGTCGTAGCCTTTTTCTCACAGTGAATCCATAATCTTTATTTTCTCAGATCAATGGCGTTATCTGAAGAATAAAGAATATAAGGATGAAATTCAGAACATTTTTTGCTCAGTTAAAAGTGTGTTTCTGAAAGTGCAGAGAATAGTATAGATGGGAACAGAGCTGATGAAACTGGCGACAAAGCAAGCAGTGAAGCAAAAATTTGCTCAATCGATGGCTTTCATGCAACAAACGAGAATGTCCCTTTCGTTCTTATACGGGCACAGTATTGTTCCTTACCGCCTGGGGTTGATTTTTTTATTGGTGGTGGGACTTTGTAGTTGTGGTAGTTTAACCTCGTCTGGCTTGAATGGGACTAATTTTAAAATTGGTAGCAATGTCACCCCAATTCGAGAAATTAAACCAGAACAAGACAATAAGGCTACAGTTTACATCCAAGGTAAGGTGGAAAAGAAAGCTCCTTTGATCAAGCAGTGGGCTTATCAAATTAGTGACTCAACCGGTCAAATTTGGGTTGTCACCAATCAAAAGAATCTGGACGAGGGGGCACAAGTGGTGATTAAAGGTAAAGTTCGGTACCGAAGTATCCCTTTAGCTGGGAAAGAATTGGGGGAAGTTTATTTAGAAGAAGATTAGCAATTAAAAATAACACATGAACAATCAACCGATACATGTAGCGATCGCAATTCTCTACCAAAAAAACAAATTTCTCATGCAACTGCGCGACAACATCCCCGGTATTCTCTACCCTGGTTACTGGGCGCTATTTGGCGGTCATATCGAACCTGGGGAAACGCCAGAAGTAGCAGTGAAGCGAGAAATTTTAGAAGAAATCGGCTATACCTTACCATCCTTTGTTGAATTTGCCTGTTATCCCAACGAAAGAGTTGTTCGTCATGTCTTTCATGCACCACTCTTGGTGGAATTAAATCAACTGGTTTTGAATGAAGGCTGGGATATGGGGTTATTGACCCTAGAAAATATTCACCAAGGTAACTGTTATTCGCAAAACGCTGGTGCAGTGCGACCTTTGGGGAATGTGCATCAAAAAATTATGTTGGATTTTATTCAGACAAACCAACAAACTTAGTGCCGTCAGGCAAAAGTCAGCCCCTTTGGGAAAGTCAAAAGTTAACACTAAGCGGACTTGTACTGAGCTTGTCCTGAGGTTGTCCTCTTGGTAGTCGTTCGCGCTAGCGTCTCTGAAAGAGAAGGGCATAGTCGAAGTAGTCGAAGTCTCAAAAGTCAAAAGAAAGTATTATGGTATGGGGTTTTGAGGGATTTTAAATGGTTGCTCGTCTTGCAAAGTTCTGATCGGCGGGAACCGCCGCTCAGACTTTCCGCTATTTACGCCGTGGCGTACTAGTTTACCCTGCTTCGGTATATTGCAATGGCAGCACTATCTCCTATAGGACTTACGCAAACTGTACGATTCTTGGCGCTCTTAGCGGTTCGATAAATTAAGCTTTTTAGCATTTTTTGTGTAAGTCCTATGCTAAATGATTATATGCTTTTTCATGAATCAAAATTAAAGCCAAAATAAAATTAGAACTTTTGTGGAGCGATCGCTAATGCAATCAGCAAATAAACTACCCCGATGGTTAACTATAGGATTGGCATTTCCCATTATTATTCTTAACGGCTGGCTATTACTCCAGGTTATACGATATTTTCAACCCTTAGTCGGCATTATCGCCGCCGCCATCCTGCTAGCTTTTGTTTTGAATTATCCAATCCAGTTTCTTCAAGAACAAGGGGTAAAACGCAACCTAGCGATCGCAGGAGTGTTGCTTTTGACTGTAGTGGTTTTAGTAGGTTTAGGCATTACCTTAGTTCCCCGGATTATCCAACAGCTCGTTGAGCTAGCTAATATATTGCCCAGTTGGATTGATTCTGGTACTCAACAGTTGCAAACTTTCCAAGATTGGGCGTTAAGTCAACAACAACTTCCGATTAATTTAAGTGGTTTATTTACCCAAGTTCTTGAACGATTATCTAACCAGCTTCAATCCTTCACTGGTAGGATTCTTGGTTTTGCTGTCGATACCATTGGCATTGTGCTGAACGTGCTGCTGGCGGTAGTGCTGACTATCTACTTAATATTGAACGGTGAACGTCTTTGGGACGGAATTTTTCAATGGTTTCCCCCTAATATTGGGTTAAGAGTCCGGGAATTACTGCGAGAGGATTTCCACAATTACTTCATCGGTCAAGCAACATTAGGAGCAGTGTTAGGAGTAACAATTACACTGGCATTTTTGGCGTTACAAGTTCCCTTAGCTCTACTTTTTGGTATCGGTATTGGTTTATTTTCTCTTTTCCCTTTTGGTACAGGAGTAGGTATCGCTGTAGTAAGTTTGTTGGTGGCGCTGCAAAACTTTTGGTTAGGAGTTGAAGTCTTAGGTGTAGCTGTTGCGATCGACCAAGTTAATTCTAATTTTATAGCACCGAGAATTCTCGGCAATTTGACTGGGCTAAATCCCGTGTGGGTGGTAATTTCTTTACTGTTGGGGGCAAAATTGGGAGGAGTTCTAGGTTTGTTAATTGCGATTCCTATTGCCAGTTTTATCAAGGATATAACAGATAGCTGGCGGGCTGGAGAGTTTCATAAGATAGATGATATCGTGTCAGAACCGATAAAGATTACAAGTGAAACAGCAGGAACTTATAGTTAAAATTCAATATCTAAGTTAAAGATAATTGATAATTTTGGCTATTTAGAAAAATGTTTATTCTTTGCTTATTGCTTGTTTTGTGCCATCATTTTTTTTTCGTAAACTTTCCTAAATCTGTTAAAAATTAAGTTGAGCAGTAATTTTAATAATAAACTCAGTTTCTTGGCAAAAAGTAGATATACATTGCAGTTGACCACCGTGTTTTTCTACAACAATTTGATAGCTGATAGATAGACCTAATCCAGTTCCTTTGCCAACAGGTTTAATGGTGAAAAATGGGTCAAACAATCGCTTTTGTGAACTCTCTGGAATTCCCGGGCCATTATCGGAGAGCTTTAAAAAATAGCGATTTTACAGCACGACTCTATTTAAAGAACCTACCATCAGACCAACAATTATTTTATCGGGTAATCTTTCAAGATTTAGATTATAAAGGCACTTACAGCGCTCCTGTCAAAGGCACTTTCCGAACTCCCCCCAAATCTGATCGAGATGTATTCTTTGTATGGGGTGGTAACACTGCGTAACTTGGTAGGAAAAATTGTTTACAGTGTAGATTTACCACCAGAAAAATAAATTCTCAAAAACTTAGCGAAATATAGCCAGTTAGATAGAGTAATTTCGCAATTTTTTACTCTGTCTAATCGCTTTACTGTTTTTCCTGAAAGAATATATTGCTCTTTTATTACTCTGAAAAAATAAAACATTTTAGTGTAGTTTTGATTGTGTATTCAGGTCAGTTATTCAGATGAAGCAGACCCAAGAAAATGCTGATTTGCCTGTCGGATTTTAGCCGCTGCCTCATCGTAGAGGAAGGGTAAATAAGCATAGCGCCGTCCTTGAGTTACAGGTGTTGCTTCGTGTAACAAGGAACAGGAAAAGACGACAGCTCCACCCGCAGGCGGTTGGTAGGTTTGCTGACCAAATTCTGGAAATCGCAAACATCCACCTTCGTATTCACCTGTATTCAAGTTCAAGGACACTGCAAAGCAGCGATGAGCAGTTCCTTTGGTGGTATTGTCTCGGTGGGGTCTAAAATGTCCACCAATTTGGCTGTCATAGCAAGCAACAATGTGGCGCTCCATTCGGGTTGCTTGAAACTGAAATGCTTTAAAAATTTCGGGAGCGAGGCGGTCGTGAATTCGATGCATCGCCGCATTCCGCAGTTCCTCATCAGTAATTTCTTGATCGTGCCGCCGTTTACGACCGTAATCGTACAGTAGGACTGTACGACCATCGATATCCCGCATAAAGCCGGAGTCTTCACCACCATGCAAGTTATAGAACTGAATCAGCGCCCGACATAGTTGTGGTTCAAATATCCTGGGTACAACCAAAACAGGTGCTTGAATTGGTGCCGATGCTTGTGATGGGATGGGTGGCAATTGGGCGAGAAATGCCATCAACTGAGGCACATGAGTTTCGGGTGACTCGTTAAATGGCAGCACCGCCAGCACTCGCAAACTGTAATCGAGTATTAGCGTAAATTGTCTGTAATCTCCTGTGGCAGTAATAGCACCGTACTGCTGGCTAATAGCTTGATTAAAATCCCAGAAGAACCGGATGCCCGGAATATGCTGCTGAACTCGGTGCTGCAATTCATCCTCTGGATCGATGCTTACACCAAAAAAACAGTAGTTCTGGTCATCAAAGAATGCCTGTTGGCTCCAGATATCTTCAATAATGCGCTGACTTGTCTTCACTTCTCCTGAACCGAAGAAGCACAGCACAATGTAACGACCCGCAACTGTGTCGAAGTGATAATTAGCATTGCTTGTAGAACGGGCTGTGAACCACGGGGCTGGCTCACCAATCGTCAGAAGTGTCTGGCGCATGGATATAGGCTTGTTCCAGTTCCTAGTCTAGGTAGTTTTCGGATGCAGCGTTCTTGAGGGAAAACGGTGTTACTAGAATATTATCTACCTATGTATCGTTTATGTCTACGACTTTCAACCTAAAGCCAACTGCATCAACGAACAATTAGGCTACCCCAGCAATGGATGCAACCAACTGGATGAACAGTGGGTATCAAGCTGAAGGGACGGTGAAAACTCATGTGACTCACCTTTTAAGCCGTCTCAATTTGCGTAACTGATCGCAGATAGCAATTTATGCTAACTCTGTTTATAGTGTTTAAATTTTTTTGGATAATTTATGCACTGTAGCGATCGCACCAAAAGGGTAAGAATGCTTGAGCGATCGCCATTCACCTCTAACATCACGTTATTATTGGATATTATGGGATTTGTCTGCATAATTACTAGCATCTATAACATTAATAAAATATAGATGATTAGCTAAATAGGAAAACCTAATGGACGGTAAAAGATTTATCTATTCTATTCAATTAGAAAATTTCCTTTCTTATGGAAATGAAGGTGAAAAAATTGAACTGCAACCGCTCAATGTCTTAATTGGGGCTAATAGTTCGGGCAAATCAAATTTAATTGAAGCAATTGAAATTTTAAGAGCAACACGCACAGACTTACCCGCACCATTTCGGCAAGGGGGAGGCATTACCGAGTTTCTGTGGAAGAGTGGACAGGAAAATCCAGTAGCGAAAATAAAAGCTATTGTTAATTATCCAGAAGGACTTCAACCCTTACATTATCAGTTGATGTTCACGTCTAATAGTAGAGGTAGGCTAGATTTAATAGACGAAATAATAGAAAATCAGTACCTAAATTCTGTTGATAATGCTCTCATTTCTTATTATCGTTATTACAGTGGATATCCAGAATTAATGGTACAAAAAATTAACTATTTACAACAAAATGGTAACTATATTTATCCGAAAATTTAATACCAGATAAGTCTATTTTATCTCAGCGAATAGATCCAGATTTGTATCCAGAACTTTCTTATCTCAGCACTAATTTTTCTAATATAACTTTATATCGTGACTGGCAGATGGGGAAATATTCAGAACCAAAAAATGCTCAGAAAACTGATTTGCCCCAACATCATTTACTAGAACATGGGAGTAATTTTGGGTTATTTTTAAATGATTTGCAATCAAAAATAGGTAGAAGAAAAATTATTGAAAATCTGAAAAAAATTTATGAGCCAGCAGAGGAACTGGATGTAAGAATATATGGCGGTACAGTACAAATATTTATTCGTGAAGAGGGACTTATTCAACCAATTTATGCTAATCGTTTATCTGATGGTACACTTCGTTATTTATTTTTGATGGTTTTACTGCTTGATCCAACTCCACCACCACTGATATGTATTGAAGAACCAGAAATAGGTTTGCATCCAGATATTTTACTGACTATTGCAGAAATGTTAATAGAAGCATCAGGGCGAACTCAAATCATAGTTACTACCCATTCTGATGCTTTAGTTTCTGCTTTGAGTGAATATCCTGAATCAGTCTTGGTGTGTGAACGTGATGAAAAAGGCTCTCACCTCCGCCGCCTTGAACCTGATAAACTAAAAAATTGGTTAGAAAATTATACTCTTGGCGACCTCTGGCGGATGGGTGAAATTGGGGGAAATCGATGGTAACAGAGGTAAGAATTTATATAGAAGGTGGTGGAGATGGAAAAAATACAAAAGCTTTAATTAGGCAAGGATTTAGCCAATTTTTCAAACAACTTGTAGAAATAGCTAAAAATAAAAAAATTAAATGGGATATTACTATATGTGGTTCTCGTAATAACGCTTTTCGTGATTTTAGGAATGCGTTAAAATATCATCCAGAAGCCTTTAATGTCTTGCTTGTTGATGCAGAAGAATGTGTTACCTTACAGTCTTCTTGGAAACATCTGAAGCTTAGGGATAATTGGGATGAACCACCAGATATTGATGATAGCCATTGCCATTTAATGGTACAAGCAATGGAAGCTTGGTTTATTAGTCATATAGCAACGCTGAAAACATTTTACGGACAGGGATTTAAAGAAAATGCTATTTCCAAGAATACTAATGTGGAGACTATCGACAAGCATAGTTTAGAACCAAGTTTAAAAGCTGCAACTCGTAGCACTACAAAGGGTGAGTACCACAAAATAAAACATGCCTCGAAGCTTCTAGAATTGTTGGATCTGAACAAAGTACGTCAGGCTTCACCATACTGCGATCGCCTGTTCACCACACTAGCCGCAATAATGGGTACATCAGCAAGCTAATATAACGAAGGGTAAAATATCCTTGAGCGATCGCTATTCAACTTTCACATCACGTTATCATCGGATCTTGGGGAATTTCCGTGCGTAACTCGATAGCATCTATGACTGCCTCTCACTCTGAAACTCCATCTACCAAGCCTGATGCAAGTACTTTTATTTCTGACCATCAACAGGTGGATCGCAGTAAGCTAAGTCAAATGTACCTGCACTATGTCGAGACGAAGGATAAATATCCTCACGCGGTATTGCTGTATCGGGTAGGAGATTTCTTTGAATGCTATTTCCAAGATGCTGTAAAACTAGCGCAAGAATTGGAATTAGTTCTCACAAGTAAGCAAGCTGGGGAACAGGGACGAGTTGCGATGTCTGGTGTTCCGCACCACGCTTGGGAACGCTACGCAACGCTGCTGGTAGAAAAAGGCTATGCAGTGGTAATTTGCGACCAAGTGGAAGATGCTTCTGAAGCTGCTGGTAGATTGGTGCGACGAGAAGTAACGCGCATTCTCACCCCAGGCACTTTGCTAGAAGAGGGAATGCTCAAATCAAGTCGCAATAATTACTTAGCAGCAGTAGTAATTGCCGCAAATCATTGGGGTTTAGCTTATGCAGACATCTCTACAGGCGAATTTCTCACGACTCAAGGTAGTGATTTAGAACATCTGACACAAGAGTTAATGCGTTTGCAACCTTCAGAGGTGCTAGTTCCGACAAATGCGCCTGATTTGGGTAGTTTACTGCGTCCAGGAGAAACTTCGCCGCATCTTCCAGAGTGCTTGCCACGATCATTTTGCTATAGTTTGCGATCGCAAGTTCCCTTTTCCCAAAACGAAGCTAGACCGAGATTATTGCAGAAATTTAAGGTGCGATCGCTCGAAGGACTTGGTTGCGATCATCTTCCTCTTGCCGTTCGTGCGGCTGGCGGTCTTCTAGAATATTTGGAAGATACTCAAAAAGAAAACCCTGTCACCCTTCAAAGACTCCGCAGCTACACTGTCACCGACTACCTAATTGTTGACAATCAAACCCGCCGTAACTTAGAAATTACCCAAACGGTTCGGGATGGTACTTTTCACGGTTCCCTACTTTGGGCATTAGATAAAACTAGTACAGCGATGGGTGGGCGGGCTTTGCGGCGGTGGTTGTTGCAACCCTTACTCGATATTAAAGGCATTCGAGCGCGGCAAGATACTATCCAAGAATTGATGGAAAATACGCCCTTGCGGCAAGATTTGCGGCAATTGTTACGCCAAATTTATGATTTGGAACGTTTGACAGGAAGGGCAGGTTCTGGTACAGCTAATGCTAGAGATTTAGTAGCTTTGGCAGATTCTCTCTCACGCTTACCAGAGTTATCTAACTTAGTAATTGAGGCACGTTCTCCATTTCTCAAAGCTTTGCAAAAAGTCCCAAATGAGTTGGAAGAATTAGCACACAAGTTACACGCGCATCTTGTGGAGTCGCCACCCATACTAATTAAAGAAGGCGGATTGATTCGCCCTAGTATAAATCCCTTATTGGATCAGAGAAAGGCAACTGTAGAAGCGGATCAGCAATGGATTGCTAATTTAGAAGTTGATGAGAGAGCTAAAACAGGTATTTCCACACTGAAGGTAGGATTTAACAAAACCTTTGGTTATTATATCAGCATTTCCCGCACCAAAGCTGATCAAGTACCCGCTAATTATATCCGTAAGCAAACCCTGACCAATGAGGAACGTTACATCACCCCAGATTTGAAGGAACGAGAAGCTCGGATTCTCACAGCGCGGGATGATTTAAATCAGTTGGAATATGAGATTTTTACGACGTTGCGGGAAGAGGTAGCACAAGAGGCGGAAGTAATTCGCAATCTGTCTCGTGCAGTAGCGGCGGCGGATGTATTATGTGGTTTGGCTGAATTGGCGGTGCATCAAGGTTACTGTCGTCCAGAAATGTTGTCAGGAAGGGAGATAAACATTGTTGATGGGCGTCATCCAGTGGTGGAACAGTCTTTACCTGCGGGTTTCTTTGTGCCGAATTCGACGCAATTGGGTCAAGAGTCATTAGCAGATGACCAAGAACAAATGACCAATACTTCTCTACCAGAGGCTGCACCAACAGCTACGCCCTTCTCTACGAGAGGCTGCGCCAACGACTACGCTCAGGACAAGCTCAGTACAAGTGACAAAGGGCAAATGACAAATGACAATCCCGATTTGATCATCCTCACCGGGCCAAATGCGAGTGGTAAAAGTTGTTATTTGCGTCAGGTGGGATTGATTCAGTTAATGGCGCAAATTGGTAGTTTTGTACCAGCTAAGTTTGCCAGATTGGGAATATGCGATCGCATTTTCACCCGTGTAGGTGCAGTTGATGATCTTGCAACTGGTCAATCTACGTTCATGGTTGAAATGAATGAAACGGCGAATATTCTCAACCATGCCACATCTAGGTCGCTAGTACTGTTAGATGAAATTGGTCGAGGAACAGCAACATTTGATGGTCTTTCCATAGCTTGGGCGGTGGCGGAATATATCGCAGTGGATATTCGGGCGCGAACGATTTTTGCTACTCACTACCATGAATTGAATGAACTGGCAAGTATTTTGCCAAATGTGGCTAATTATCAAGTGACAGTAAAAGAATTACCCGACCAAATTATCTTTTTGCATCAAGTCCAACCGGGAGGCGCTGATAAGTCTTACGGTATTGAGGCGGGAAGATTGGCAGGTTTACCAGCTGTAGTTATTCAACGAGCAAAACAAGTGATGGGGCAAATTGAGAAGCATAGTAAGATTGCAATGGGACTGCAAAATCTGGATTGATGTCTCACTGCATTTCCTTAACATTGCAAGCCCATGCATTAAGATTGCAAGCTGACGCATTAAAATTGCAAGCCGATGCATTAAAATTGCAAGCCGATGCATTAAGATTGTAAGCCGATGCATTAAAATTACAAGCCGATGCATTAAAATTACAAGCCGATGCATTAAAATTGCAAGCCGATAAGTCATTAATCAAATCCGATTCCTAGCTTAAAGGAGCAGGATATGTGCCAAATAGTTGAAATATTGTTAACTTTTATGCTTAAAATTGCACAAGAGGTTTATTTAGCATCTACTGACAGCTAAAGTCAACCCTTTGCAGGACTCCCATAAGCAATGCTGACTGAAATTTTGCCTTTTTCCTTTGAGTTAGACACGATCGTGATCGCCGGAGCGAGTTTGTGGTCATTGGCGCTATATCTAGGTTTTTCCCAAGTCAATGAATGGGTAATCGAGCAACTCAATCGCTGGTTTAACTTTGCCGAGCGATCGCTTTATACCAGCCAATCAGAATTTGAAAAGACTCGTAAAGCTAGAGAATCTCAAAACTCTTTCTACGCTTCATTATTTAGCATTGTGCCTTTTTTGGTAGTTGGTGCTTTATGTAACTGGGTTCTGGAAATTAGTTTAGGTGAGAGTTGGGGAATTAGTACAGGTATATTAGCTTGTATGGGCGCTGGCATTTATGAACTTGGACGCAGGGATGGAGAATCTTCGGATTAGGTAGAAGAAAAAGTGAAGGAATAATTTTGAATTTTGAATTGTTTCCCATTCCCTTTACTTTTCAATTTCCTCACTAACAATCTGTGCTATCTTTTGGGCTGCACCACTTTCGCCACGAATCTTACGGAGTTTAGCGCGAATATCGTCCAATTTTTCTGGATGTGCCAAAAAGTCTAAAACCATTTCCCCAACTTCTTGCGGTTGAAGTTTACCAATAAGTTCTGGCACTATCTCTTCCTGTGCCCAGATATTTGGCCATGCTAATAAACCTTTGCGTCTTACAAATCTCAGAAATAACCAATTAATCACCTTAGCGCATAGCGTACCTACTCCTGGCAGATTTGCCAACAACCCAGGTAAACCATCCCAAGAACGCATGGCGTCAAGTTGCTGTGTTGGCAGCAAAACAATCATTGGCACTCCTAAAGCACCGAGTTCGGCAGTATTTGCCCCCACTGTAGTCAAGCAGATGCAGCACTGGGACAATAAGTGATATGCAGGGTTTTCTTGCCACAGTTCCACAGTTAAGCCCGTTGTTGTTTTGAGCAATGGCTTACTGCTAGCGTCCTCTGGGACAATTAACGAAGCACCGCCAAAGCCAAAGATTTCAGCAATAGGGTTCTTTTTGGGATCATCAAAACTAGCTAAAGTTTGTAAATCTAAAGTTGGGGCTACAGAAATTACAAATTTAGTTTGAGGTCTTTTAGCATGGATGTATTGGGCGATCGCTAAAGATAATGGTACTCCTTGAGCTAATTTTGCTGCTTTTGAACCAGGGAGTAAACCAATTAATTCAGTCTTTTGTCCTACCTTGTTGTCATTAGTCATTTGTTCTTTGTCGTTTGTTAAAGATAAATGACCAATACTTCGACACTTCGGCAAGCTCAGTGCATCGCTACGCTCAGTACAAGTGACTAATGACGAATGACTACTAGCTTCTAACATCAAATCACCGACAACGGTGAATTTGTAAACATATTTCTGGGGGACATCGGCAGCAACTTCAGGTTTCATCACCCCAAAACGATCAATCCACTTATGCCAACGGGCTGACCATTCAGCGTAAACTACTGTGCGATATCCTAGCTTTTTGCCTATAACTACAGGGAAAATTTGATCGCCACCGAGAAAAACAACTACACCGTGACTTCTCCAATCCCAATTCTCAAAGGTTTTACCCCAAAGCAAAAATTGCCAAAAATACTCTGCTTTCTGTACTCTATCTACTTCTGGGTAAGAAAGAGCGATCGCAGCTTCTTTACCAGTAGCATTTGAGCAAGGCGATAGAACTACACTGATTCTAACTTGATTTCGGTCATCGCCGAATTTTTGCCGTAACGCCTTTACTACTGGGCGTACCCAGGTTGTTACCTCACCTGGGCCATTTGATAGGATGAGAATATCTACTTGAGTCATTAGTTAATATTCAAGATTTAGGGGTCATTAGTCAAGAGGGAAATATTACTTAATTCGTTCCTAATTTTTAGAGGTGCAACATCGCTGATGTAATTGCAGGCTATATTCGATAACATCTGCAAGTTTTTGGCAAAATCATTTTCAGTCGAATAATTCTTAAAATACTAAATTCTCAATTTATACTTATAGATTAATATTTAATCATCTTTATAATGTCTTATAGTGACTTCTCGTTGTCAAAAGTTAAACGCGACTTTAACTTAACTACAGTTGAAAATGGACGGTTTTTACCCGAAACACAGTCCATAGAACCTAGTTTTTACCTAAAAGAAGCACTAAGTGAAGGACTACCACTAGCAACAGCAACTGGTTCAGAAAAAGCTCGCTCAGAGTTAATTATTAGTCCTATTCTTGTAGAACTTAGAAAAATTCTCGAACGCAAAGTCAGCTTTTTTTCGGGTGAAGATTTTACCGTCGCATCGGAGCTAGGCTTAAGTGGAGTATGTGATTTTTTAATTAGCCGCTCACCCGAACAAATATTTATTGAAGCTCCTGCAATAGTGATTATTGAAGCGAAAAAAGGTGATTTAAAACCTGGATTAGGACAATGTGCAGCAGAAATGATTGCCGCACAAAAATTTAATGAAATCAATAATATACCGATTAAGACAATTTATGGCAGCGTCAGTAGCGGTACGGCTTGGCGATTTTTGAAATTAGAAGGGCAAACATTGATTATTGATTTGAATGATTATCCGGTTCCACCAGTAGAAATACTATTGGGAATGTTGGTTTGGATGGTGCGCGAAGGTTAAAGAAGAATTTAGAATCAATTAGTAGGGGATTCAGCAGAAAGTTAAGCCAGTTGCTTGGGCAGGTTTTGAGCAAAAAGTTTAGGATATTGTAACAAATATACTGAATAAATATGTTGCGATCGCATTAATTGTCTGTGTCACAGGTTGGACTGTCGAGCAAGTTCAATAATTACAGGCTTAAACGAAGGATAATCAAGCTGAGTGACATAAAAGGCAGAGAACTCCACACCTACAAATGCATCTATAGCATCCTTATTGTGAATTATAAAAGTTGCTTGTTCGTAAGCAGATATCAATTTTCTGTTGTTTGGTATTAGTGTTGATATAGCGGTTTTCAACTAAACTGTATTCTTTAATAATTTCTCAGTTTAACCTCAAAGAAACCCTGTCTCTCTGCTACTTAGCATAACTCGCAACTAGATAATTTTAGTCAGCATAAGCAAGTTTTATTTTGTAAATGGAAAAATCGTTAAATAGTTATTTAACTCTACATCTAACAAAATATAACAAAAAATTTACATAAATTGAGCAAATACTTTTAGATACAGTCAACAATTACAAAGAAATATTTCGTTTTTTATATCGATTTGTATCAGATAGACGATAAAATGCCCAGTGGGTAAGTGTTTTCTGATAAAAAACACATATTGCCTAAAAATCACAAGTTACCTGTGGCTGCTGATGCCGCTAGGAACTTCCTGTAGAGAACACGCATCAAAGGAGCCGAAGAAGCATGTTCACACACGTCAAGTCCACCATTAGACACATTGCGCCAGATAACTTACGCGGACGTAATTTAATCAAGGTGGTCTATGTCGTGCTTGAGTCCCAGTACCAGAGTGCATTATCGCAAGCAGTTCGCACGATTAACGCGAACAATCCCAACTTGGCGATTGAAATCAGCGGGTACTTGATTGAGGAACTCCGCGACCCAGAGAATTATGAGGAGTTTAAACGAGAAATTGAGAGTGCGAATATCTTCATCGCTTCCCTCATTTTCATCGAAGACTTAGCACAAAAAGTAGTAGCAGCAGTAGAACCACACCGCGATCACCTGGATGTTTCCGTTGTCTTTCCCTCCATGCCAGAAGTAATGCGCCTGAGTAAAATGGGCAGCTTTTCCTTGGCACAATTGGGTCAGTCAAAAAGTGCGATCGCCCAATTCATGCGGAAACGCAAAGAAAAATCCGGTGCGGGATTCCAAGATGGAATGCTGAAGCTTTTGCGAACCCTGCCGCAAGTGCTGAAGTTCCTCCCAATGGACAAGGCACAAGATGCCCGAAATTTCATGCTCAGTTTTCAGTACTGGCTAGGTGGTTCACCAGAAAATCTGGAGAACTTCTTACTGATGCTAGCTGATAAATATGTATTTAAAGGTTTAGAGAAACAAAATTTTGCACCTTCTACATATCAACAGCCTGTGGTTTATCCCGATTTAGGGATTTGGCATCCTTTGGCTCCCAGTATGTTTGAAGATGTCAGAGAGTACCTCAATTGGTATACAGCTCGTAAGGATATTTCTAATGATCTAAAAGATCCCCTAGCTCCTTGTGTTGGGTTAGTATTGCAACGCACTCACCTAGTTACAGGGGATGATGCCCATTATGTAGCAATGGTGCAGGAGTTAGAAGCACTAGGCGCACGGGTACTACCTGTATTTGCTGGTGGTTTGGATTTCTCCAAGCCTGTGGATGCCTACTTTTATGAACCAAATACCAACACACAGTTGGTAGATGCAGTAATATCACTGACTGGTTTTGCTTTAGTGGGTGGCCCAGCCAGACAAGACCATCCCAAGGCAATTGAATCACTCAAACGCTTAAACCGTCCTTATATGGTGGCGTTACCCTTAGTATTCCAAACCACAGAAGAGTGGATGGATAGCGATTTAGGGTTACATCCGATTCAAGTAGCTTTGCAAATTGCAATTCCTGAATTGGATGGGGCAATTGAGCCGATTATATTATCGGGTAGAGATGGGACTACAGGGAAAGCGATCGCCCTACGCGATCGGGTTGAAGCTGTAGCCGAACGTGCCTTAAAATGGGCAAATCTCCGCCGCAAGCCGAAGCTGGAGAAAAAAGTTGCCATCACCGTTTTCAGCTTCCCGCCAGATAAAGGCAACGTTGGAACCGCCGCTTACTTGGATGTATTCGGTTCCATCTACGAGGTGATGAAAGCCCTCAAAAATAACGGCTACGACTTGCCAGATTTGCCAGAGTCAGCCGAAGCGTTGATGCAAGAAGTCATCCACGACGCACAGGCGCAGTACAACAGCCCAGAACTCAACGTTGCTTATAAAATGTCGGTTCCTGAGTATGAGGCACTTACCCCATACTCTCAACGCCTAGAGGAAAACTGGGGCCCACCTCCCGGACATCTCAACAGTGATGGGCAAAACTTGCTAATTTATGGTAAGCAATTCGGTAACGTCTTCATCGGTGTCCAACCCACATTTGGTTACGAAGGCGACCCGATGCGGCTGTTGTTCTCCCGTTCAGCTAGTCCTCACCACGGTTTTGCAGCCTACTACACTTACCTAGAGCAAGTTTGGAAAGCTGATGCTGTACTGCACTTTGGTACACACGGTTCCTTGGAATTCATGCCAGGTAAACAGATGGGGATGTCTGGCGATTGTTATCCAGATAACTTGATTGGCTCAATTCCTAATCTGTATTACTACGCAGCCAATAATCCGAGTGAGGCGACAATTGCCAAACGTCGGAGTTATGCCGAAACAATTTCTTACTTGACACCGCCGGCAGAAAATGCTGGTTTGTATAAAGGTTTGAAGGAACTCAGCGAGTTAATTGCTTCCTACCAAACTTTAAAAGATAGTGGACGTGGCATTCCCATTGTCAACAGCATTATGGATAAATGCCGAATCGTGAATCTGGATAAGGATATCAACCTACCAGAAACCGATGCCAGAGAGATGAGTACCGACGATCGCGATCATATTGTTGGCAACGTCTACCGTAAGTTGATGGAAATCGAGTCTCGGTTGTTGCCTTGTGGGTTGCACGTCATTGGTAAACCACCAAGTGCAGAAGAAGCGATCGCAACTCTCGTCAATATCGCCAGCTTGGATCGTCAGGAAGAAGGACTTCAAGGCTTACCGGGAATTATCGCCAACAGCATTGGGCGTAACATTGACGATATTTATCAAAATAATGACCGGGGTATTTTACAAGATGTCCAATTACTGCAAGACATCACCTTAGCAACCCGTGTAGCAGTTAGCGCCCTTGTACAAGAGCAAACCGACGCAGAAGGGCGAGTTTCTCTAGTTTATCGGTTGAATTTCTTTAACATGGGCAAAAAAGAACCTTGGGTAGAATCATTGCATAAAGCAGGTTATCCCAAAGTTGACACAGCCACACTCAAACCCTTATTTGAGTATTTGGAATTCTGCCTCCAACAAGTTTGTGCCGACAACGAACTGGGAGCATTACTCAAAGGCTTAGAAGGTGAGTATGTCCTACCTGGCCCAGGTGGCGATCCCATCCGCAACCCGGATGTATTGCCCACGGGTAAGAATATCCATGCACTCGATCCACAATCCATCCCCACAACCGCAGCAGTACAATCAGCCAAAATCGTTGTAGACAGGCTTTTGGCACGTAACAAGGCAGAAAATGAAGGAAAATGGCCAGAAACCATCGCCTGTGTCCTTTGGGGAACCGATAACATCAAAACTTACGGCGAATCCCTAGCGCAAATTATGTGGATGGTGGGCGTGCGTCCAGTTCCCGATGCCTTGGGACGGGTGAACAAATTGGAATTAATATCTCTAGAAGAGTTAGGACGCCCCAGGATAGATGTAGTAATCAACTGTTCTGGTGTATTCCGCGACTTGTTCATCAACCAAATGAACCTGCTAGACCAAGGCGTGAAGATGGCGGCTGAAGCAGATGAACCCTTAGAAATGAACTTTGTTCGCAAACACGCTTTGCAACAAGCTGAAGAAATGGGGGTTAATCTCCGTCAAGCAGCAACTCGCGTCTTCTCCAATGCTTCTGGTTCCTACTCGTCAAATATCAACTTGGCAGTAGAAAACAGCACTTGGGATAGTGAAGCCGAGTTGCAGGACATGTATCTCAAGCGGAAATCCTTCTCATTCAATTCCGATAACCCCGGAATAATGGACGAATCCCGACAGATTTTTGAAAGTACTTTGAAAACTGCTGATGCAACTTTCCAAAATCTGGATTCTTCCGAGATTAGTTTGACGGATGTTTCTCACTACTTCGATTCAGATCCCACTAAGCTTGTGGCAAGTCTGCGGGGTGATGGTAAAAAACCAGCATCTTATATTGCAGATACAACCACAGCTAACGCTCAAGTGCGGACATTAACAGAAACCGTGCGCTTAGATGCTCGTACCAAATTGTTAAATCCCAAGTGGTACGAGGGGATGCTGAATCACGGTTATGAAGGTGTGCGCGAACTCTCCAAGCGATTGGTAAATACAATGGGTTGGAGTGCAACAGCCGGCGCTGTAGATAACTGGATTTACGAGGATACTAACGAAACCTTCATCAAAGATGAAGAAATGCAGAAACGATTGATGAACCTTAATCCCCATTCTTTTCGCAAGGTTGTATCAACTTTATTGGAAGTGAATGGACGCGGTTATTGGGAGACTAGCGAGGATAATTTAGATCGCCTGCGCGAGTTGTACCAAGAAGTTGAAGACCGGATTGAAGGGATTGAGTAGTTGGAAGGAGTAGAATCAGCGTAAATCATTAGGGTGGGCAAATAGCCCACCTTTAAGTTTAAATGGATTGCACACTAATAAAGATAATTAAGAAAACAGTATGAGTATTACACCTAAAGGGATAAGCATATTGGAATTATATCGTCTTTATAGAGAAAATAATCTTATTGTAAATCGTAGATACCAACGTAAACTTGTATGGGCGAAAATAGAAAAAGCATCTTTAATAGAAAGCATCCTTTTAAAATATCTTATTCCACTAATTTTATTTGGCAAGTTCAAAAAAGATGGAAAAGATATGTATGAAATCATTGATGGGATGCAACGATTAAATGCCATTTTTTGCTTTATCGAAAACCAATTTTCGATTGATGGTAAGTTTTTTGATGTTAAAAAGCACCCATTAGCTAATGAACTAAGTAATCAAGGAATATTTAAACCAGTAAAAACAAGTATAGAAAATTTATTGAATGCTCAAGAATGTATAGATTTTTGAGAATATTCATTAGCTGTTACTATCTATGAGGCTAACACTAACAAAGAGATTGAAGATGTATTTAATAGAATTAATTCCAATGGAAAACATTTATCCGCTCAAGAAGTAAGATCAGCTGGAGTTACAAGCAATTTTGCAGAATTAGTTAGATTGTTAGCTTGTGAAATTCGAGGTGATGTATCAAGAGAAATTGTTCCTCTTTCAGAAATGCCTGAGATTAGTATTGATTCTAAATCTATTAATTTAGGATATGGGGTTCTTGCAGAAGATACATTCTGGTGTCGTCAAGGTATTATAAGTAACTCTGATTTGCGAGAAAGTGCAGATGAACAATTATTAGCAGACATAATACTTTCTATAGCTTTAGGAAAACCTTTCCCAGCCAGGAAAGAAAACTTTGATAATTATTATGGCAAGGGAGATGCAGATAAATCAGATGAGATAGAATTAGCAGTTACACGATATGGAACAGACCACCTTAAAGAAGATATTAAAGCTATACTCTCACACATAAAAAATGCTGGGAATTCAGTCTCTTTAATAGACTCAGGGAACGATAAAAATTTCCTCAGAAGGATTCTTAGTCGTGATGGAGGAGTTAGCAATCCAGTTAAAGAGCCGTTTTATACATTATTTATGGCTTTTTATGATCTAATTATCCAAGAATCTAAAGAACCTTTTGATTACCAAGCAATTTTTAATGCGGTAATGGGACTTATGACAAAAATAGAAGTAAGTGCTAGTATTACAGCAGATAAAAGAACAAGAAATATTGGTCTTACCAAAGGACTAATTCAAAACTATTTTAAATTATCAACATCAACAACTCGTAGTAGTGGTTCTTATGCAATAGATTTGGAGAACTATTTAAGACGCTCCAAAACAGAAGCTCCAAATTATGATTTTAAACAAGGATTATTTTCATTAAACCGTTCTAATCGGAGTTTTGATAACAATTGCTTTGAAAAAATTTGTCAAAATATTGCGGCAATAGCAAATTTAGGCAAAGGAAAAAGAGGATACATATTTCTGGGAATATCTGACAATGACAAAGATACTCAAATTATTGAGGCACTTGATCAAATATCTGCACCTAGATTTTTCCCATTCGGTATTGTTGGAATAGAAAGAGAGGCTAAAATTAAAAGCATAACGCTCGATCAATATATACTAAATATTAGTCGAAAAATTAGGGATTCTAAATTACCAGAATGGCTAAAAACCAGCGTTAACACAGGATTAACACCTATTACATATCATGATCATACAGTATTAATGATTGAAATACAAGCAGGAAAAGAGCCTGTATGGTATGAAAATAAGCTCTATATAAGAGACGGACATGAAAAACAACCTCAAGAGTTATCTGGTGAAAAAATTAGTGCCGTATATAACTTGTTTCAATAGCAAAATATTATTGGCAACTTCGCAAAATTGAGAATTGAATGCCTAAATAACTAAATAAAGTAATAGCTTACCCTTCCAGAACAGGCGATGTCTAACGACAAGCCCTGAGGTAGAGCGTCTCCGGCTTTGCGCTTGCGTCTACGCCTTATTTTTGAGGTTTTTTGCAAGGCGATCGCTCTTTTGTTAACTATTTTTCTTTAGGGCAAAATTTCAAAGCTATCGCAGCCCTTAGGTCGAAATAATCTAAAGTCTCGCTGATCTAAAGTAAATATTTTTTTAATACCATAGCGTTCAGCTATAGCCATAACGCTTGCATCTACAAAATCAATCCGACTATCTGCATACTCATTCAAGATTTCCGCCACACGAATTACATCTTGGTCTGTTAAAGCTACTAAACTAAATCGACTCACAGATAGTCCTTGCAAAAAAGCTACAACTATAGCTACACCTGCATTACGTCCTACCAAATAAGCTAATTCTGCCAATACTGTTTGTGGTAACAGAATTTGTTTTTGTTGTGTATATACTATTGCAGCAATACTGTGCATTGCATCCGAACGGTTCAACAATGCTACAACAAAACCCGTATCAGCTACTGCTAAGGTTATTTCCACGTCCAACCAGATTTTTCAGTAATCTCTTGTTGGAGAATATCTTCCGACTTTGTAGCTAAATCAGGTGTTCCTGCAAATAAGCCAATTAATGGGTCAGACACAGCATTATCAACTGTTTCTAGCAATTGGGTTTCAAGATATAGCCTAACAGCTTCGCTGATAATTGATTTAGGAGATTGCCCTCGTTCAGTAGCCAGATTTATGACTTTTTCTAGTAAAGTCTGTTCCAGTTTCCAGTTAAATGTAGAGTCCACCAGATAACTTCTCTTTTTAGTAATAAAAAATATTCTAACAAATAGGGGTTTGATACTCACTATTATACTTTTTTTATCTTTAATAAGACTTACGCAAAAATCGCCAAAAAGCTTAATTTATTAAACCGCCAAGACCGCCTTCGCGGAGCGTCTCGTAGAGAAGAACGCCAAGAATCGTAGTGTGTGCGTAAGTCCTATTTAAGTTAAATATACACAGCGATACTTACGGTAAGCTACGCTAACGTACTACTTTTCCACAACAGGCAATGTATAACGACAAGCTACTATGCGTCTACGCTTTGTTTTTAAGGTTTTCTGTAAGGCGTAGACGTAGCCCGCACTTCAACTGCGCTCAGTGACCTCGTAGACATCGCCCACAATGCCATCATACAATCAGCGATCGCTTTGGAAATGTGGGAGCGCGATCGCTTCTATATTAAATTTTATGGGAATATTCAAGTTTAAATTTTTCTATGGATAGCTAGTGTAGAAGTGAATATTCAAGTTTAAATTTTTCTATTTCTCTAGATTCTAAGTCAAATATACACAGACAGATTGCATTTCTTTATTTTACAAACAAGCGATCGCTGTTTAAATTAAACAAACTAATCCAAAATCCACGCAGCCTGAAAAAAGTCACGTTCGCAAAACATTGCATAACGATAGGTTGAATACACAACAGAATTGGTATCGGCATAATTGTCAACTAAATTTTCTAATTGTTGTGTTAGTGGTTGAAAATCTGCACTACTGTAAGTACGAATCCAGTCTGCATATTGATGATCAGGAATGCCGTTACCAGCTAACTGTTCTCCCAAAAAGGCATACAAACGCATACAGGGAGACATCGCCGCAGCTGTTAAGCCCACATCTCCACCCCAAGCAGTTGCTAATAAAAAGTCAGTATAGCGGCGGGTATTGGCTCCTGGTTGTACAGAATGCAAATTGATTCCCCACCTAGAAGCATAGCCACCATGCAGCCGTAGTTCTTCTAAAACTCCAGTAGCTAAGTTATGAAATGTGGTGAAACCTAACCAGTCTGGTGCTTTAGCTGCGGCGATACTGTACGCACGGGCAAAAGCTTCTAAAAAAAAAGCATCTTGCCCCACGTAGTAAGCAAATTTAGCTTGCTCAAGAGTACCAGTGCCAATGCCTTGAACGAAAGGATGCTCTAGGCAAGCTTGGGCTAAATCTTGATTTGCTGCCCATAATTCGTTAGATAAAGTCATTTGTTATTTGTCATTTGTCATTTGTTATTATCCCTCTGTTGTTTCAACTCTCACTCTTAAAAAGGGAAGAACTGGAGCAAGACTGAACCAAGACTTCCTAAAAAGTCTACGAAACTGGGTTTACCAACACTTACCTTTTCATTTACGGGTGTTTGCAGTTCTTTAATAAAAGCTTGGGCTGTTTGCGTTCCAGGGGTATTGTTTTGAGATGTAAACAATTTTTCAGCAACTTGGGCATCTTGAAATGCACCTTGTCTATCTAGTATTTGGTAACGGGCGACACCACGAGCTAAATAAGCACCCGCAAATTCTGGTTTAATAGCGATCGCTTGATTAAAATAACTGATTGCTTGCTGTTGGTTGCCTTTTTGCCCTTCTGCTACACCCAAAGCATAAAATTCCTCTGGTGAAGCAATTTGTGATGGTATACCAACAGCACCTTGGAAGTTAGCGCCATTCAAGTTTGCACCAGTCAGTTCTGCATTTGCTAAATAGGTATTTCTCAAATCAGCACCCGCTAAATTTGCCCCACTGAATTTAGCTTGGCTTAGGTTAACACCAAATAAACTCGCGCCATTCAAGTTTGCACCCCGTAAATCTGCGCTAGTTAAGTTTGCCCGACTGAGGTTAGCACCTGTGAGATTAGCACCGCTCAAATTGGCTCCAGATAAGTCAGCCATCACTAAACCTGCATTAGTCAAATCGCAGTTTTGACATTGCTTGGTTGCCAATAACTGTTTAACGTGTTCAGAATTTGCTGCTTGTACGGTGGTTGTCAAACTAATCGTGGTTAAAAAAGCAGCTATAGCTAAAATTTGCTTCTTCATGTTTTTTGTAAAACTTATTACTCAGTATTAAATTAACTGAGACAGATTTATACCTCAGCATTATGATATGAGCAATCTGAACAGTTTGCCCTCTGTAGTTGCCTATATCACTTGTAAATTTGAGTAAACATTTACATATACCCTGATTTTAAATAAATATGAGACTATAGAAGCATTAAGACAGCCATAAAAACGTGAGTCAGCAAGACAAACTCGTAGAAAAAATTCTTTCTGGGACTTCTGATACAGACATCCCTTTCGCCCAACTGTGGCAACTTTTATATCGACTAGGCTTTGAGGAACGGATTCGTGGGGATCATCGTATTTTTAGCAAAGCCGATGTTGAGGAAATATTGAACCTGCAACATAAGATCGGAAAAGCTAAAAGTTATCAAATTAAACAAATTCGTGCAGTAATTCTTAAGTATAAGTTAGGAAATAAAAATGATGTTTCGCTATGAAGTTATTCTCTATTGGAGTGAATTAGATCAAGCCTTTATTGCTGAAGTACCAGAATTACCAGGCTGTGCTGCTGACGGAAATACTTATCAAGAAGCTCTGCATAATATAGAAGTAGTGATGCAGGAATGGATAGAAACGGCTAAGGATTTAGGGCGACCAGTTCCTGAACCTAGACCGCGTTTAATGTACATTTAATTGATACACAAGCCAAGTCAAACTTATTTTTTAAGAGCATCATAAATATTTAACACCATATTAGATATGGAGCAGAAAAATCTTGGTTAAAAGACCAAAAAAATTCTACCGACTGTGATTATCGTATCTAAGTTATAGATAGCGATTATGATTAGCTACATGGCTTGTAGCCAGAGAATTCAAAAGTTGTTTGACATTGGCAAACTATGCCATTGAGGGAGCTTAAGACTCTTATTCCCCCCTTTTAAGGGGAGCGAGCGCGGTCTTCTCCCATTCGTGAGAAGCTAGCGCCTGAGGATGCACGGCTGTAGGGGTCTCCCCAAGTGGAACGACTGGCGTGGGTTAGGGGGGATCAACAAATATTTGATACTTCTCAGACATCCTCTTAGAAAATTTGCACAAGTTATACAAGTATTTATTCAGGAATATAACTTTATGACCTCAATCACAACTTATACTTACGATGCTGGCAAACTGATATCTCAGAGCATAGACAACAACAGCGATGGGACAATAGACTCAGTTATTACCTACAGCTATAACCTGACATTCAGTAGCTATGATTATTATAGCTTTGACGCCAGTGCTGACGGCATCGCTGCTACTGTTACAAGTTATACTTACAATGCCAACGGCAATCAGACATCCGAAAGCATTGACAACAACGGCGACGGCATTGCTGATTACGTAAAAACCTCTACTTATGATGCCAACGGCAACAAGACATCCGAAAGCATTGACGACAACGGCGACAGCATTGCTGATTACGTGGAAACCTTTACTTATGATGCCAACAGCAATCAGACATCCTATAGTCGTGACGAAAACGGCGACGGCATTGCTGATTACGTGGAAACCTTTACTTATGATGCCAATAGCAATCGGATATCTAAAAGCATTGACAACAACGGCGACGGCATTGCTAATTACGTGGAAACCTCTACTTATGATGCCAACGGCAAGGAGACATCCGAAAGCACTGATTACGACAGCGACGGCATTGCTGATTACGTGAAAACCTATACTTATGATGCTAACGGCAACAAGACATCTGAAAGCACTGACAGGAATGGCGACGGCATTGCTGATTTTGCTTACACTTATACTTATGATACCAACGGCAACAAGACATCCGAAAGCACTGACAGCAACGGCGACGGCATTGCTGATGGGGTCATAACCTATAGTTATACTTATGATGCCAACGGCAACAAGACATCCGAAAGCCTTGACTACAACAGCGACGGCATTGCTGAAGAGGTCACAACCTCTACTTATGATGCCAACGGCAACGAGACTTTCTCTAGTCAGGAAATAGCGGGCTACGTTACAAATAGCAGAACCGCTACATATGACGCCAATGGCAGGTTGACATCCAAAATTGTAAGTATTTTTAACAGCAACGATGGCTACGGTAACTATATCACAAACTACATTTATGATGACAACGGGAAATTGACATCCAAATTTGAGGCTGATCCTTATTCTAAAGCAACCTATACTTATGATGCTAACGGCAACGAGACATCCTATAGTCGTGACATCAATAGCGACGGCAAAGCTGATATTGTCAGTATCTCTACCTATGGACGCGCTACCGCCAGCTATGACTTTAACAATGATGGTGTAATTGATGCGGTTGGTACTTACATCTACGATTTTAGCGGCAAGCTGAAATCACAGGAGATTGACAATAATCAGGATGGCATTATTGATCAGGTGACTGCTTACAGCTACGATGATAACAACAGACTAGCAGCACAGGTAGTTGACAAAAATAATGATGGCATTGCTGATGAGATTACCAGTTACAACTATGATGCCAATGGCAAACTGACTACGGCAGATATTGACAACAACGGCAATGGTACTACTGATGCAGTTGCCAGTTATCTGTATGATGCCAACTCTCAACTGATCAGCCAGACTACTACACAAAGAAATGTTCCTGATAAAACCTTAAACGGTGGCAACTGTACAGATATACTCACAGGTAATGTTGGCAATGACAAAATTTCAGGTAAAAACGGCAACGATCAACTCTTTGGATTAGCTGGAAATGACAAACTAGTTGGTGGTAACGGTAATGACATCCTCAACGGCGGCGCTGGTAGTGATATTCTGACAGGCAGTAAGGGCGCTGATAAATTTGTATTTAACAACTTGAGTGATTCATTGCTGTCTGGCTTTGATAGAATTACTGATCTTAACATTTGTAAAGACAAAATTGTTGGTCTAAATGCAGTTTCAGCCGATAATTTGGTTCAACTTGGCACTGTTGCAAGTCTGAATCTTTTCGATGTACAACAGATATTGACTGCAACTGCTTTTGTGGCTAAAGGTGCGGCAACTTTTACCCTTAGTACAGGCAATAATGGGCGGACTTTTTTGGCACTTAATGACAATATTAATGGATTTTCTGCCCTCACTGATGCCGTGATTGAGATTAGTGGGTACAAAGGCAATTTAACTAACTTAGCCATTGTCTAAACCATGTGTTATCGATTGAATGAGAACACCAAAGTCCTTGCTGTAAAATCATTTCAGAATATTCGTAGGTTGGGTTAAGGCTTTGTAACAGAGTTTTAGCCTTAACTGAACTGTATTGTACCCTAATGTTCTGTAAGTTCAGTGTTTTGGATATGACAGAGAAAGTCTCATTGAAAAGGTTAGTTACTGGCAATTTTACAAATCACCATAATATGTGATTTGTATTTGTCAGTACTATAATGAATAAGTTGTAGTCCAGAACGTTCTAGTTCTTGCAAAAGTTTAGGTATTTCATACTTATGATGTCGCCAGATAGTAATTTCTTCACCTTGAGATATTTCAATCTTCTTATCTATCCCCATTTGAATAAAATTTAGAGTGTAACTATGGCGAAGTTTCATATTAGCAACTATACTATCTGTTTTTAAATCATACTTTCTGATCAATTCACAATCTTCAGATTTAATTCCAATCTTGCTTTTAACCCATCCATATATTTCTTCTACATGATACTTGCAGCCACCTCTAACGTTTCCATCCCATTGAGAGGTAGAACCAGTTTCATTAGTAAACACCAGAAAATCATTTTTTTCCATGCTATCTCTAAAGTTTTTTAGTACCTTATCTCTATTTTGATGATTACCGATAGTAACACCTAAGTGGAAAAAGATTTTTGCTGTGTCGTCAAGTTCAAGGCTAACTTTATTTTGGAATAAACTTTTGGGCACACAACTATTTTCTATGTCAATTGTGGAACTGATGAACTCGACTAGAGGAAACCATTTGGTAAAATTATTTTTGGATACATGAAGCAATTCTTCGCTGATATCTAAAGCTATATATTTATTAATTTTTCCTAGTTTATTAAGTCTTTTAATAAACTTTTTCACTGGATATGAATTTCCTGCACCAACATCTACAATATTGACTTTATTACCAGTTTGGATATTGCAATTCAAGTATTGAAAATTGTCCTTTAAAAGTTCAATTTCTACATTTGATGTTCGATACCATGTTGGAATCACATATTTTCGATAAAAATCATCCCATATTTTTGCTCCTCTACCTTTATAAGAATACTTTAGAGGGATTTCTCGTCTAACTTCTAATGCATGAATTATCCCTAAAACTTCTTCTTCAGAAAAAATAGAGTAGAACTCAGAACTTGGCTTTGCTGTGCGATTGATAGCAGTTGACATATCCGAGGGAAGTTGGGAATTGCTATGAAAATTTTGAGCCATTATTCTTGTTCTTTGGTTTTCTTCGGTATTTAAGATTAGCCGCAATGCTTGCCAAAGAGGTATTTTCCCATACCGTTGTCCCAAAATTTGGAATTTCCACCATAAATAGATGATACATTCCCCCCTCTCAACTGACCAATTGTTTTTTTACAATCAAAATACGAGATAATTTTCCAAAGATACAGGGGTGAATTCCAGTGGTTCAGCAACCAGAACTCCAGGAAACTTCGTCGATACAGTCAATCCAGCGTGTGCTTAAGAGTTTAAGCACTTACCGATGGACTTCGCTAGGAGCATTAGTTAGCTTGTTGCTGTTGACGATCGCAAACGCAGTTACCCCACAACTATTTCGGTGGGGAATTGATCAGGGCATTATTCAACAAAACCTCCAAATTGTGCTATATAGCGCCGCTTGGATGGTACTCGCCGCGATCGCTCGTGGTGTATTTAACTTTGGACAAAGCTATTTAGCAGAAGCAGTGTCTCAAGGTGTAGCTTATGAGCTGCGAAACAAAATTTTCAGCAAAATTCAAAATCTCAGTTTCAGTTATCATGACCAGGCGCAGACTTCCCAACTGTTAACCCGTGTCACCAGCGATATTGAGCAGATCCGTACCTTTGTTGGCACTAGCTTAATTCAGGTCGTCAGTTCAATTGTGACATTGGTGAGTATTTCAGTGATTTTGCTGATAATGAACTGGAAACTAGCACTGATTACACTAACGGCAGTGCCCCTAAATGCATGGTTGATGGCACAATTTGTGACTCGGAATAACAAACTTTTTCGGCAAGTCCAAGAGCAACTAAGCGACCTCAATGCTGTATTGCAAGAGAACTTGTTAGGAATACGGGTGGTAAAAGCTTTTGTGCGGGAATCAACCGAAAGGTCGCGTTACACGACCATGAATGATGGTCTAGTCAAGGCAAACATGAAGACCATTAGCGCCATCCACAATATCTTCCCCTTCATCTTTTTGGTGAGTAACTTGGTAACACTGGCAGTTTTCGCCTACGGGGGAGCACAAGTGATTGGGCGGAGGTTCTCCATTGGCGAACTGGTGGCGTTTAACTCCTACTTAGCATTGATTCTCCAACCAATTTTGTTAATTGGATTTGCTGCACCGGCGATCGCTCAATCAGCTGCTTCCGCCGAACGAGTCTACGAAGTTGTAGACGCACAAGTAGAAATTCACGATTGCCCCGGCGCTGTCCCATTTGACACCTGTGGCGGTAGAATCACCTTTGAAAATGTTTCCTTTCGCTATCCGGGATCTAGCATTGAAACTCTTAAAGAAGTTTCCTTTGAAACCAAACCCAACGAGCTGATTGCCGTTTTAGGGATGACTGGTTCCGGGAAAAGCACAATTATGAATTTAATTCCCCGCTTTTACGATGTCACGGGGGGAGCGGTTCGCATTGACGGACGAGATGTAAAAGGTTTCACCCTCAAAAGCCTCAGATCGCGGATTGGTATTGTATTTCAGGAAACCACCCTTTTCTCTGGTACAATCCGCGAAAATATTGCCTACGCAAAACCCGATGCAACTCTAGATAAGGTGATTGAGGTTGCCAAAACTGCACAAATACACGATTTTATCAGTAGTCTACCCGATGGCTACGAGACAATTGTGGGTGAACGGGGTGTAGGCTTATCTGGTGGACAAAAACAACGAATTGCGATCGCTCGTACCTTACTGACTGATTACAGCATTCTGATTTTGGACGATAGCACCTCGGCTATAGATGCTAAAACGGCTGCCCATATTCAAGCCGAACTAGATAGCTTAATGCGCCAAAAAGCTTGTACAACTTTTGTAGTAGCTCAACGCATCAGCACCGTCAAGAATGCCGATCGCATTTTTCTCATAGATAAAGGACGATTGGTAGCACAAGGCACTCACGAAGAATTAATGCAAACCAGCCCACTCTACGGTGTGATTTTGGAATCTCAAGTAAAGACGAAAGAAAAAAATGATACCAAACTAAAATAAATAGTCTTGCGTAAGATTTTTTCACAGCCTTGTAATCAAGACAAAGACTTTTAATCCAAAATCCAAAATCGTTCGACTGAGCGTAGCCGAAGTCCAAAATCTCAAATTCAAAAATGCTATGAGAGGCACAGTTTCCGTTGTTGCATCTGAGGATGAAGCGAGTCAGCAACTCTCTACCCTGCGGCGCTTTTTGCAATACCTGCTACTTTATCGCAAAGAAATTCCCATTGCCCTAACATTAGTATTTATTGGTGCTGTAACCCAGGCAATTGGGCCGTTTTTCCTCGGTTGGTCGATTGATCACCTTATTAAACAAGGTAATTTGCAAGGACTACTAGTTTTATTAGGACTACTAGCTCTAAACTACGCACTTAGCGTATTAGCAATCCGGGGTCAAATTATTCGAGTCGGCTGGATTATGCAGCGATTGCTGGCTCAACTAAGGCAAGATATTTTTACTAAAATCCAAAGTCTGCCACTTAGCTTTTTTGATCGCAGCGAAGCAGGCGATTTAATGAGCCGCCTACTGAATGATGTTAATACCGTGAATCAGGCATTTGGACTGACGATCGCCCAAATGCTGGGCAACACTTTCAGTTTGGTAGGTATTATCATTGCGATGCTCTCAATCAACTTAAAACTTGGTTTGTTGAGTAATCTGGTTGTGCCACTGATGATTTTTACCACAAGCTTGTTTGCCCGTTGGGCAAGAGCCAGATTTCGCGTTACCCGACAAACTATTGGGCAGCTTTCCGCCAAGTTAGAAGAAGATATTAGCAGTGTCAGAGAAGCACAAGCATTTAATCGTGTACAGATGAATATTGCAGAGTTCGACGTTCTTAACGCTGCCAATAGAGATGCTAACGTCGAGGCTGTAGCAATTACTTCGGCTTTTTTACCCTCCATTGATTTTTTGAACACACTGGCAACCGCAGGCGTGCTGGCTTATGGTGGTTATCTCGCGGTCACGGGAGGTGCAACAGTAGGTGTAATAACATCTTTTTTACTTTACGTCCAGCAGTTCTTCCGCCCGATCCAAATTCTCAGCCAGTTTTACACCCAAGCTCAATCTGCCTTCGCCGGATTAGAGCGAATCTTTCTATTGCTAGATGAACCCTCACAACTCAAAGATGCACCCGATGCCACAGAAATGCCGCCTATTCAGGGTGAAGTGACATTCGAGAATGTCAAGTTTGGCTACAACCCAGATCAACTGGTTCTCAAAGGGGTGAATTTACACGCCTATCCAGGACAGATGATTGCATTGGTAGGGCCGACTGGTTCGGGAAAAAGTACAATTATTAACTTGATTTTGCGCTTCTACGATGTATCTGGCGGTGCAGTGAGAATTGATGATATTGATGTGCGTAGTGTTACTCAAGCAAGTCTGCGGCGACAAATTGGCATCGTTCTGCAAGACAATATTTTGTTTAGCGGCACTGTAGCCGAAAATATAGCTTTTGGCGCTCCTTACGCCACTCAAGCTGATATCGAAGCGGCTGCACAGCTAGCAAACGTGCATGAGTTCATTACCTCACTACCACAAGGTTATACAACTCAATTGGGTGAACGGGGCGCACCATTGAGCCAAGGACAGCGACAACTAATTAGTATTGCTCGTGCAGTGTTGATTAATCCCCGAATACTGATTCTTGATGAAGCGACCAGCAGCATTGACACGCGTACAGAAGCGTTAGTACAAACTGCGATTGCTCGCTTGCTGCAAAATCGTACCAGCTTCGTAATTGCTCACCGCCTCAGTACAGTTACCCAGGCAGATCAAGTATTAGTAATTCAGCAAGGACAAATTGTAGAGCAGGGTACTCACGCCGAACTCATCAATCAGCAAGGTGTCTATGCCAACCTTTATGCTCTGCAACTGGGTGCAGCAGACAACGATTCTTGAAAAGGAAAAGTAAAATATATATAGCTCTAATTTATCAATTGCCAGCAAAAAAATGAAGCTACCTGACCTCGATTCACAAACCATTGATCGCATCATTGAGATGGCATGGGAAGATAGAACATCTTTTGATGCTATTGAGGCTCAGTTTGGGCTGCTGGAGAAACAGGTAATCGCCCTAATGAGGCGCGAAATGAAAGAATCTAGTTTCCAGATGTGGCGAGAGCGAGTCACCAAACGCGGTACAAAACATTTATCTAAGCGAGAATTTCTTGTAGGTCGGTTTAAATCGCACAATCAAAAAACGTAAGTAAGTAGGAGAGCGACGCCGAATAGCCCGCACTTCTCTACGAGACGCTGCGCGTAGCTTGCTTCCCCGTAGGGGTACGACTGCGCTCAGTGACCGTCGTAGACATCGCTTTTTTGTGATATGTTCAATTAAAATATCGTTCACAACCATCAAAGACTAAAGTGCTGTAGAACAAATAAGCCCGCATCGTGCTTCTCCCTGCCGCAGGCATCGCGAAGCATTAATTGAGTGAAAACTATCAAATTCAGAAGCACAATGGCAAAAGTTACACTCTACATTGCAGCTAGTTTGGATGGCTACATCGCTCGCAGTCTTGGCGGAATTGATTGGCTATCAATCCTTGATACAGAAGGTGAAGACTACGGTTACACTGCTTTCTACGAATCTATTGATGCTATTGTGTTAGGTAGCAAAACCTATGAAGTAGGGCTTGGTTTTGATGAATGGCCTTATCCAGAAAAAAAATCCTTCGTTTTCACCCAGCGCCCTCTCCAATCTGACCGTGAGGACGTTATATTTGTTTCTGATACAGTGAAACTCGCCTTAGCAAATATACAGGCTCAAGGTTATGAAAACATCTGGTTAGTTGGTGGTGGATCATTAATCAATTCGTTTCTTCAGCACAGCTTGATTGACGAATATATTGTTTCAATTATTCCAATTCTCTTAGGTGGCGGTATACAGCTTTTCCCACCCCCTAGCCCTGAAGAAGAATTGGAACTGATTAGCTCAAAACAATATTCTACCGGCTTACTTCAGGTACATTATAGGCGAAAACAGAAGGTTGAAAAAATTCATAATTCATAATTACGTGACTGCCATCATTAGGCAATGGAATCATATCATGTTCAGTTTAACACTTATGATTATGATTGACGCAAGGAAACTTTCATAATAAGTGATTAGCTGGACTTAATATCAAACACTTTTGAATTACGAATTACGAATTACATTAGCGTTCGCGTAGCGTCTCGTAGAGAGGAACAAGCGTCATTACGAATTAGCTAAAGAAGTTTCTCAACAGCGTTGCTGAAGTCCTCGTATGGTGAAACTCCTACGATAGTTTCTGCTAAAGCACCATCTTTAAACATTAAAACTGCTGGGATACTGCGAAGACCGAATTTTTTGAAAATTGGCTTGTTGCTGTCAACGTCTACCTTAACAACTTTGGCGCGACCTTTGTATTCCTCGGCAAGTTGATCCATTAACGGACTGACCAAGCGACACGGGCCACACCATGTAGCAGTAAAATCCACAACAACAACTTTCTCTTCACTTTCAGTTAAAACAGTATCAAATTCACTTTCTTGAACGTAAGCAACTATGTTAGTATCTGTAGACATTTTTAATCCTTTACTGTCAAACTAAAATTTCCGCAAAAAGCTAACTATACAAACTATACTCCCTTCTGCCTGTCAGATTCACCAGTAATTTACATTGGGAAACCCCTGCAACTGAACTTTTGCTGAATAATATAGATTTAATAACATACAAGTTTCTGACGTAGGGTGCGTTAATACACCTTACGAACCGACATAATCCAAAAGGCGTAGACGCGTCAAGAGTCATTCTCTGGATCAAACAGCTCTAACAAGCCAATTGTGCCTACAAAAAAAGTATAAGTAGCATATTTTATTGGCATCTTTTTTCTTAAAGGTGCATAAAAAGCTGCTACAATGCTTTCGATAAAATGGCTAGTCATGGCAAAACGCTCAATCCAAAAAATTGGATTAAGGCTGCTTGGTAGATTAGTATTAGTTATTAATGCATAAATATTCCATGATTCCAATCCAATCGCGCTTGTTATAAGCACTGTAGATATAATTTTTATAAATGTAAAAATATCTCTTTTTATAAGCTTTAAGTTCATAGCATTTACAAAAAATTGTTTAAAATATCTAGTAAGACTCGGTGAAGTAACAGACAAGTTCATCTGTAAAGAGTTATGTAAAAACTCTCTAAAACTGTTATTTAGCCGTATCCTCTGTGGTAGCCTGCGGCAAACCAATTCTCTACAAGACACTTTGCGTAGCTTGCTTCGATCTAGGAGTATGCGTCTAGGTTTTTCCGGTACTCATACGTAAGTCCTATGTATTATCTAAAATTTCTCTCAAGTCAACCAATCTTATATCATGATTTCCATTTTTGTAAAAGGCTCTACAAATACGGGCATGGTATAATTAAGCCTGCTATACCCGTAAACACTACTACCGCAAGGCAAAAGCCAAAAGTCACGCATAATAATTGTATTTCAAGCTTTTGCGCCATTTGAAATGCTATGTTTATTTACGCTGTGCTGTACTACAAGTAATGAAGATTAAAACAGTCAACACTCAACAGTCAACAGTTATCAGTTATCACGGTTTGAGTCGGGAATTTAACCTCGACTTAAACACACCACTTCTATTCGTGGGGGACTCTGACTCCCAACTGATAACTGTTAAATCACCAGATATTTAAAAAATGGTGAACTGTGGAATAATACATAGGTGGTAAATTTAACTGTATTCAGTAGATTGATAAAAAATGTAAAGCCATGATTGCTCAACATTACAACTCAACTCGTCTTGAAAATAACTTGCTTAAACAAATCAAGATTAAAGAAAATCAACTAAAAATTGCACAAGAATCTAATCTGCTCCATGTAGCAGACGCATTACAAGATGAATTATTAAAGTTACAAGGTCAATTATCAGAGTCGCAAGACGTTGAAGTTCAAGCGCTAATGAGTTTACTAGACGATTAAGATTATAAATTTGTGTTACAAAGTTTATTGAAACCCAAAAACTCTGTTAAGGCAAGCAGAGCATAGTGATTGTGATGACTGGGGCTTCTAAGGTTTCATCAACGCATGATTTTTACCTAATTAAGATATTAGGGTTTTGCTGAGTATGAGGTATTTTTATCTGCGGTAGTGAATCAATCTTAAGAACAGGTTTAATTGAGCGCAGTTGCCTTTGCCTTAAAATTTGAATTTCTCTTTCCATCAAATTTTTTCCTTGCCTAAAAAATTCTTGAGAGTTATATGGAACTAAGTCACGGGATAAATGTTGAGCTTGTGCTGGAGTCAAACTAGGAAGGGGTTGTTCAGCATTGGCAGAAGTTTGTATAGCCAGTAAAAAAGCTGTTGATAGCACCAAGGGTTTTATTTTTATACATCCGGTAAATATCAGGTTTAACATAATTGATACATCTGTTGCGTAAGTGCTATTTCAACCATCTTGTGGTGGTCTGATTATAAACAAAGTATACTTATTGGCTTACTAATTACTTCCCACAAATGGGTGAATTAATCAGCTAAAGTTTTATCGAAGAGCAATATTGGCATCAGTCATCAGAATATAGGAACTGAGCTATGACTAAACGATTATCATCAAGATCATGAACATTAATTAGATAAATAGTAAAATACTTGTTTGTCTCCTAAATGAACGGATAAAAGTTGAGACAAGCAGTAGAAATCAGTATGATAGAAGATTGGCGGATCTGGTAGCTCCCTTTGGGTTGGTTGCTGATAGATACATTAGGTTAATCCAGCTTAAGGTTTCTCTTGTAGAGACGATGTTTTTGGCGGGCTACGCCTACGCTAAGAGGATGTTTGAAAAGCTATATTTGTTACCCAAAGTGTCTAATTCCCTCCTAACCCCCCTTGTAAATGGGGAGAATAGTCTCTTAGAGCAAGCTTTTATAAGGGGGGTTGCGGGGGTAATATCAAAATTTAATGTGTTATACGACACTTTTCAAACACCCTCTAAGACAATAAAGAGTTTGCACAACGGAGGTTTAATACTAATCTGATAGACTATCTTAAATTTGAAATTATAAAACTGGTAGCTCAGGGCTGATAACTAAACTATGAGTGATGCCTTATTCTGTATCGAAAATCTGCAAGTTGCCTATCCTGGGCGCAGTGGAGAACAAGCAACCTGGGCGGTTGATGATGTATCTTTCACCTTGCAGCCAGGTGAAAGAATGGGATTGGTAGGAGAGTCGGGTTGTGGTAAGTCAACTATAGGACGGGCAGTAATGCGTTTACTACCAACCTCTAGTCGGATTAAGGGACGGGTGACATTTCAAGGACAGTCGGTGTTTGACTTGATGCCTAATCAGTTGCGGAAATTTCGGGGAGAAACGATCGCCTTAATTTTTCAAGATCCCATGACACGCCTCGATCCGTTAATGACGATTGGTAAGCATTGTATCGAAACCCTCCAGGCGCACTCACCAGAATTATCAACGCAACTAGTCAAAGAAAAAGCACTTGCTACCTTGGCAAAGGTGAATATTCCAGCTAGTCGGTGGAATCAGTATCCCCACGAGTTTAGCGGCGGAATGCGCCAACGGGTAGCGATCGCTTTAGCTTTACTCCTCAACCCCAAGTTAATTGTTGCCGATGAACCCACCACCAGTTTAGATGTTACCGTTTCCGCGCAGATATTGAAAGAATTAACTCGTCTGTGCGGTGAAGAAAACATGGGATTGTTGCTGATTTCTCACGATTTGGCAATGGTAGCTGAGTATTGCGATCGCATTGGCGTTATGTACAACGGTAAGATGGTGGAAATGGGTTCTACAGAAACCGTATTTAGACACCCTCAACATGAATACACGCAATCGCTCTTAAAAGCAGCTTTACATATTCAAGCAGTAAATAATGACGGAGAATTGATAATTGTCAATGACTCAGAAAAGCAATTACCGATTATTAATACACAATCCCCAATTTTGAGTGTCAGTGAACTCAAGCAACACTATACTATAGAACCTAACTTTATCGAACGACTGTTTAAGGCACAAGCCCAGACAATTAAAGCAGTAGATGGTATCAACCTAGATATTTATCCCGGAGAAATTCTCGGCTTAGTTGGGGAATCAGGTTGTGGTAAAAGTACACTATCACGAACAATTTTGCAACTAATTCGTCCCACTAGTGGCAAAGTTGAGTTTTTAGGACGGGATTTAACTAAACTGTCGCCTCAAGAAATTCGCTCCTCACGGCGACAAATACAAATGGTTTTTCAAGATCCCCATGCTTGTCTCAATCCAGCCATGACAGTGGGGCAAAGTATCGCTGATCCTTTATTTATCCACAATTTAGCCGATCCTGTTCAGGCAAAAGAACAGGTTTTATGGATGCTAGAGAAAGTTGGGTTAACACCACCAAAAGTGTATTATGAGCGTTATCCATCAGATTTGTCTGGGGGACAACAGCAAAGAGTTGCGATCGCTCGTGCTTTAATTACTCACCCTAAACTTTTGATCTGTGATGAACCAGTGAGTATGTTAGACGCTAGCGTACAGTCGCAAGTGCTGGATTTGATGTTGCAATTAAAAGAAGAATTTGAGTTAACTTATCTGTTCATCACTCACGATCTTTGGTTAGCTCGATTTTTGTGCGATCGTATTGCCGTGATGAATAGCGGTAAAATTGTCGAACTCGGTCTGACAAAAACCATTTTTGCTAATCCTCAGCATCCTTATACCAAAACCTTACTAGCTGCTGCCCCTTTACTAGCACGCGCTTAACTAAACAAAGCGAGGAGTTATGAATTACTAACTCCTGTACAGACGCGATTAATCGCGTCTCTAACTCCTAACTCTCTTCCCTCCCTTCAAGTAATTTAGTTGGTTCTCCAGTCGAACCATATAGCTCAACATATCTTTTAAACAGCAACGCAGTCTCGTGATTTGAAGTCCTGCTTAAATTGAATAAACGTCCTATATTTTTATCAGCTAAAGCTCTCAGATACGGCAAATCTTCAAATAGTGTCAAACAAGAAGCAAAATGCAATATTATTTGTAATAATGGCTTTGGCCACTCTAAATCACTATAAATATCTATAAAAAAGTGATGCTCTAAGTCATTTAACGGGAAAGCATGAAATATAACAAATATCCTTTTGTTATTGTAGACTGGGATACTCAGTTCAACACTGTAGGGAGTATGTAATATTAAATCCACCTCTACAATCGGTTGTCGCCAAATTCTCAGAGCATTAGCTGGTGAATCTAATATTGTTTGGAATTTAATTATTCCACCAGTATTTGTGGGCTGAAAGTGGCTAATTTGAAAAATTTTCAGGTTATTAAGGCTAAAGCTATGAACTGTTTCCAAATGCCTTAAATTCAATAAATGATAAATTTGGCAAATATAAGGAAAGGGTAAAATATACTCCTGGCTAATCATGTGGAGCTTTTTTAATTGAAGCTTGTTAGCTTGGGTTCGAGCGAGATATTCTTGATATTGACTAGGCCCTAAATCATTGCTATTAAAGCTTTCATCTGGCTTGAGATATAGCCAACTCAGAAAAAAGAAAGAGGCTGTAAATAGCTGAAATATTTCTAGAGGAGATAAATAACCATCAGCAAATGCAGCTATGCTTCTATCGGTTATGCCAAAAAGCCAAGATGGAATACCAAATAGCCAGATATTACTTTTGATTTGATCTATAAAAAGTGCTATCTCAACATTTGAGACATTCCTATCCTTATTCATACTTAAATCATTATTATTTTTAAAGCAATTAAGAAACATATAGCAATCCGATTTGATTCGGTGAATTACTTGTAGAGACTGGGGACACAACGACAAGCGGTAGTTGAATCTCGACTTGGCGGCAGTTGAATCTCGACTTTGCTCGATTACCGCGTAGCCGAAACTCGATTTTTGCGCAGTCGAAATTCAGTGCATCGCTAGAGACTGAGCAATAAAGATATACTGAGTTTTTTAAAATTAAATATGAGTACTATAATAAATACTTTTATTTTACTTAATAGTAGTTATTCATATTATGTATATTTATTTTAAGTTTAAATCTAAATATATAGTCACAACCTCTATCTTTAGTTGGATATACAAATTTTATTTAGTTAGATGGACTTAAAAGAAGTTATCATGAGCCGGGCTAAATAATACAAGTCATTGTTATATGCATATTCAGCTACAATAAAATTCTTTGAAATCTTGTTATTAAAGGAATCGATATTGTATTCTCTAATGCATAAATTAAAAGTAACAACCTTGCTACAATATTTCTGCTAGCTGAGTACAAAAATTTAAATTATTTATTAGAAAAGCGATATATAAATATTTAGATAAAAAAGTTGATTTTTCCTGATGTGAAAAATTTATATAATACCCTTTCTTTGTTAAAGCTGCATATATTTACCTCTGGAGCAAGACTTAGATTGTTTGCTCTCTCCTCATTCTCAGTTTGAAAGAGTGAGTATAAAGGTAAACGCAGTTTCAGTACCTTTGATGGTTTGTAGTAGCTTAAACGACATTTTTGTAGAAGCAGAGGCACTGCAAGGATGGCGATCGCATTTGAAGGAGGGTGATCGCTTCTGGTATTGTTTAGAAGGAGGGCATTTTTTCACTTTTCCCAGTATCAGCTTCTAGCAGAACAGCTACTCGACTTTTGAAAGTTTATATATGTGTCAGATTCGCTGTATGCCTGTTTGCGACTTGAAGGATTAGATGAGAATACATCTCAAGAAAGATGCGGCAAGTTAAATAATTGTGAGAGCTTAATCGTGTCCTAAATTATTTCAGGAAAGTCTAACAAATGGTTGTAGCTTTAGATGATACCAAGCGTAGCGCCATTGCTACAGAACTAGCAGATTTGAAAGCTATACAAGAGTTGTTAATTGCTAATGAACAAAAAGTACTACCTGCCGTAAGCAACGATCAAGAAATTAGCAAGCGCCTAAACGACTTTCTCAAAGATGACCAAGAAAACCTCACAGTGATCGAGGGAGTTATTTCAAAATTTGGTGGTGGTTCAGCACAGCCTAGAGACACCATACAGCAGTACATTGAGCAAGTAAAGCGTATAATAGATGGGGATGAGCTGACGCTGTACCAAAAGGTTTCTATTCACGAAAGGATTAAGCACCAAGCCGTAATGACTGGCTTAATTATCCATAAAGCTTCACAGGTGGTTGGTGATGATGTCAAAGAAGCTATTGGACCACTTAATCAAGTAAACTTTGAAAATCGTGCCCATCAAGAACAGTTGAAAGGTGTGCTAGAAGTGTTAGGTACAAGAGAACTTACAGGTCAAGACCCAGATCAAGGTGTTTGGGCGCGGACTCAAGATGCCGTTGCAGCTTTGAGAGGTGTATTTGATGGTCTAACAAAGTAGAAAAGTAGGCTGCTAATACAATGCAACACTTTCTTAACTTTTAGTTGAGTAAGTATCAATTAATAAATAATTCGAATAATTCCTTGTGATTTAAGGAAACTAAGAGCGATCGCACTCAGTTTGACATAAAAACTGAAATGCGATCGCTTTTTTTAGGAAAATATGTCGGAAACTCAGAGAGGTTAAAAGATGGTTCATCAGACATATACAGTTGATGTCCTAGTTGTCGGTGGGGGAACCGGAGGCAGTGCGGCTGCTATCCAAGCAGCGCGACGGGGAGCCAAAACGATTTTGGTGAGTGAATTTCCTTGGTTGGGAGGAATGCTGACTTCGGCTGGAGTATCTGCACCCGATGGCAACGAATTAGAAGCCTTTCAAACGGGATTATGGGGTGCATTTTTGCAGGAATTGCGACAACGACAGGCTGGAGGATTAGATAACAGCTGGGTAAGCTTTTTTAGTTACGATCCTCGGATTGGGGCAGAGATTTTTGCAGATTGGGTGCAGGAATTGCCAAATCTGCACTGGATTTCTGGACAAGTGCCAATAGAAGTGTTCCGACAGGGTGATTCTATTACTGGTGTGCGCTTTGCTGATTTTGCTGTCATAGCCAAAATTATTCTCGACGGCACAGAATTAGGAGATTTATTAGCTTTAGCTGAGATACCTCATCGCTGGGGCTGGGAATTGCAATCTGAGTGGGGAGAACCCAGCGCCCCAGTAGCTTTTAACTCTTTAACTGAAAGATATCCAGTGCAAGCGCCCACTTATGTAGTAATTATGCAAGACTTTGGTGAAGCAATGTCTAAGACGGTCACTGAGCGACTTGTGCCGAGCGAACTTGTACTGAGTGAAGTCGAAGTAGCCGAAGTAAGTCGAAGTGCGGGTGTAATTGTGGCACCAGAAATTCCGCCTGCGCCTAATTATAATCCATCCCAGTTTACAGGTGCTTGGGATGGCTATGGCGCAAAAACATTTTTGAATTATGGACGTTTGCCTGGTGGCCTGTTTATGATGAATTGGCCAATCTGTGGCAATGACTACGGCGAAGGAGTAGAGCGGTTGATAAAGTCAGATGTATCCAGAGGTGAATTTATTCAAGAATCTCGCTGGCACAGCCAAAATTTTGCCTATTTTATCCAAAATCAGCTTGGGCGTCGTTATGGTTTAGCAGAAAAAGTATTTCCTCACACTCCTACAGCTTTTGCACTGCATCCCTATTACCGGGAAAGCCGCCGCTTAGTGGGGTTAACTACTGTCCGAGAACAGGATATTTTGCCGATCGCTGGAGGTAAAGTTGCATCTATACATGAAGCGATCGCAATTGGTAACTACGCCAATGACCATCATTATCCTGGTGTTCAATTCCCACTGCAACCTAAATCTATCCGGTGGGGAGGACGTTGGACTGGTACTCCTTTTACAATTCCTTACAGTTCCCTCATTCCAGCCACAACAGATGGTTTTTTGGTTTGCGAAAAGAATATTTCTGTCTCCCACATTGCCAATGGGGCCACTAGATTACAACCTGTGGTTATGGGCATTGGTCAAGCAGCTGGGATGGCGGCAGCGATGTGTGTTGAGTTAAACTGCCAACCGAGGGATTTACCTGTTAAGGCGCTGCAAACGGCTTTATTAGAAGATAATCGCTCAAAAGCAGCAATTATTCCTTTATTTAATCTACCACCCAATCATTCGGATTGGCTGCACTGGCAATTGTATTACTTAAATAACCCACAAGCCTATCCAGCTAGTGGTGATTGCCCTTGCCCATCGTGGAATCAGTACTCTGACTCTACTTTTGGTAAGGCATTAGTTCGGGAAAGTAACTGTTTCCAAGGCATTTTTTACCGCTTGGATCAGCAGGAAAACAGATTCACTGTTACAGCACCAGCCATATATCAAGGGCAAAATTGGCAGCTTGTGACTTTGCGATCGCATATCGACGAGCAATTACGCGCTTATCCTCACGAACAATTAATTACATTGTGGGGCTATCAAAACCACTCTGGTAATTGGTTATTAGTCGAACATTTAAACGGAGGATAAGAAGAGTTTATTTTCAGTAAAACAGAATACTTTTTGATGAATTGTCCGGATATCAATCAAAAAGCTAAGTATCAGTGAAGTGGAGAGTTCCAAAATAGACATCTGCTATGCGTGTTGCCATTTCACTTTTAGTCTCAAGTCTGGTATTCGGCCCCTTAGCTATTAACTGCCAAGCAATGGTTAATCACTTATCAACTGGGCTGCATTCCACGCCTGCTTCAAAACAGTTGCTCTCGGCGGCATCTGACGAACAAGCTTCAGATGACGCGCCACGTCATCGCGGTAGTGGGCGTAGAGAAGTGACGTAAAAATCTGAAAATATCTATGTTGTGGTTTAACTACCGTAAGGTAATGCCTTTTTTTCAAAACAAACAAAGTACCAGAAAACATAGTGTTGTAGTAACATTAGTTACACAGATTTTTTAGCACATATATATACAGTTGACACACGAAAATCTTTAGCGATCGCTTAGAATTTCAACTGCAAGCTTTGTATATATAGTTATCGTCAATCCTGGCGATCAAAACGCAAATTAAATTGAGTGCCTTGATCAACAGCATCACTAACTTCTCAAAAGGTACATAACTGCTCATATTCGATGGAAAGCTTTGCGTCTCAATCCTCAACTGTTCCAGAAATAGATGTTACTTAAGCTATGACTTAATCCAAAACACATCTAATTCAGACACCTTGCTTGTTGAGGAAACAGTCTTAAGGCAACTTCACTTTATTCCCAAATAGGTTTTCTCATAGATTGAGTAGCTGGCTATTTACATCAAGAAATAATTGCTCTTCGTTTTGGCATTTGTTTGGCGTCCTTTGCCGAAGCACAAAACCTCTTGCACCGCATCTGAGCTTATCTATAGTATAGATTTGCACAAGTAGTAGAGGTTTATTACACTTGGCAGCAAATCTTGCTATTTTTGACTTTTGACTTTTGTCTTCCCCAAATGAGCTGACCTATTCTTGCTCCTAGTTCCTTCTTCTTGCAGATGGCTCCCGACAAAATAAACATTAAGAAGAATCTGCTAGCCCCTCTTAGTCCTCCTAATTATTCTACATCCAAGGGCAGATGCAAAATTTCGCATTTGCCCTTTTTAGGTAAAGTTTATTTAAAGATAAGGAAATGAGAAGGTTTTATCTCAAGTTGGCTTATGAGCAATGAAATACTTACTCATAAAATGAACTTGCATCTCAATATTCTCAAAGCCTACTCTCTGTAAACGTTCTAGCAAGTTATCCGTGGTGTAATTCCTGTAATAGGGTTCATGGAATGTTTCAGGAAAAGAATCCATTATATGTTCCAACTCAGGTGAATCACTTAACTGAATTGAGTCACAGATAATAAAGACTCCTCCTGGTTTTGTTACCCGGAAGCATTGCTCAATAACTGTCTGACGTACAGTTGCTGGTAACTCATGGAAAAGAAAAACAGAAGTTACAGCATGAAAATAGTTATCTAGATAGGGTAACTCTTCGGCATTCGCTTGTAAAAGTTGCGGCAATTCTCCAGGAATTTGGGATAGTAGTTCATTTGCTTTACGTAAATAAGCTGGTGATAAATCCGTGCCAAACAGAGATGCTTGAGGCAAGGCTGCCCGAATCAACTTTAAAGTCCGCCCAGTTCCACAAGCTACATCCAAAATACGAGCTTGCCGTGGTGCAACCGAATCAATTGCTTTCAGCCCTTGCTTAAGAGGAGCAAGAATCCGCCGCCGCATTGGATCAGCCCCCCCACCAAAAAGAATTTCTACTTGTAAGTCATATAAATTGGCTGACAAATCACTCAAGTAGCCATTGCTCTGGTGATGGAAGTTCTGCACATAGTAGCTGGGATAACCATCTATATGAATTTCGCGCGAAAAATCTTGGTAATTCTTTTGTTGAAGCCGCTCCCAGGTTTGAGGATAATCTAGCCATATCAAAGGATAGTAGCGGAAAAAGTCATCCCAAGGGTTGTCAAACAGCAAACTTTCCGGGTATACACCTTTTTCGGCATCTTGCCAGTCTGTTTCCAGCAACTGATTCAATCTCTGTTGAAGTTTGAGTAAAAGCTCATTCGGGATTGGTTTGGTCTTTTGTTCGAGTGTCGGATACACTAGGTTCTTCAACCGTGAACTTAATATTTTGTGAGCCAGACCAAAGTAATTTTTGCTCTGCTGAAAGGTCTGATAAGTCAGCTTAGTTAAACTCTCAGGCATAAAAATAGCTCAAGTTTTGGTTACTTCTATGTAAATAATTGTAACGAAGAAATTTCTTACTGTTGGAAAGGTCAAGGCTCCCAGATGAGACTAATCTGAAGCCAGATGATTTTAGCCATCAACGGTAGATTAAGGAAGATTTTTCGAGTTTTGGGAAAAAATAGCTAATATTGTCAGCAAAGCCAAACATAAATTTATATAAAAAGTAGCTTATGTTACAGATTTTTTGTTATATTAGTTCATGTAAAAACAAAAAATATATAACAACATAAAGAGGACTATGGTTATGTCTATCGCAGATAAATCTCGTGCGTTAATGGTGCGTGAACATCAGCAAGTCAAGAATCGCCAACAATCAATGCTGATGCGGGCTGCACAAGAACTTGGTCTTCCTGAAGAAGCATCCCACTACTGGAACCCGATTCAAGGGAAGGTAGATGCTAACACTCGGATGATTTATGGGCCAAGTCATGCTTCCATGAGCTAAGTTTCAAGAGTTTTAAGGTTGATTTTTTGAGTGAATGTCTCAACTGACAACTCTGAAAAAAAGCCACCCTCTACTCTAGGGTGGCAAAACTTATATATTTAGATAGATACGGTACTTAATTAAGCATCGTAATAGAGATAAAACTCGTAGGGATGAGGGCGCAGCTGTAACTGCTTGACTTCGTTACCTAGCTTGTAGTCAATCCAATTTTCGATAAAGTCTTCCGTGAACACGCCTGATTCGGTTAAGAAGGCATGATCTTTTTCTAGTGCTTGCAACGCTAGTTCTAAAGAACCTGGAGTTGAAGGAACCTTTGCCAGTTCTTCTGGAGAAAGTTCATAGATATTCTTATCTAACGGTTCACCAGGATGGATTTTGTTCTTGATGCCATCTAGACCAGCACAAAGCATTGCAGCAAATGCCAAGTAGGGGTTAGAAGTAGCATCTGGACAACGGAATTCTAAACGCTTGGCTTTGGGGTTAGTGCCAGATAGAGGAATACGGATAGAAGCAGAACGATTACCTTGGGAGTAAGCCAAGTTTACTGGTGCTTCATAACCAGGTACTAGGCGCTTGTATGAGTTGGTGCTAGGATTGGTAATTGCTAATAGCGCTGGTGCGTGTCTGAGAAGACCACCAATGTAGTACAACGCCATATCACTCAAACCAGCATATTTATCACCTGCAAACAGAGGTTGACCGTCTTTCCAAATGGACTGGTGACAGTGCATTCCCGAACCGTTATCGCCAAAAATCGGTTTTGGCATGAAGGTGACGGTTTTACCATGTTTTTTGGCAACGTTCTTGATGACATATTTGTAAATCATCAACCAGTCAGCCGCTTCGATTAACTTGCCAAAACGAAAACCTAGTTCGCACTGACCACCAGTAGCTACTTCGTGGTGATGCTTTTCAATGGGTACACCTAACTGCGCCATCATCAACAGCATTTCTGTACGGATATCTTGAAAAGAATCCGTTGGTGAAACTGGGAAGTAACCTTCTTTGAAACGTGGTTTGTAACCCAAGTTGGGTTTTTCATCAGTACCGGCTTTACCAGAATTCCAAGCACCTTCTTGGGAGTCTAAGAAGTAGTAGCCTTCGTTGGCGGTTTGGGCAAACCTAGCATTGTCAAAAATAAAGAACTCAGCTTCAGGGCCAAAGAAAGCTGTGTCACCAAGACCAGTGGAAACCAGGTAATCTACTGCTTTTTGGGCAATAACGCGTGGGCAACGATTGTACCATTCACCCGTGCGGGGTTCTTTAATACTACAAATTATACTTAGCGTTGGCTCTTCCATGAATGGGTCGATCCAAGCAGTGTTGGGGTCGAGTACCATCGTCATGTCCGATTCGTTGATTGCTTTCCAACCCCGAATGCTGGAACCGTCAAAAGGTACGCCATCAGTGAATGCAGTTTCATCGATTTGGTTTTGGTACACTGTGAGGTGCTGCCAAGTCCCTACTGTATCGATGAATTTGAGATCAATCAGTTGAATTTTTTCATCTTGAATTCTCTTCAAGACTTCTTGCGGTGTTGTCATTGTTACTCCTTCTTTACCAATTTCCTAAAGTAATACCAGAATCTTCCAAAGCATCGTAACCCTGCTGATCTCAATCAGACCGTGACACACCTGAAATATCTTAAATACTAGACATTAGCGGATTTTGTAGCTTATGTTACAGATATCTGGATTGTCAGGTTATATTAACCTTTCGGCGATCATCTGCACAAAACTGGAAAGTTCATCATATAAGGGTCAACTTTGGCATAGAATCCATAGATAGTGGATAAATTGTTTTTGTGCCGAATCTATTTTTAATAGCACAAAAATTTACTGGTGCATAAGTGCAGCCAAATAAATATCAAACCATAAATAGTAATGATTGGGAGAAGAAGGAATGCGCGATGCAGTAACAAGTTTAATTAAGAATTATGACTTAGCTGGTCGGTATTTTGACCGGAATGCGATCGATAGCCTGAAGTCTTACTTTAACAGTGGTACAGCACGAGTACAAGCGGCGGCGGCGATAAACTCTAATGCAGCTGCACTTGTCAAGCAAGCTGGTTTAAAGTTATTTGAAGAACTGCCAGAATTGATTCGCCCTGGTGGAAATGCTTATACAACTCGTCGTTATGCAGCTTGTCTGCGGGATATGGACTACTATCTGCGCTATGCCACCTATGCGCTGGTTGCTGGAAACACGAATGTGTTGGATGAGCGTGTACTACAAGGGCTACGGGAAACTTATAATTCTTTAGGAGTGCCTATTGGGCCTACGGTTCGCGGTATCCAAATTCTCAAGGATCTGATTAAGGAACAAGTGGCAGCAGCAGGTGTGGGTAATACTGCTTTTGTGGATGAACCATTTGATCACATCACACGCGAGTTGAGCGAAGAGGATATTTAGCATCTAGTCCTGGTGACTAGAAATTGCAGAACTATACAAACAAAGTTCGCATAAGTGGACTTAATATTTATCGCACTTTGGCTTGATTGGCAAGGTGCGTTTACTTTTATTAATGCAAAAAATTTTTATCTGATGAATTAATTAGTAGTACTGGGAAAATTTTATACCTGCTCTTATGATGTTTATTATTGATATAAATAATTTTTGGCAATAGTTCTATGAGTATTAATGATCTAGAATTTCTGCATGGTGCAGCTTTTCTTCGACTCCTCAAAGGAACATCTTATATCTCTATCAGTTATTTATCTTATATTCATTCGTCTCTTTATACGATAAAAAGCTCAAATAAAGAATCAGCTATCCTATTTAAAATATCAAAAAAACCCACTTCTTCATGGTCATTTAGCTTCAGTTCACAGGAAGAAAATGCACTGACAAGATTTAGGGAAACTTATCCTGATGTCAAACTTTTTATAGCATTGATTTGTCATCGTGATGGCGTTTGTTGTCTATCAGAACAACAATTATGGACAATTATTGATCCTAGTGAGGGTTTAGCCAACCAGCGTGTTTCTGTCAAAAGACAACTAAGAGGGAGTTATTATGTTAAAGGTACGGGGAGAGTTCCCTTAGAGCAGACAATCCCTCAAAATAATTGGCCTGACGTAATTTTATCAACATAAAATAACCTATGACACCCACTTCAATTAAAACTAATGGCGACTGTATTGATAGATTAATTAAGAGATTAGAGAAAGAAATTGGATTAAAAGAAGCAAGTAAACTTAAAGAAACGGCTATTGAAGTTGTACAAAATTGTGTCAGATTTTATTCAGAAAATTTCGGTCATGGTGATGTAGGGGAAAATAGTACAGGTTTAGTGAGCCAACCTTATAAGGGACAAGATCCTATTCCTAATAGTACAACCGGACTTATTTATGGTCGAGTTCAAAGTGGTAAAACTAACACAACTATTGCAACTTTAGCGTTGGCTCATGAAAATAATTTTCGTTGTTTTATTATTTTAACCTCCGATAATACATGGTTAGGAAAACAGACGGCTAATCGTTTCAATAATCAAGTTCAAGGAGGCCCTGTTTTCTTTGATTGGGAAGCATGGAAAAAAGACCCCGATGGTTTTGCAGAAACTAAAATCGCACCCTATATCAAAGATACAGGTGTTGTATTAGTTTCTACAAAAAACGGTCATCACTTGGATAATTTATTAAAGGTTTTAAAAGCAGCAAACATCAAAGGTGTTCCTACCTTAATTTTTGATGATGAAGCGGATAATGCTAGTTTAAACACAAATGAATCTAAACAAGCTAAAAAAGGAAAAGATGCGATTGATAATAGTAAAATTTTTGAGACTATAGGTAAAATTCGTCAAGAGGTTGCTAATCATATTTATATTCAAATCACAGCGACTCCCCAAAGTCTATTATTACAAAAGCTCTCTCAGCCTTGTAAGCCACAATTTTGTGCAGCACTACCAGAACCAGGAGATAGTTATATGGGAGGAGAGTTATTTTTTGCTGAGAAAAGTAACTACTTTTGTATTGTAGATGCTGGAGAAATTAACTAATTAAAGAAACAAAAAGGTGTAATAAATCCGGGTAATAAATGGATTATTCCTGAGGGATTAAGACTCGCACTTTGTTGCTTCTTCTTAGGTTCAATCTACAAGATGTTATCTTCTGCAAAAGAAGATGAAAAATATTCTTTTCTTGCTCATGTTTGTTATAAGCAAGATATCCATAGTGTGTTAGAAAAGGTGATTAGTCAATTTGTAATTAATTTAGATCAAGCAATTCGACATAAGAGTTCAGATACAGAAAATAAGCAAGCTCAAAAGTGGTTAGAACAAGCTTATAACGAGCTAAATAAAACTGCTGATAATTTGCCTCCAATTACTGAACTGATAGATGAATTAAAAATTCAACTAAGACACGCAATTCCTAAAATCATTAATGCAAATAACCCCGAAAAAGAACCTAACTACAATCCAGGGATGAATATATTAATCGGAGGAAATAGATTAGGTAGAGGTGTGACAATTGATGGTTTAATGGTAACTTATTATGGGCGTGATGCAAAACAAAAAGTAATGGATACGGTTCATCAACACGCTCGAATGTATGGTTATCGTCCACAATTAAAAGATGTAACTCGCCTCTTTATAGCAGAACATATACTAGACTCTTTTCGTTCTATTCACGAAGCAGATGAAGCGATGCGTCAAGCAATTGGAGATGATATTCATAATATTCAAATTCAGCCTGTTTGGATAGGAGGAAATCTCAAACCAACTCGTTCTAATGTTTTAGATCCTTCAGTCATTAATGTATTAGTCCCAGGTTCATTAATTTATCCTCAAAATCCAGCTTATAAAAAACAGGAAATTGAGCATACCTTTAAAGAAATAGAGACACTTTTAATCAATTATCAAGATAATAGTTTATATGCTGAAGTAGATATAGACCTGATCATTAAAATTATCAGTCACACAAAAAGTTATTATGTTTCCTCTGAAAAATGGGAAGATAAACGTATCATAAAAGGTTTAACAGATATGAAATCAAAGGGGATGACAAAGGGGCGTTTAAATGTTCGCAGAGGTGAGAGAAATAAAAATCAAGGATTAGATATGCCAAGAAAAGAGCCTTTTAAATGGATGTTTGGCTTCGGTTCAGGTAATTGGTCAATAGAAGCTCAGAAGAAATATCCTGATGTACCAACTTTAATTATTTGCTATCAAAAAGGAGAAAAAACTACAGGATGGGATGATCATCCTATCTATCTACCTATGTTAGTTTTACCTAAACAAAAATTTGTTTTAATGTTTAATTATAATGAGGATGAATAAGAGGGGACATTCATGTAAGTAAATGCAGGGTGTGGACTTCAGTACAACCAACTGCGATCGCTCTAGATCCGCCACAATAGAAGTTGCCGAGCTTTGAGGCGCTGATTATGGAAGAATTATTAACTCTAAAAGACTTGCTTGTTAAAGGCGATGTTCAAGGAGCATTGTTTATAGTCGAAGAATTAACGGAGATGAGCCGAAATGACATCATCAAGACGATTCGTAGTTATGCAGTGATTTTGCTTTTGCATCTGATTAAACAACAAGCTGAAAATCGCACAACTCGCTCTTGGGAAGTCTCTATTCGGAATTCGGTTCGGGAAATTCAACGTGAAAATAAGCGGCGTAAAGCGGGAGGTTATTATCTCACGCCAGAAGAATTGTTAGAAACCTTAGCAGAAGCCTATTTAAATGCCATTGATGAGGCAACGCTAGAAGTAGAAGAAGGTCGTTATGAAGCCGAAGAATTAGAAAAGCTGGTTAACCAAGAAGAAATTATCAATCGTGCTTTGGCTTTAATTTTACCAGGAGAGTCTAATTAATTGGCTAAACAGCGACTCGACACACTATTAGTAGAACTTAATTTATGTTCTTCTCGCGCCTTAGCACAACGGTTAATTCAGGCGGGGGAAGTTACTGTTAATCAGCAGTTAGTTGATAAACCTGGTACAGAAGTTGATATTTCGGCTCAAATAAATATTAAAGAGCGATCGCCTTTTGTTTCTAGAGGCGGTGAAAAACTCTCCAAAGCTTTGTCAGTATTTACCATTCCAGTAGCAGAGCGCATTTGTTTAGATGGTGGAATTTCTACTGGTGGTTTTACTGATTGTCTTTTACAAGCTGGAGCAAAAAAAGTTTACGGAATTGATGTCGGTTACGGACAAGTTGACTGGCTTTTAAGAAATGATTCGCGGGTGATTTTGCGGGAACGCACCAATTTACGGCAACTACAACCAGATGAGTTATATGGCGAAAATGACCAGATTCCTGATTTGGCAGTGGTCGATGTATCGTTTATTTCGTTAACGAAGATTCTGCCTGCTTTGTGGCAACTAACTCAAGCTAACCGAGAAGCTGTATTGTTAGTCAAGCCACAGTTTGAAGTCGGCAGATCCCGTGTGGGTAAAAAAGGTGTTGTGCGCGATCCAAACGACCAAGCTGATGCTATTTCCCAGGTGTTGCAAACAGCCCACCAATTAGGATGGAAATACAAAGGCTTAACTTGGTCGCCGATCACTGGCCCTGCTGGGAATATTGAATATCTTTTGTGGTTGGCAATGGAAAGTGAAACGCCACCACCTGATTTAGAAGCAATCAAGCAAATAACGCAATCAGCAACAACTGATTTACGGAAAAGTTAAACATCGTAGATTAGACATTCTACAGAATCTGGATGGCGCTCGCAGTAGTTTTCCAAAGAAGTTTTCTTTGATTTTGCTTGCTGTTTATGAGCTTTCTCAGCTTGTAATTCTTCCACAATGTCCCAGGCTACGGCACAATCAGCAGAATTACCATCTAGCTCACAAGTTGTGCGGGCTTCAGTAATGGCGTCAGTAATGGCTTGTTCAATATTTGCCGTCCCAGCATTTTCAAATGAGTTTAGGGTACTTGTCATGATACTTTTACCTTTAATTTACAGAGATAGATATTAACTGTGAGCTTTCAATGATCCCAAAAAGCTCACCCTCTGGGTGACGCTTTTGCGTCGCTCTAAGCGTTCGCGTAGCGTCTCTAAGAGTTGCTATGCCGTAGGCTTTACGCTGCACTAACGCTAGTCCAACGCCAGTCGCCTGCGACGGGAAACCCGTCTTCAGCGCTGGCTCCTCTTTGTTGGAGGAACTTGACCGGGCTGGCTCACATTTCCAGTTTAGATAGGTTTCCCACAATAGGTAGTGGTAAACACCGCCATCTTTTTAGCAAATTTGAGTGGGAATTACCCTCTTATCATCTTTGATTCAAAAAGCTAAGGAAATTCCACTAGTTGCAGTCACTAGTAGAGATGGTCATGTTCTCAGTCTTGCATCCCAAATTCGGAATGTCAGTCAATTGTCAGAAGAGTTTGATAGAAGTTGATAATCACTTATAATCGGCAACAAAGGGGAAACAATTTTTATTGATTCTCAATACTTTATGCCTAACTCTTGTCGCAACCGATACAGAATTGTGTTTTGGTCAACTTGAGAGAGAATTTCTTGAATGACGCTGCTAGCGCCTAACTGTCCCCAAGTGCAGCCTTTTTCGAGATAGACTTGAGCGGCTTTGCCAACGGAGTATGCACCATAACCGGCGATACCAGCTTGAGCGATCGCACTACCAGCAAAGGCAGTAATATTGCTGGGATTATCACCACTGGTTATTGCAGCAGTACTTTTACCCAAACCCAAAAGCAAACTACTACCTAATTCTCCCAGTAGTATGCCACCAGAACTAAATAGAATCGTTTTTAAAATTTTTCCGGCTTGGTAGCTAGTCATTGGCAAACCATATAATCTAGCTAGGGCGCGAATTAAAGCCAAATCAGCAACAGTTCCGCCAAGGATATCTAAGAAGGCGATGGGATTGAGCATTACTGCCAAAGCTTTGTATTTGGTAAATTGCCAAATAATATTTTCGGCTTCTTGTTCGCGTAAGTGGATGGTTTTTTGAGCGATCGCGGCTTCTGCATCCCGTGCTTGGATCAGTGCATTTAAAGCCAGAAGCGATCGCCCTTCTCGATTGAGAATATTCAGAATTGTCTCTTTGAGTTCGTCTACTTGCGGTGGTGGCGTCTCCCATTCATAACTGACACGACCATCAGGCCACTCAACCCGCACTTCCATTGGTGCTGGTTCCGCCGCCACCATGACAATTTCATCTGGTAGTAGAGGTTTTGCTTGAGGAGCCACTGCGGTCTTCTTCCCAGGGGAGACGCCCGCCGTAAAATGCCCGGAGGGCTGTAGGGTGATGGGGTTTCCCCAAGTGGAGCATGTGGCGTGATTCCCAGCACCCAGTTGTTGCAAATTTTCGTAAATCGCTCCCTGGTCTGTATCTGGGTATAAATCTATCTTGTTAAATACTAAAATGAGGGGTTTTTGTGCTTTACGTAATTCCAACAGTGCTTGATACTCAGTGCGCGTGATATCACCAGACACGACAAACAAAATCAAATCAGCCTGATGCACTACTTCTCGCGCCATGTCTGCCCGTGACTCACCCTCAATTTCATCTAATCCGGGGGTATCAATTAACTCTACTAGTACCTTACCACCGGGCTGCCAACGGACGGAACGGGGCCATTGAGTGACACCGTTCAAAGGCCCAGTTTGCAAAATCTTCTCTCCTAATAAGGCATTCAAAACTGCCGATTTACCCCGACTCACCAAACCAAAAGCAGCAATTCTAATGACGTTAGAATCGAGCTTGTTAAGTGTAGAGTTCAAAGCTTCCAATTCAGGTTTCAACAAACCTGCTAATTCCGGGTTGGATGAAAGCTGTCCTGACTTACGAAGATATCCATACCAAGACAGCGCTTGTCTGAGACTGGCGCGGGCACGATTTAAGTGAGTTTCTTGCAGATTTCGCACGAAGTTAGGTTGATTCAAGGTTAGACAAACAACAGGCTACATATCCATTTTGATCTAATTTCAACACTGTTAGCCTGTTTTGTCTTTCTTAGGCAATTATTTTGATAATTTGCATACCTTTTAATGCAATGTCGATTTAGAACGTAGGATCGTGTTCATTATCCCAACACTTGCGATCGTGCCAGTTTCTCCCAGTATGTTCACATTCAGATGCATCATCTATCCAAGGAATCGATGTAGAGTGGTGCGAGGTTCCAATGGAAGCGAATAAGCTAGCAGTGAATAAGGGTAATAAGAGCGATAAAATTATTAATGCACAAATTGGTAGAACAATTAAATGTCCACTGAGCAGCACAATTTTAGTAGGTGTCCAAAAATTTCTGTATATTTTATGATTTTTTTTGCAATTTTTTAAACTGATTTTTGAATTCCAGAAAAGCATAATGCAACCCTATTAATGTCAGGTTATATCCGGGACTCCATTTGATTTTTCAAAGCAAAGCTGACTGAGAGGTAGCCGAATCTTGCTTTTGCTCTCAGAAAATTTTGCAAAAATCAAATAGAATTTCTACATGATGATAAATTTTTTATGCAATAACATTATTGATGCTATATTTTTTAATGTCAAACGTTTAGACAACTATTTATTAAAAGTTTTAATATTGAAGGGATAAAAAATATTTATAATTAAAATACTTTGAAGTTTTGGTAATCGTCCCTACGTAAATACCGACAGATTTAATTCATAGCCTTCCACCGCCGAAGCTGGATTGTTGTATTGCGATCGCCTTTTGGGTAAACAGAAAATTTTACTTACTATCGCAGCCTTTTAGCACGAAAACTATGATTTCGGATTTGCTGCTGAGTGTATCCCTAATTTGGTCATTAAGATTTTACATGATGCTGGCAGTATCTAAAGAGGTAAGTAAATCAGCGAGGATAAATTAAACTATGTGTTTTGTAATGTAAAAATCTTAAAATTTACTCGTAGTCAGCGTTTCAGCCCTCTGGTGCGTCCTATACGCGAACAAAATAGGGCTGGAGCCGCTCATTACAAACTTTAATTATTTATGTAGATTTACTTAGGATTAATTCTTTTTTATGCCTAGAGACGCTGCTGCCGTCGATGCTGTAAAAACCACTTATACAACTCTGGATTATTATATGTCTGCGTCCACGAGTCGTGATTGGCTTCTGGGTAAACTGTAAATTTCACATTCCCCTTGTGGGCTTTAAGTGCAAAAACCATGATTTCAGACTCGCTTAAGGGAACTACATGATCTTTGGCTCCGTGAAATGCCCGCACAGGAAGATTTTTAAGATTACCTGCTGCTTGTGGGTTACCACCGCCACAGATAGGCGCGATCGCAGCAAATCGTTCTGGCTGTGCTGCTGCTAAATGCCATGTTCCGTAACCACCCATGCTTAAGCCGGTCAGGTAAACCCGATCTAAATCAACAGGATAGGATGCAATAATTTCATCTAGAAGGGCGCTTAATCGCTCTACATTCCAATATTCACCGCGTGGACATTGGGGTGAAATGACAATAAAAGGAAAATCTGGCTGTTGTTCTACAATCTTGGCAACGCCGTACTTTTTCACATTATCTAAGTTAGAACCTCTTTCACCCGCACCATGTAAAAACAGGATTGTTGGCAAAAGTAGCTGGTGTGTTTTGTTGCGTAGGCGTAGCCCGTCGTAGACATCGCCTCCATCTGGATCTACCTCATCAGGTAAGAATAGTAGGTAGTTGTAGCTATCGGTAGAACTAACTTGTCGTTGTAGTGGCGGCATAGCATTAGAAAATTTTGTTAGTTCAATCTTTGCGAACAGCAATAGTATAACTTGGTCGCTGTGTTGCTTCTCGTTGAGTTTTAACTAACCGAAAATCATTATCTATATATAGATGCTCTAAAAAAGAAGTAGCTAGGTAAGCTTTTTCAAATTTCTTGACAGTATTTCTGTCTATATCTTTTAATTTGAGTTCTTGTCGTAAGTCTATGTTTGGCGCTGTTTCCTTAAATTTAGATTCGACTGTTATTGTAAACCACTTGTCTGCATCGTCAATTGTCAATGGTATTTCTCTATTCTTCAATGCTGAAAATATTCCAATATTTTTAATATTCCACTGCTCATCTCGAATGGAATACTTTTGCAATACCATTAAGTCATAAGCTGGCAATTTCGATGTCAATTTTTGCCACAAACCAGACTGATGTCCTGGTGCATAGCGGGCAATATTTGCATAGTAACCATCATTATGAAAAATTTGGTAAGACTGCTCGTGTATCCTACCAGGTAAAATATCTTGAAAAGGTATAGTAGACCATATTGGTACCCATACCCCCGTAACGATCGCTACTTGATCTGCGACTTTGCCAAAAGGGTTACGTCGGCTCAACTCTGCAAAATATGGTGCTAATTGATTTTTATAAAATTCTACTTTGCTGTTTAACGGCTCTACATTGCGGTCTTGAACAAGTTCTAAAATTTGATTTTTAATTTCTGGCGTACTGCAATGTAGCAACTCTTTGGTAGTTGTGACATTTACCATTACTGTGTATCCCGGAAAAATTTCCCGATTTTGATTACGTCATTAACATATACGGGGACGCAAAGAAACAATTCTCTCTATCCTTGTGTCCCCGTGTTTATTTAGTGAGGGACTACCACCAAATTCGATTTCCATTTTCATCAACTCGTGCTTCCCGAATCATGTCAGAAATCTCTTCAGCATCTTTAACATGGTGGAGTGCTTTCTTTTCGCCGTCGGGTTCATCTACAACGAAATAAGTCGGCACTGTGATTTTGTCGCCTGTAATATCTGGTACATCATCTACAGCTACCTGTTGAGCCTTTTCTTCAACCGATTGAGACTCATCAGCAATTTTATCTCCTGGATTCGCTGTTAAGTTTCTTTCATTGACGTTCGGTTCTGGGCGTAAATGTGTATCCTCACTTACTGGTTGATTAATTTGATTTTCTTGATTTTTATCAGTCATAGCTTTTTCAGGTAGGTAAAAATCTAGTTTTGCTAAATAATATTATAAAAAATCGAGGATAGAAAGAGTTCTTTCTCTGGAGAGACTTTGAGAATAACACGTCTTAAGTTAGATATTTATTTTGATGAATTTACTTCTTTAGTTGAAATGAGGTATATTTACCTGCAATGCTTCTACACTTGTGTAGGTATTCACCTCCATCATTTTGATATAAGAATCTCCTGGACTTCCCTTAGCGCCAATTGAATCAGAATATAGTTGATTTGGTGCTAATTTCACCCCTACTTCTTGGTCAACAGTTTTAATTAATGCCGGCTTAATTGTAGTCTCAGCAAAAATTGCAGAAACGGCGATTTTTTTAACTGACTCTACCAATCGCTGGACTGTTTGAGCGCTTGGTTGTTCTTCGGTACTAATGCCAATTAAAGTACCTGCGATCGCAATAATTTAATCAGCCCCGGTTCCAGGTTGTAGCCGTTAGACAAAATCAAATCGGCTTATGCGAAGGTAAACCCTTGATGCAACAACTAGACAAACTTGCATATATACCATAACGTAGCCAAATTGACTAGACTTACCCCGCCACAGTTTGGGATGTAGTAATGATGGGACGGGTAAAGAAAACGGTTTGGTTGCATAGCTTCTCGACAATTAGCCCTCAAGTAGCAAAAAATACCATAGAAAGAGTTGGGATGAGCAAATATTGCGATGGCCCCACTGGAAAGCAGAAACGCATCTTTAAAAAAGATATCAAAATGTTATAGATAATTGTAAAAATTTAGATGCGTTTGCCCTGCCCGCCTAATAGAGCGATCGCATCCTTGATTGTCGTGGGAATATATTAGTTCAAAGGTACTATAAAAACTCCAGCGATGAAATACTGCTCAGAAAACTTTTTATGAATTTCTGCGAAAAACTTGAACTTGAGTTTGATAACTAGATAATAAGCTCTAATCATCTGGGTATTAAACATCAAGTTATAGATTCGTCTATTAGAAATTTAAACAGTCAAAGGCATCTCTAAACTACTTCTGTAAGTATTTCACCAGGAGATTTTCGATGGCAAACATCCACACGGTAAGTAATCTAAACCAACAACTCCAGCATCTGGTTGCTCAAGCTTGTTTGCATCCAGCAAAGAGTTTGATGCGGCGGCAAAAACTTAGTGAGATAGTTAGAGTTGTAATG
>NZ_JBALFV010000037.1:0-8492 GCF_036916735.1 Nostoc sp.
TGGACTCATGGTTCTGGTAACGCTGTCATACTTAAATATTTTTTCTCCTGACAGAATACCGTTATGTGAGCTTTCTTACTTTTCAGACATCCTCTTAATTACACCTCTATATTCTCAACAAAACTTGGTTTTTTAGTTGCGATAGCGTAACCGCCCAGCGTAGCTGATCGCATCCCGAAACAAGCTATATACATCCAAGGTTTGAGCACCTCACAAAATCGCGTTGCTCCCGTTGTCTAGTTTAATCGCGATCACCATAACATCTGCCTTGGTATTTCCAATCTTGTACTACTCAGACTTTTTTAAGAAATATAATCTGACTGCTACAGTTGTAAGCGTCAGTGACGGTGACACTATACGTGTCAATACTAACAACAAAACTGTCAAAAGCTGTTGGGTGTAGTACTGTTGGTAAGCCAAAGGTAGCTCCTATTGGTCTTACACCCCAAACCTTGCACCCTAGTTTTGGTTAAGATAGAAATTCGTCTGACGTTGCAAACAAAGTATGCCCAAGACTTGGAACATAAAAATAGATAACTATTTTCAAGCCAACCCCGATTGCATCATCGCCACCGCTCATGTAGACAACTTCCCGATAGACCTCCCCCTAGAACCGAACATCCGGGAACCAAACCGTAAAAGCGCAACCTACAGACAAATCTTTGATTCATTGACAACCGAACCTGCAAAATTCTTCTCTCGCCACAGTGGAATTGTTCTGTCAGACAATAAAGCTGAACCTGTCAAGAATAAAACTGAGCTAGAACTGGAGATATTAGAAGCTAACGAGGGGGGTAGTGATGGGATTTATCAACGGAGCGCATACAGTTCTAGCCTTTGAACAAGCTAAAAACTATAAATAGGATCTACCCAAGCTAAGGTAAAAGTTACGATTCACATCGGACTGACTGAAGAATCAGCCAAGGATATAGCTCTAGCTTCAAATACCACAACACCAGTTGATTCTCGCTCCAAAGTTAACGCCAGAGGTGATTACAAATTTCTCAAGCAGTATTTAGCCCAGTTATAACTCAAAGAAGATAGAAAATTCCGCATTGCCTATTACCAAAACCAAAGCGGCGCTCCCAGAAATGCCCAGTGCAATGTCACCCATTTGCTCAAGCTCCTTTACTGCCTCGACAGAAATAAATACAACCCTGACAGCAATAAACGAGTCAAACAACCAGCAGGTATGAGTATTCCCAGTAACATCACAGACACGGAAAGGGAAAGATTAACTGCACTTTTGCCTCTGCTATCTCAAGGTCTGTGGATAGAGCAAAGGCTCTACGAAATCATCCAAGAACATATCAGCAACCCCAGAAGAAAGGGTTCCAACGATTTGGCATCAATAGATATACGTAAAACGACGCTTCTGCCTGACAGCAAGTACTCTTTTGGGTTTAGTATTTTGTTGTTGGTTTGGCTTGGGCATCTCATATTTGCCAGTGCGCCGCAGGGATGGAAGGACTTCGTGAAATACCCAACGCTGGAACCGTTTGGCAACTGGTTTACGCGATTTGAAAATCAGACGGTAAAGCCCAGGCTCAGTCACAGTCAGCATTTCTTGTCCTTGAGGGTTGTCATCACCAGGGGTATAGACATTAGCTAGACCCCTCTCGTCTTCATCGAAAGAACCTAACGCATCACTTGGATTCTTAATTTCAAGAATCGCACAGACATCGGCAGCGACCCATTCTGGTTTCTCTGGTGTACCAACGAAGCGAACTTCTTGAGACTCAAACACAAAAATTGATAGGTATGACATAAATTCAACTTTCCTTAATTGTTACCCAGTTAGTTAAAACAGCCATACAGCAAGCGGTTAACGTTGCTCTTCTTAAGGTTTTACTTTCATGTTTAGCGATGTAACCGCCCTCTAATTCGTTCTGTTCAAAAGAAACTCCAATTACGTCAAAAATGTTATTAGCAACATCAAGAGAAATCGATTTCGACCAAGACATATTTACTCCAATGAATCTAAGAGTTCAGCTAAACAATTAAAACCAATCTTCAACTACTTCAACCTACTCCCTTCTTTGAACCAACAATTTCCCAGACACCCCAGCCGAAAAGCCCAATCCAATCGCCGCTACAGTCACAGTGGGCTTGATAAATAACGTCGCAATTCCAATAACTGCACCCCAAAGACAGCCATAATAGCAAATGATAATCAACTGATTTCTGGGTTTAGCCCTTTCGTCTTCAATAGATTGGTGAACGATGGCATAGTTTTCCATCTGATTAATAATTTCTAGTAAAGAAGCGCCGTACTGTTTTTCTAGGCGTTCAATAGCCAATCTGTCTTGCTTAACTGGACTGATAGCTAGTTTTTGTAATGCTGTGGTTAATTTTTCGCTCATGACACCAAAAAATTAAGAGAATCATCCGTTAAAAAAATTGTGAATAATGATGAAAGAGGAAATGTCAAATACGGGTTAACGCAAGAAAGCAAAACTTAATTCGTAGAGATGTAGCCTTAATCCAAGTCTGGTGGTTGTTGAGTCCACCTTTTTGTACCCAGACTTGATGGTAGTGAACTCAGATGCGGCTGCTACTTCTGCCATAGTAATTTTCATGGCAACGGGAGCATACCCCTACACAATCCCAGCCAGGAATTTCGTAACCAGACACGGAAGCACGAGGAAAATGCAGTAAAAACATTTCCAAAATCCGGCGCAGGAGCGATCGCCGATAATGTAGATGATGTACTATCGTAGCTTTGCCATGCCAGGGATTATTAGTGCAACGGCTTTGAAGACGATAGACACGACGGCAAGTTATTGACCAGTTACTAGCGTATTCAAATGAAGTTAAGGATTTACGCATTATGTAAGTCTAATTGGTTCAATAATTAATGAGATTCGAGGCAGAAGTGAATAAAATATCCAATCAAACATCAATTTTAAATTTGTAAATTAATCTTTGATGGTCAGTTTGACGAATAAGTGTGATAATTGCTGTTTTTAATTCATCAGCACGCTCATTCTCCCCCAATTCTTTGACGATAAAATCTTCAAGTGTTAGATGCCGTGTCCGCTCCAAAAAATCAATCATTGCCCTGAAGGACTTCTTTGTGCGGCGGCTGTCACTGTTCTCAACTGTTGCCGTTGTTGGGTTGAGAATGAATCTTATGTTGGTTTGTCATTGTCCCTGTCAAGAGCAGAATAGTTAGGCAATTCTGGCATTGCGCCCCATGTGGAATTACCGCCAAAGAACACAGCGCGGTTGCAAGGGGAAGCTTTAATCAAAGTGTTTATTTGCACTAAATCAATCATTTCTAGAATCGGTGACTTTTTCCATTGTTTTAAAACATTAGTATTTTTGTCAGAAATAATAGCGACCGCCGTAATTTGGCTAGTAGCTGATAAATTTAACCCTAATGGCCCAACATAAGGAGATTGAGCAAGTAGCCAAACATTCTCCTTGCTAGAACCGCCAAGTGAAGAAATATGTAAAATTAATGTTCCAATCCGCTCGTTTCGGCATTTTTTAGCCGCATCTCCAAGGGTGGAACCTTCATCAATAACTAATAAAGATTCTGATTGGTTATTAGCCCATTCGATGTACCCTATTTCTTCGTTGGTTCCGTCAAGTACTTCGTCCATCCATTTACAAATATTTTCTGGGGATTCATCTTTGCATTTTTTACGTCGAACAACGTCAACCACGCACTCTGTATAACCATATTCAGATGGCTCATTTTTGGGGTCAATATAAAAGATTTTGCGGTTTGGGTTTTCGGCTTTGATTCGACGTAGGGCATTAGCAAGCAGCATTCCTTTACCGCTTCCACCAATCCCAAAAATGATGCAGTTACGGATAGGTGAAGCAATTTCTTGAACTATATCTATAATGTGTGTGGGATTGTGAACTGAAGATGAAGTATTAGTAGTTGCGAGTTCAGTAGAATGCGAATTAGATTGCTGTGAGATAAATGTGGATTGTTGCAGGGAATTAGAAGAAGTAATCAGGAAATCAACTGTGTAGGTAAAGATTTTCAACACCTCTAAGTTGCTGACAACAGAGATTGGAAGATGATTGTATGTACGTTTGAGTATCCTGAGAGTGGGATCATCAGTATCTTTCTCTTGATAGCGAGAACGCCCATCAGCCTCGGTAACAATCTTTTCTATAAACTTTTCATTGTTATAGAGAATCAGGGGCAGTATTTCAATAATCTGAATTACGCTCCAAAGTATTGCTCCGAGTATCCAAGAAAGACTCTTTGAAAATATTGCTGCAATCCCATTGAGCAGAGGGATTGAAGCGACCAGAGAAATAAATGCGCTACTGGTGGCTTTAGCTCCTAAAAAAGATACTGCTCTTTCATAAGGCTGAATGTTTAAGTAGGCAAACCAGATACCAGCTATCACTAATCCCCAATACAAAAGCCTCAAAGCAGGGTTAGTTTTTAGCCCATTCTCTCTTTTAGGCATCGTAAAATTCACTGCTTTGCTCCTGAATCTATTGGTTGGCTGTATGTGCCACCACGAAAGCGTTTAAGCCGAGTGGCAACTAAATCTCTATTTCCGGGAAAAGCGATCGCCTCCACTTTTCCTCTCAAGGTAATCACACCAGTATTACCATTGGCATCACAGACTACAGTTCCTTTAGGCAACGGGTTTAGTGTGATTCTGTCTAGGATCACTTTTCCCTGCACAATCGTCACGTATTTATGGGGGTAGACAGTAGCCACAATCGGCAGACATCCAGTTTTATATCTGGCATCAGCAATTTTGGCTTGTTCCTTCTCAAACTCAAGTTGCTGCTCCAGGATTGTTTGCTGTTTAGAATTTTGAGCAATAGATTGCTTAATATCAGTGATTGCTCCCATATTCCTTTGAATATCACCAGAGGAATAAAGTAGAGATGCCCCAATTAACGTGCCAAATACAATTGATGTTTTATGTTTTCTCCAAAGCCAGGGGAAGTTCACTCGCCCATCTCCTCTAAAAAAGCATCAATACTAAAACTGGTATCCGTACTTGCTCCCGATTCAAAGTTCTGTACATCCGATTTGACTTGAGGGGTCAAAGCTTTAACCTCACTCAAAAACACATCAACGTCTACTGTTTCGACACTGTAGCCAGCAAGCAGTTTGTTTATCTGTCCATCATTGTCCGAAAGCTCACGCAAGTATTGGGTGCTGTACTGTGTTTGCTCAAGGAAAGAATTAGCAACTGCACCTCTGCTATGGTCTAAAGCCCTTTGAAAAACTTTTGCTTCTAATATTGCTATAGCATTGGCTTGGGCTACTGCACCATTCATCACCACCCGAATCATCCCCGCCATCATCTGATGATTGACGTTTGGGATAACACTAGCCGCCATGTTAGTTGCTTGTTGAATCGCAGACGATTCTTGTTCTGATGCTGGCAGGTGCAAATGGTTATTAATTGCTGCACCAGCAAGTTCAAACACTTTCTCCAACTCTTCTGTGATATCTGGGCTAAACTCATCGCCTTCGGGGTCAACATCTGCTCCGTGGTCACGCATGATTCGGAGTGCTTCTATCACTTGCACATCGCTGTAGCGATCGCTAAAATATTCGATTACTTGTTTTCTGGTAAACATTATTGTTTCTTCCTCCATTGTTCAAAATCTTTGCGACGTAAATGTATGAAATTTGTAATTAGAAGTCTTTTGACTTCTTCGTACTTCTTACCCTTCATCAAAAAAAATATAGTTGCTGATAAAAACCTTTGGTATCCGTCAAGGTAGTTACTTCGGCAGCCTTTTCTTGTTGGGAGCAAGGCGATTTTCTGAAGTGAGGCAAAAAACGAGCGATGCCTTCTCTACGAGACGCTACGCGAACGGCGGGCTACGCCTACGCTAAAACATCTATTTTCAGGAAAATATTAATATATATACTCAGTAAATGTTGCTCCCATCCTAACTATGTCCTCCGACCACAAAAAAAGGCAGTTTTTGACCAGATATACCCTCGTCCCCTACCAATTAATTTAAACGACCCAAGTTTTGGATTGGGTACAAGTGAATTTGTTGGTCAAGATACTGGTGATGTCTTTGCAATCATGGGTGAAGGATATAACTTTGACGGAAGACAAACTCCGGCTATAACTCGTTTAGGCAACGCGGATAATTCAGTTTTTTCCGTGCCTAACTTCTATGGGGCACATGGCTACGATCCCAACATCCCTAATCTCAGTGCCATTTTCTATGCCGCAGGTCCCGACATTAAACGCCGTGGCAATATCGGCACAATTCGCAATATCGATATAGCCCCCACTATCAACAGTTTACTAAGTGTTCCTTCTGCCCCAACTGTTCAGGGAAAAGCTCTCAAGATTAGAAAGTAACTACTTCGTTATTCTTGGAGTGCTGACTTCTCCACCCCCTGGGATGCTGGGTCAAACTACTATTCAGTAGCTTGACCGCTCCCAATCAAGCGTTGGCGTAAGCGCGTCTCGTAGAGAGGAAAAAAGAGCGATGTCTACGACAACTCCAAAGGATAACGCACATGCCTAATGAGAATAGGTTTAACTGATTGCGTTCCAAGGGTATTATAAAGGGTGTAACTGACTAGCTGATTATCCAAAAGAACTGAATTAAGTAAAGCTGTTAGTTAACGGGTTTAGGAGTGTGTAGTTTACCACCGCAGGCATCGCTCCCAATTCAAGCGTTCACGTAGTGTCCGCACCAGAGGAAACTAAGCGATGCCTGCTGCGATCGCACTCCTGTGATCACTATCGCCCATATTCAACAATTGCAATAAACAGGAACTGTTTAGTAGAGTGTCACCCCACTATTGTAAGCATTCACGAAACTGGTGTAGTCGTACTCGACTTGAGTTGCATAGTCTAGAGCAAAGTTAACAATCTCATCAAAAAATACAGCCTTGTTACCACTGGTAATATCAGTCACTTGCTTGTCAACGCTTTCTGGAACAATGCTAGCATCGTAATCTTGATCGGAGATAGCATGGTTTTTAGCAACGACCTTACCTGCATATCCCATCGCATCCATGAATTTTGATTTAGTGGTTAGTAAGGTATAGTCAAAGTCCATCTGGTAAGGAGATTTTTCATGCAGCATAAAGGGGATACCACTGACCGTAGTGTAGCCAACCAAAGGGTCAGTATTAGAGAGCATCGCTTTGGTGGCGATTGTCACCCTCGCTCCTTGATGATTTCCATAGACTGAACTTGGTAGTAAACCTGGAACTGCGATCGCCACGGCGCTAGAAGCTTCCTGCTTTATCTCCAAAATCCGGTCATCATCGGTTGCTGAAGTTGGGCCCTCAATCAGCAAGTAATACCGATACTTACCAAGACTACCAGTACCGGAACCTAATTTGAGACGAATATCTTTTAGGGTGTAGTAACTATTGCTGTAACGCTTACTGCTAGAAATTGAAGCAATGTAGCTGCTCATCGCTCCAGTAATATCTGAGTAGGTGCTGCTGGATACAGGCTGGAGTTCAGAGGTTGTCTGAAAAACTCGATTGCTACTACTATTTAGCAGCGTGTACTTATTTAGCAAACTAGAGCGGCTCTTGGCTGCTGCCTGTTGAATTAAATCTTTGAACACACCATTGGTATTGCTCTGTTGCAAACGGTATGATAGCTCGTCATTAGTCCCCTTAAAGTCGCTCATCTTGTTGAGGTAAGCATCCAGGAAATTTCGGACAATATCTTGACCATCACTGGAGCTTAGGCCGTTTTCTTTGGCTGCTAGGAGAATCGAGACTGCCATACGTCGCAAATCCCAAACGTAGGGCCCAAGATAACCTTCATCAAAGTCAGTGGTATCAAAGACGTTATTATCGTTGCTATCCCTCATTCCCCCAAGATTTTGCAGATGCATATCCCCCTCTAACCAAATCGCTCTTGTAGAGGAATTGACAAATGCTGAACCTGGTAATGTTTGCATATCGCGGTAGAAGATGTCAGCCGTTCCTCGATAAAAGGCGAAGGGGCTAGCTGTCATCTTTTGCATTTTCGTTGCCAGTTCTTGGGGCAATTGAGAAGCAAAGGGATGGTTGTATTGGTAAATTTCATTTTCCACCCAAGTTGAACGGGGAGTTGCAGCAACAGATGCAGATGCAAACCCCAAATTTAAAATGAATACGGCTGCGATTGCAGATATGTGTTTGAGCATGAAAGTCTTTTAGATGGTAAAGAAATTAACTCTTGCTGGACTCTTGTGTAGACACAACCATCCAACAACAATTCTTTTACCACCTTGAGTCATAACTTATAAAGTTATTTAAAGCACAATGTAACAACTATTTATAGCCAGTAAAAAGATTGCTGTCAAGAATTTTACGCTGCCCCCATAGAGGAAAACCAAGAGCGACACCGGACAGCCCCTTAAAGTAACGTGAGTTCGACGGATAGAAAAGTCCAAAAAGCTTGTTAGGTATGAATTTGCTTAAGTGGGCAGGTGAAGTGCGATCGCTACGCTCACCGCAGGCATAGCTAAGATTGATTGAGAATGTGTAAAAAAGTCACAAAAAAACGCCGAGA
>NZ_JBALFV010000038.1:0-19882 GCF_036916735.1 Nostoc sp.
AGGTGGATGAACGGAGTTCTGAGGTGGATGAACGGAGTTCTGAGGTGGATGAACGGAGTTCTGAGGTGGATGAACGGAGTTCTGAGGTGGATGAATGAGTATCTGAGGTGGATGAACGGAGTTCTGAGGTGGATGAATGAGTCTTTAAGCCAATGCTTGAACTTCTAACTCCCCCTGCCCCCTGCCCCTTGCCCCCTGCCCCCTGCCCCTGCCCTACCTAACGATAAACTTAACAATGTGAATAAAATCCCAAATCCCAATTTAGTACTATGCCATTAATCAAAGTGCAAACTTCTGCAACTGCTCCTCAAAAAGCTGAAATTGAATCAATGCTTTTAAACTTATCAGCCAAGTTAGCGAAACATTTGGGAAAACCAGAATCTTATGTAATGACTGCTTTTGAGCCAGAAATTCCCATGACCTTTGCGGGGAATACAGAGCCGGTTTGCTACATTGAAATTAAGAGCGTTGGTACAATGAAGCCAGATCAAACCGCAGCAATGAGTCAGGAATTTTGCCAGCAGATTAATCAAACTCTAGGTGTGCCCAAAAATCGCATTTATATAGAGTTTGCAGACGCTAAGGGTGCGATGTGGGGCTGGAACGGCACAACCTTTGGGTAATTTCCCGTCTTCTTTGGTCAAGACTAAGTTAATCTGGCAGGTGTAGGATAGAGATCCTACATCAACTCTTGATTTTTTATGTCTGCTACGCCTCTTGTATCTCAAGTTGAGTTACACAACCCAGTAAAATCAGAATTAATTCCTCCCCTTCTCGGTGCTTCTCTTGCGGAGTTAACTACTTGGGTGCAGCAGCAGGGACAACCTGCTTACAGAGGAAAGCAGCTGCATGAATGGATCTATGACAAGGGAGTGCGATCGCTAGCTGATATTTCTGTCTTTTCCAAGCAATGGCGGAAGGAAGTAGCAGAAATCCCCATTGGGCGCTCAATTTTACATTACCGCTCTGTGGCTCCCGATGGCACAGTCAAATATCTTTTGCGATTAGCAGACGATCAAATTATTGAAACTGTTGGCATTCCCACCTTTGCAGAAGCGGGAGATGGGCCAAAATCCCGTTTGACAGTTTGCGTCTCTACTCAAGTGGGTTGTCCAATGGCGTGCGATTTCTGCGCTACTGGTAAAGGAGGCTACAAGCGCAACCTAGCACGGCATGAAATTGTCGATCAGGTGTTAACTGTGCAAGAAGATTTTCAGCAACACGGCAGTCGCTACAACGGGGGGAACCCCCGCAACGCGCTGCCTCGGGTTAGCAATGTGGTGTTTATGGGATTGGGTGAACCGTTGTTAAATACTGAGAATGTCCTAGCAGCGCTGAAATGCCTGAATCAAGATGTCGGTATTGGGCAGCGATCGCTTACTGTTTCTACAGTTGGGATTCGCGATCGCATCCGTCAGTTCGCGCAAAACAATTTGCAAATCACCCTCGCTGTAAGTCTCCACGCCCCTAATCAAGCACTGCGGGAAAAACTCATCCCCAGCGCCCGCGCTTATCCTCTAGAAGATTTGCTGGCTGAATGTCGAGAATATGTAGAAATCACTGGACGCCGCGTTACCTTTGAATATATACTCCTCGCTGGTGTCAACGATTTACCAGAACATGCATTGGAACTATCAAAGCGTCTGCGAGGATTCCAAAGTCATGTGAATTTGATTCCTTATAATCCCATCCAAGAAGCAGACTACAAACGCCCCAACCGCGATCGCATTCAAGCATTTGTCAACGTCCTTAAGCAACAAAATACTGCTGTTAGTGTGCGTTATTCCCGTGGTTTAGAAGCTGATGCTGCTTGTGGACAACTTAGAGCAAGTAAGAATTAAACCCCTTGTACTCAATTTTATAAATCAATATATAGGACTAATATTTGATTTTTGAAAAAGCTCGGTACAATTTGAAAAGCCTAATTCCCTATTCCCCGTCTATGTTTTGTACCTATAGAGCAATTATAAATAATGTTGACATTTTAAGGGTTAAGCGATCTTCAACCCAACCTATAACAATTAAGGAAATAATTGCATGTTAAATCGCTTATTAATGGTTAAAGCATGGCTACTATTAATTGTACTTGCAAAAACTTTATCAATTAATTCTCCTGCCTATGCACAAATAATTCAGACAAATCCTCAGCAACCTGAGTCTTTTCAAGAAAGAATTAGACAACAACAAGAGGAGCAAACTCAGCGAACACAAGAGCAATTTAATGAAACATTGCTTCGGCAACAGTTTCAGCAACCACAGCTACAACAACAACTGAGACTACAACAGCAACAATTTACACAACAACGGCAAGAACTGATACGCCAGCAACAACTGAGACTACAACAAGAACAATTTACACAACAACGGCAAGACTTTACACGACAGCAACAATTAAGAATACAACAGCAACAACTCAGACAAGATCAACAAATTAGACAACAGCAACAATTGAGATTACAAGAACAGATACGACAGCAACAATTCCAACAACAAAATAACAACCTGTGAAATGCTCAAAATTGTTGATAAGTAATTTTATTATTAGAAATTAGGGAATATTTTCTCTAATTTTTAATTTTTAATCACTAGCGCTGTGCATAAATACCTGGGGCGTAAGCCTCAATCACTTTGCCAGTGCGAGTACAACTAATCATCAAGTAGTCACAACTAGAGCATTGTGTTCGAGTTAATTGACTATCAAAAATATAATAGCGTTCTGCTTGGCAACCACAATTTGGGCAGTAAATTTTTTGTACTGTCTGCATTTGAAAACCCCTGTTTGTAATTATTTTTTATTTTAAAAAACTGCCAGTGAAACTAGCAAAAATTTTGATTTGACCCAACTTAACAAACTTTCTTAATATAGGCTGATTATTTTAAACAAAATTTCAGATTTGAAACATTTACGATATCTTTGTATATTATCCTAACATTTAAGTGATTTTACCCTCCTACTTTAGATACATAAATTGTTTTTTAATTAAATACTGCTTAGAGATTTACTGATCCCTATGGTGAATGCCTTGAGAGAGACTTATTTATAGTCACTTCAGACAAATAGAAAAAAAGCCGTTCTTGTATTCAAAAATTAAACACCGAAAATTACTGTATATTTAGTAACAAAATATCTATCTTAAGATTTAGTTAATATTTGCTAGCAAGATTTATCATATTAAATTGTGGTGAGCTAATTTCATTAAAACTAAGACTTACGCACACTTTATGAGTCTTGGCACTCTCGGCTCTCGGCATCTTCTCTACAAGACCAGGCCGAACGTAACGGGGCGTTCGCAGCGTCTCCAAAAGTTGCCCATTGCGAATTGGGTTAGATTTCTAGGTTAAAGGATGCTTTATTGATGAGGATATCGTTTTGAAATCTAAGTGTGACACTCCAGTATGGATTGATGTCTTCTCTATGAGATTCGTAATCAGTCAAATAAACATCTTGATTGTTCCACTGGTAAATCTTTTCATGTATTTGTCCATCAGCAGAATCTATATTGTTTTCATAAATCAAGATACCATCCCAGCCTAGAATGGAACGAACTTCATCATAAGACATACCTGTAGATATAGAGTTATATAAATTTTCCCTGATTTCAGATGACAAGTTTATCTGTTTAATCTGTATAGTTTCATTAGTATTTTGATTAAAGACTTTGAAGATAGAGTTTATAAAGAAGGTAGGCATCTGAGTAATAGAAAAAACTCTATGGGAATATATAAACGCAATCCATGCCAATAAAGCAACAGCTAAAAATATTGAATATTTCATAAAAAAAGGGTGATTATTCCACCCTAAAATTTTCTCCAATTATATTAAGCAGGATAATAACTAACGAATCCCTGCACTGCTTTCGTGGGAGGTGGTGTATGAATTCATAATAGTATTGATCGTACCCCATACTCTAGCTGTCGTCTCTTCATTAAAACTACCATTTAGTTCAGCACCAGCATTCTGAACGGTAAAATTTTTAAAACTTTTTCCGACTTTACCATTGTTGTATTCGGTTTCAACCTTACCATCAATGTAAATATTATTAGACGAAGAATTGTAATCTTGGGTGCGAGTTGAATTGGTTACATTATCGATGTTGAAATTAGTCTCTGTTCTGCTTTGCTGAATTGTCCACTGGTTCAACACAAAAGTCTCACCTGCTTTAGCAGGGCTAGCAAACAAAGTAGCAAGAATAGCTAAACCAAGAACTTTCTTCATTACTTTGTCCTCATTATAAATTAGTTAGCTTTGTCAGAGAAACTAATCTTGCCAAAGGAACTAAAAGAAGTACTAGGGTGGATTAACCACCCTAGAATATTTTCAAATTGCATTAAACACTATTAAGAATTAACGAACACCTGCGCTGGTTTCATGAGCATTAGTATATGAGTTAGTTGTAGTATTAATAGTACCACCAAGATTAGTCCAATTAGTTTCACTATATTTACCATATAGCTCACTACCTGCTGTATTATTCGTAAATTTATCAAAGGAAATTTCTGTACCACTAGCAGGTGTGCTGATATCAATAGCACCATCGACATCAACCTTATCAGCCCAAGAACTGTATTTTTCGTTACGTTGTGAGAAAGTCTTAGAATCAAGCATTAAATCAGTCTTTGTCACGCTGTTACTCCATGAATTTTCGTCACGCACAAATGTTTCACCAGCAAAAGCAGGAGTAGTTAAGAAGGTAGCAAGAATAGCAAAACTAAAAACTTTTTTCATGAGTTTATCTTCGTTGTGAATTAGTTGTCTTTTTCAGTCTCATTTTTAGGTAATTCTTGAGACTGGAACCTTGGAAGTTTGTTAGGTTCATTTGTATTAGTTCTGTTTATAGCAACCCCTTTACAGACAGCATAAATAGTAGGAAAGCTGTCGGGGCTTAGTTGGATACCAGCGCTGATTAGTTCAGCACAGGCGCGAGCATTGATAATCTCTACATCATATTGAGTCTTACGAGAAATAGTCTCAGCCATTTGTTTGCAAGTACTCCCTAAGCTTCCACCCAGAGGGAAAACTATAGCAGCATTCACAGCATAAGAGGCATTGTTAGAGAAACTAATCCCGTCATAAGAACTTAAAGCAGTCCCTAATATTAAAGATGGTCGCGGACACACAACATTTATTCCGGCTACTCCTTGAATTTTATAAGTAGCCGATTCACCAAGGTTGTAAACTCCTGTTTGATTAATTGCAGCAGAGTTTCGTTGTTGATTATCAAGAGTCTGCTCTTGATTAGGCTGAGATTGAGAATTAACAGAGTTAGTGACAGATTGTGCTTGGGCTTCGAGATTTATACTAACTACTCCCAGTAGACATAGTAAGGAATAATTAGTAAATAGTCGTAGAGCTTTTTTAAACATTTGAAGTTTTTTAGATATTGCAAAAGAAGGATGTTAAGAGTCATGGATTAAGTAACTTGGCAGAATAAAACCAAACTCTGTTAAGAAAGATAAATTCAAGAAAAATTGTCTTTCTTTTTGCCTCCTACCTCCTGCTTTATCCCAACGACAAATTTTTACTCTGAGGTACTTGGTTGACTCATTGGGTGCTTTACCTCATTAAAACAATAACGAGTATCTATCATGGCTATCTGTAGTATTTACCACTTTATTTACTCTTTAAAGTGTCGAGGTTTTTAAATTTTTGCTGTTCGTTCTTCATCACGAATTAATATTCTCAATGATCCCAAAAAAAAGCGAGGGGGGTTTTGTGGGATTAAGTGGGAAATTGGGAAATATTAATATTCATGAAATAAATATCTGATTAACTCTAAAAAATAAATAATTAACTTTTTAAAGCAATGATAATAAAATAGTAAAGATAAAATGAAGTTTAAATCAACTATTTTAAAAGTTAGTCAATAGAAGCTAATTTTTAAAGATCAAATAAACTTCATCATAAATTACTTCATACCTTGTATCATGACAAATACTTAGATAAATAATATTTCAATCATCTCAAGTTCACAAATTTTATATGATTCCTATTTGGCTTCTGAAAAAACGTCTTACTCCTCTACCTCTCTTCTCTCGTGTTCCCTGTTTTCATGAGTAAGTTGATAGATCAAATCAGATTGCTATATAAACTATTAAAATTCAAAATTAGCGAGCGCTTTGTCACAGCCTCTCACGCCACTTGCTACAACGGGGAGGCAATCCTTTGGGTAGGCAATGCCCGACTTGTTCGCACAAGCGTTTTTGACAGGAGAAGGAACTGCCGTGAGAACCCAGGCAACACAGTGGTTCACTGTGGGAGAAAGGGTGTTAAAGCCTTTAATTTACGCTAATTAAGCATCTAGATAAAATTCATCAGATTAGTTTGACCTATGAACATCCAAGAGTTATTAACCGTTGCGGATAAAGTGGTATCAAAATCATCTGGCAGACACTTAACTGATTTACAAAGTGATTTGTTAAAAGCATCTTCTGAAAATCAGACATACGAACAGTTTGCCAACGATCGCGGCTACTGCCTCGATTATATAAAGAAGGATGTAGGGTCTACGTTATGGCAATTGCTATCTCAAGCATTAGGAGAGAAAGTTACAAAAAAGAACTTTCGGCAAGCATTAGAGCGATATCAACAGGCTCAAAAATTTGTGACTTATGATGAAAAAGAAAAACAGCAATATTTTGGCATCTATCTGATGTTTTGGCTTTTTAAAGAAGCACAGAAGAATTCGACAACTTTTGAGATCGATACTACAGTATAGATGCCGAGTAATACTGCCGCCTTGGAATTGAAAACTTCAGCCATATCAAGAAGGATGAAAATAATCGTAAATTTCTTGAGCTAAATGCGGGCCGATTCCTGGAACCTCTGCAAGTTGTGTGGGTGCAGCTTGCCGGATATAATCAACTGAGCGAAAATGCCCTAGTAACTGCTTTTGTCGATGATGTCCTAAGCCAGGAATTTCATCTAAACGCGATCGCTTCAATTTATCACTGCGTTGCTGACGATGAAAAGTCACTGCGAACCGATGCGCTTCATCCCGCAATCGCCGCAACAACTGCACCCCTGATTGTTCTGAATCAGTTGTTAAAGGTTTAGATTCTCCCGGTAAAAAAATCTCTTCTCGCTGCTTCGCCAGACTCACAACTCGCAAGTCTTCTAATAAATTCATCTCTTGTAAAACGGCGACAACTGATGATAATTGACCTTTACCACCATCAATCATAATTAAATCAGGCCAATCTGGATTACCCAAACGTGACAACTGTGGATCGTCGCCATACTTACGGAACCGTCGCCCAATAACTTCAGCAAGACTAGCAAAATCATCTGAATGTCCCGCCGTCACTGTGGGATTTTTAATTTTGTAGTGGCGATAATGCTGTTTGGCTGGTAAACCGTCGATAAACACGACTTGTGAAGCTACTGCATTTGACCCTTGAATATGGGAAATGTCATAACCTTCGATGCGGTGGGGTACATCTGGTAAATCGAGAATGGCTGCTAAATCTTGCATTGCTTGGTCGTTGCGATCGCCTAATTTCTGCATTCTTTGCAATTCATACTGGGCATTTCGCTCTACCATCTCAATTAATTCTGCCTTAGTTTGCCGCAAAGGAGTCAAGATTGTGACTTTTTTACCTTTACGTTGAGTTAAGACATCCGCTAATATCTCGCTATCTGGTAAATCATGCTGTACCAATATTTCTAAAGGTATTTCCACTGAGTCAGCAGTTTGATAATGTTCCTCTAAAGCTCGTTGTAAAATAGCTCCCGGTTCTGCGTGAGCATCCGCGACAAAAGCCAAGCGTCCTACTAATTGTCCAGCACGAATCTGGAATAGTTGAATGCAAGCGTATTCTTCGTTGGCTGCCAGTGCGATCGCATCCCGTGAAACTGTATCATCTGGTAAGGAAACTTTTTGATTTGCTGTCAGCGACTTTAACCCAGAAATTTGGTCACGAATCCGTGCTGCTGACTCAAAGTTCAAGTTTTCCGATGCTGCATTCATCTGTTGAGTCAAAATATCAATCAGTTCCTGAGTTCGCCCTTGGAAGACCATCGCTATTTTTTGCACAATTTTGCGATATTCTTCTGGTGAAATCATCTGTTGACACACACCTGGACAACGCCCTAAATCATAATTCAAGCAAGGACGGTCTTTAAAAAGTGGTTGAGGTCGTTGTCGTTGGGGAAAGATCCGCTTGCACAGGCGGACAATTTCTCGTAAAAGACCAGCATCAGTATAAGGCCCGTAAAATTTGTCCTTTTCTTTGCCAAATTGTCGTTTACGGGTAATAAAAATTCGTGGATAATCTTCTGACCAAGTGATGCAGAGATAGGGATATTTTTTATCATCTTTGAGCAGCACGTTAAAGTATGGCTGGTGCTGCTTGATCAAATTCGCTTCTAGTGCTAGGGCTTCTGCTTCGGTATCAGTGACAATGAATTCAATTTCTGTCACCAACTTCACCATCGTGGCGATACGTTCACTCTTGTTGTAGCCATCCCGGAAATAGGAACGGACACGCGATCGCAACTTACGTGATTTACCTATATATATAATGCGATCGCTACTGTCCCGCATGAAATAAACCCCCGGTTCCGGTGGAATTTCAGCTAGACGATTTTCCAGTCGTTCTGGCTCTTTAACCAGTGGTAATATTTGAGTAGGTATTGTCACAACTAAAATTAGCTAATCTTTCTCTATTTTAAAAAAAATTATTTTTTCGTGCCGATTTAAGAAAGTATTTATCAAGTAAATGTAAAGTAGCTAATACTGCAAGGCGGAAGTCAAAAGTCAAAAGGTTTTAATTTTAGGGTTTCTAGCTGTTTTAAATGGTCTGCTTATTTCCGCCGCGCTGTACTAGGTTTTTAGTCTCCACATAGAGAAGTCTGTAGGCGCTTCTGCGGCTTCTTGCAGGGTGGCTTGGTTTCCGACGATAGCGGCGCACCATCTCAAGTTGGTTTGTCATCAAAACCCTATAGACACACATTAGCGCAGTGATACGTTAGCATAGCGGGACAAAACCCGATCTAATTTCGCGTCTTTTTGGAGTTGTCATAATAAAAACTTAGCTTTTTGAATTTATAATTAGCATTTTAAAATCAACAGTTAAACCGGATCTACCTTGAAAACCGTAGTTTTTTGGAATTAGGTTAAAGCTCACAACTCAAGCCACAACCGAATAATACACTCTCATGAAAAATTACAGTTTTCCAAATATACAAGGTTTATTTGTGATTAAAAATTATTTTTTAATCCATTGGTAGAGGCATATAGATGTAGACCCTTATAACCGATTAATTTGTTGCAAATATTTTTATAAACAGTATAACCTAGAAGCTTAAATAATCTTATAACTGGGAGGAATTATTCATAAAAAAAGAGAGGTGTTAGCTCCCTTACTTATTTGTAGTTTTGAACCCGCAATCTTAAATAGATGCTTTTTTAAACTTGCATTGCGTAACAAACACGCCAGCAACACCCAACAAACCAAGCATTAGTGATGGTTCTGGGACTGCTGCGGGAGGTACACCTTGGATAGTGACTTCATAATTACCACTATGGGATATGCGATCAATTTGTTCAACTAAATGAGAGTCGGTAGCTTTAAAACTATACAGGTAGTTAGTCTTGCCATCATAAGTGTATTTGACAATTTCACTTGCTTGTAATGAAGGTGGAAGTAGGTTAGATAGGTTAGACGGCAATCCTAAAAAGGGTGTTATAAGGGGTGTAGCATTTAAGTGACCGGCTAAACCAATACTAATTAAACCACTAGTGTCATCTTGATTAACATAAGAAATATTTGGGTCACTAAAGCGTTGAAATCCGCCATTTGTAAGAAAGCTGTTAAACAAAGTCTGTTTAGTATAGCCGGATGCAGCGAGTAAAGTACTAATGGTACTATTAGAATTTAGAACCTGGTTAAACCAGGTGTTAGCTAAGTTATTTAACCCATAGGTCGTAGTTGTTTGGCCAACTCCAAACCAGTCATCAAAAGTGAGGCTGCTTAGAGTCAGGGTTTTCCCACCGATTGTACCTGTCAACGTGGTGTTTTTGGTAAAATCAAAACCAGCTTGTTCACTACTAGCAGCTAGCTCCACATTTCCAGTAGGACTGGCAGCGTTACCACTTAGAACTTTTTGTACATTTTCACTATTGTTTGCTACTGTAAAGGTATTTGTAGCATTGGAATCATAGACTAAATAATCACTGGCTGCTGTTCCACCAATAGTGACGCTAGTGAGGGTTCCAGCCTGTGCTGGTACAGTGGCAACAGCGCTTACACCAATAGCCATTGAGGTACCAATTAAAAGTTTCTGAAAAGTCATTTTCATTTTTTCAAGTCTCTATCATTTGGAAGTTAAGTTTTAAGCTACTGCCGTTTCTAAGCTTGAGCTGTATTGACTACAGGCTTTTTGTTAATACGACTCTTTAAAAGCGCAACCTGCATTATTAGCAATTTTTGGTATCTGAGCGTACAAACCAAGTTTAAGAAACGGGGAGACCTGATTGGGTAAAGTTCCTCCTGTTATCAATAAAAAGATGACAAATTTTTTGATATTCTTTTACGTTTAATTACGTAAATTTTGATTGTAAGAGTTACAAAAAGAAAAGTATAATAATTTTAAAGTCTGTATAGTACGGTTATTCTTAGGGACATAAAAATGTGCGCCACACCTCTAGAGCGCGTGTTTTATCCATAGACTTTGCTGCCAAAAATCTTAAGTGTTTAGCTTGAGAAGAAATTCAATGAAGGAACTGGGCAATTCTTTCCACAGCAGTTTCTAACAAAAGTGGCTCATGCACTAAGGCAAAGCGGACATATCCTTCTCCTGATTTACCAAAGCCAGCACCTGGGGAAGCAGCGACACCAGTTTGTTTGACTAGCTGAGTACAAAATTCGATTGAGTTTTGACTCCAATGTGAGGGCAGTTTTGCCCAAATGTACATTGTGGCCTGGGGAGTAGAAACATTCCAGCCAATGCGGTGTAAAGCAGTGATGAAAGCATCACGGCGCTGCTGGAAGGTAGCGACAGCAGATTTTACCCCAGCTTGAGGGCCAGTTAGGGCAGCGATCGCACCATTCAAAATCCCCTGATACTGATTAAAATCAACGGCGGCTTTTACCTGGCGTAAGGCGTTAATTAACTCGGCATTACCGATGGCGTAGCCAATGCGGAAACCGCCCATATTGTAGGACTTGGAAAGGGTGAAAAATTCAATCGAGACGCTTTTTTCTGGATCAGCTTGCAGAATTGAAGGGACTAGGGATTTTGGATTTTGGACTTCGGCTTCGTTCAGTCGAACGATTTTGGATTTTGGATTGGGAGAAGAATCTGGCGACTCCCCAGTTTCCTGAAATACCAAATCTACGTAGGGGAAATCGTGAACTAGCACAAGATTGTGTTGCTGACAGAAGGCGACAGCTTCTTGGAAAAAAGATAAAGGAGCGATCGCAGCAGTGGGATTGTGAGGATAACTTAATACCATCATCCGTGACTGAGCCAAGACTGGGGCAGGAATATCAGCAAACACTGGTAAAAAAGCGTTTTCTACCCGTAGTGGCATCGGGTAGATTTGACCACTGGCTAGGTAGACTCCTCCCGCATGAGAGGGATAACCCGGGTCGAGCAATAGGGCAAAATCTCCTGGATTGAGTATTGCTAGGGGTAAATGGGCAGTACCTTCTTGAGAACCAATTAGAGGTAGTACCTCAGTTTGAGGATCGACTTTGATACCAAATTTTTGTTCGTACCAGTTGGCTGCTGCTTCACGAAACCTTTGAGTACCGTTAAACAACAGATAGCCGTGGGTACTGCGATCGCAAAGAGACTGGGCGATTGCCTCGATCACATGTGCCTCAGGTGGTAAATCAGAAGACCCCAACGACAAATCAATTACCTCTCGTCCAGCGGCCAAAGCGATCGCCTTAGCTCTGTCCATATCAGCAAATACATTAGACTGCAGGGGTTGTAAACGCTTTGCAAATTCCATGTTAGTCATTTGTCCTTTGTCATTTGTCATTTATCATTTGTCTTTTGTCCAATGACCAATATTTCTCTACAAGAGGCTGCGCCCTAAGCGTAGCTGTGTCGCAGGCTTTACGGCAACACTCAGTACAAGTGACCAATAACCAATGACTAATGACTAATGACTAATTACTATTTAAGTGCGTATCTAAGAGTTCGAGCAATTTATCTTTACCGATGACTCCCTCAGTGGATATCAAAACTTGCTGGTCTTGAAATAGTCTTAAAGCTGGTACACCTTCCACTTGATACTGCTTAACAGTAAGTGGGTTAGGATCAATTTCCATTTTAACGACTTTGAGGCGATCGCTATATTTGGTAGCAGCTGAGTTAATCAGGGGCGACATCAATTGACAAGGCCCACACCAGGAAGCCCAAAAGTAAACTAATACAGGCTGTTCAGCTTTTAATACTTCTGTTTCAAACTCAGCATCAGTTACGGTGATTACAGCCTTACTCATTGTAGTCTCCATCAGGTGGCGATCAAAGTTGGCACACACAATACTTTATCCCAAAGTAGTCAATAGTTTATAGTCAATAATTCATAGTTATTTTGACTGTTAACTATTGACTAGTGACGTAAAATCCCACAACCAATAGGTGTGGGACTAGCTCAAATGAGTTTTCTAGCAATTTTACAATTGATCCAATTGCTTGCGTAGAGAATCCAACTCGGCATCAACCACTTCATTAGATTTAGGAGCAGTAGTTTCTTGTTGCGGTGGCAGTTGTGCTTGAGTGACTGGAGTGGCGGGTGGTAGCATTTGCGCTTTTAAAGCTGCCAATTCATCATCAACATCGCTATTACCTTCCAATAGGGCAAATTGGCTTTCTAAATCGGCACCCGCCAACTCTCCTGCTGCCTGGGCCCGGGATTCTTGCATCAAGACTTTTTCTTCCATCCGCTCGAAGGCAGCCATTGCACTGCTGGTATTCATCCCACGCACCATGCCTTGAAGTTGCTCTTGGGCTTTGGCGGTGGTGATCCGAGCTTTAAGCATTTCTTTCTTGGTTTTAGCTTCAGAAATCTTGCTTTCCAGCTGGATTAAGTTGCGCTTGAGGGTTTCAACTTGAGTGCTTTGGGTGTCTAAACTAGCTTTGAGGGCGGTGCTGGTGTCTGTATAAGTTTTTTTGCGCTCTAGAGCTTGTCGTGCTAGGTTTTCATCACCTTTTTGCAGCGCCAACTGGGCATTGCGTTGCCACTTATTGATTTCATTTTGGGCATCATTATACTGTTTCTCACTGCGTTTTTGGGAGGCGATCGCTTGAGCTACTCCCTGACGCAGCTGCACCAAGTCTTCCTGCATTTCCAGGATGGCTTGTTCTAGCATTTTTTCGGGGTCTTCGGCTTTGTTAACCAGATCGTTAAGGTTAGAACTAACTACTCGCTTAATGCGATCAAATAATCCCATAACTTTGTTTTTCCTTGTTTGGTTTACGCTTTTTCTTGGACAGTTAGCTTTTTATTTTTTAATAGCTACTTATTTCAATGTAATCTTTCCGGTTTAAATCAGTACGTTATAACAACTCTTAATTGTTAAGATATCTCCAAAGTGGGGTAATTAGCAGAACTTCAACGACATCATTCAAAGTGCTGAGTGGAAAGTAGCGGCAGAAGACTTGGGGACAAGAAGAATTAGAGACAAAGGGAAAGACTTGTTGCAAGTTTTCACTCAAGTCACCTTGTCTCCCTTGCTCCTTACTCCTGTGCCTATTTTTCAAGAATCCTGAGTTTTAGGTAACTGTTGTTGGGCAGGCTGTGTCTTTTGGCTTTCCTGGGTGAGGAGACTGTTGTGCTGTGTGTTTTCTGCCCCGTTTAAAACCTGCACCTTCATCGCTGCCAATTCGGCATCTACATTATTAGTAGATTCTAAAGAAGTAAATTGTGTTTTCAAGTCGTCGCTACTGAGTTGAGCTATTGCTTCTGATTTAGCTTCTATTTGCGAAACTTTTTCTTCCATACGCTCAAAGGCATTCAGACTGCTGGTGGTCGAAACTGTGCCAAGCATTTCCTGGAGGCGATAAGACGCTTCGGCAGAACGGGCACGAGCAATATACATATCTTTTTTTGTTTTCGCCTCAGAAATTTTTAACTCTAGCGATCGCATATCCTTTTTTAGCCTAGCGACTATCTCGTTTTGCTGCTCTATTTGAGAAAACAGAGTTGTGGCGGTTTCTTTATAAGCTTGGCGCTTAGTCAAAGCTTCCCGTGCTAGAAGTTCGCTGCCTTGTTGCAGGGCCAATTGGGCGCGGCGATACCATTCTTCTGTTTGAGACTGGGCGGCAACCGCCTGCCGTTCGGTGCGTTTTTGGGTAGCGATCGCTTGTGCTACACCCTGCCGCAACCGCACCAGATTTTCCTGCATCTCTAGAACAGTTTGCTCTAGAATCTTTTCTGGATCTTCTGCACCACTGATCAAACTATTGAGATTAGCTCGAATCACCCGCAGGATACGCTTGATTAATGCCATGTCGGCTCTCCATTCACGAAACCCAGTACTGAGTGCTGTTAGCGGATAGCTAACAGCACTCAGTACTCATTGACTCAGCGCTCATAACTCAGGACTGTTCTCTCATGGTATCGTAGATTTTCGTAACTTATGGCTGCTGAATCCGTGCGTTGATTCCCTTTGTCTGTAACAATTTCAGATGTTGTTGTACTTGCTGTTTAGTCTTAAAAGCACCCAAATAAATCAATTCTTTATTGGATGATAAATAAGCATCGGGAATTACTTGCCGTGCTGAGGCAAAAGCTGCACCTTTATTATCTATCACTACATGATAGAACCCATCTGTTGCTGGTTTGATTTCTGCATCCGGCTTGGGTAAGGTATTTGCCGTTGAAGTGGGAGGCAAATTCAGGGGAGGCAAGGGCTGTACTGTCGGTACTGGTGCTAAAGCGATCGGATTTTTCGGTTTTAGGGCTGTGTTGGGTTCAGGCAATGCCGCTTGAGGATTTGTGAGGTTTTGGGGAACGACTGGATTCGGAACTGCTGTGAGGGTTGGTTGGACTTTGGGTTTTAAGCCAACCACATCATTGGGGTCTCTAACTTCAGGAAACTCTTGGGCAGCGAGATTAGGATACTTGGGTATAGATGTGCTTGGTGGTTGGATCTGAGGTTGGACAGTACTTCCGACTTCCTGAGCATTTTCTGGTGCGGGAGACGAGTTCCCATTAAACAACTTGCCTAAATTCCATTCTGGCAAGCTTTTGGGATTGAACACTACATAACCCAAGGTAAGACTCGCTACCAATAGCAGCAACATCGAGCCGATACCTAAAGGTGATAGCAGACTATCGCTAGAATTGCTTGGTTTCTTGGTTTCTGGTTGTTCTTCTGTCAGACTTCGCAGCAGTGCTTCACTAGATTCCAAATAGTCATCTGGGTGCTTGGGGGTGTCATTTGGCTGCAAGAGGTTTTCGCTCTTAGTATCTTTAATGATTGCTGGCACGATGCTGCTACTAAAGTTCGGCGGTGGCGGCGGAAGTTGAGTTTGTGTTTTAGCAGAATCTGAGGCAGAGGGCACATTGAGATCATTTAGTTCTTCAACTTTTGCCATAGGTGATGCTGGGTTCTTTTGAGGATTCACAGCTAGAGAAGATGTCGGTGGTATGTCAATTTTTGCAGATGGCGTTGAAGTTCCCTGAATATTCACGGGTACAGATATAGGCGGCACGTTAGGTTTAGTTTCGCTTACTGATGACTGAGTTGTGCCCGATGTTGTAGGAATGGCAGTTAACGGGTGAGATTGACTGCTTATGTAAGTTGCAAAATGAGGCTGCTTTGATGCTACCAAACCAGTTCGCGTGCGTCGGTATCGAGCTAACTCTTGATCTAGTGGCACTTCTAAACTCGCTAGCGCTGCTGCTAGTGCTGGTTTCAACGCAGGTGTTTTAGACGATTGAGTACCGGAATTATTCAGGGGGTTTTGAGTCATTGCCTCTGTGCCTCAAACGTAGATTGCTGAAATTAACTTTAGATATATTTGTGACAATAGTAGCGAAAATTATTTAAATAGATAGATTGGGAATGAAGCATTGAAAAGAGGCAGACGGGAAAATTCTTTCTTGCTCCCTGCCCCCTGCCCCCTGCCCCCTGCCCCCTGCTCCCTCATCTTCTCGCACTCTCTACTTTTAACGATGTCGTTGAAATCAATTAATGATATTTTGGGCGCTTTAGAAAAGCAGGCTAAATGGCAAGAGCAACCGTTTCAACGCCTGCTCAAGTTTTGGCCAGAAGTTGTTGGCTCAGTGGTTGCTGCAAATACTCGACCATTGTCGATTCAGCGCGATGTTTTGTCCGTAGCAACTTCTAGTGCTGCTTGGGCGCAAAACCTGACTTTTGGCCGCTCGTCTCTGCTTTTAAAATTGAATAAAAACTTACCAACACCTTTGGTTGATATTCGCTTCTCTACTGCTAACTGGCAAAATCCATCTGTGCAGAGAAAACAGCAACAAACGGTTTCGCCCCATGAACATCCCAGTTACCTTGGTGATGAGATTAGCCGCCTTGATGTTACACCCACCAAGGATGTAAATGCTGCTTTTGGGCATTGGGCGAAGATTGTGCGATCGCGATCGCATCGCTTACCTCTTTGTCCGCAGTGTCAATCTCCCACCCCACCCGGCGAACTCCAGCGCTGGGAAGTCTGTTCTGTCTGTGCTGCTAAAAAGTTTTAAATTGAAAGCAAAATAGTTTAGCGATTATTTGTTGAGCACAATTTTTCCTCAAGTAACTTGCTGCTATATAAAATAGTTCTAATTCTTGAGAAAAAATGTATTTTACTGCTCAAATCTGCCGAATGTGGTATGCAAAATAGGCTATTTATCTAAAATTATATGCCTTAAGTTCTCCTTAAGGAGGAAGTTAAAAGGCTGGATAAATCAAAAAATTTAGTTTTAGTCTTGATCCCTAATAACTTTTCGCCAAAATCCATAGGTAACCACTCTAAGAATTATTTAAATATATAACAAGAATATAAAAATATCATGAAATTTATTTTTTCATTGGGATCGCTGAAACCTATATAAAATAAGGAGTTTTTGGCTCTTATCAGTCTTTATATATAGAAGCAAAATATAAGGATGAAATTCAGCCAAAAACGGCACTAAAGATCAATCCAAATGAAACCCATTAAATTTTTAGCATCTGCCTGTAAATATTGCCGTCATTACCAGCCAGAAGGTCGCCGTGGTGGAACGTGCCAGCAGTTGGGAGCACCAGTTCAAGCGACTTGGAAGGCTTGCTCTTTGGCGCTCCCACCTTTTGCGCCTTCTTGGGAAACCTTAGAAGATGCTTGGAGTTTGCCAGATGTAGCCCCAGTTTTAACATCTTCTCATCCCTTAGCCTCAGATGTAGACAATGCTGCTCTTGCCCCTTTAGAGGAAATAACTGCCTGTATATCAGAACAGGTAAAGATTAAAGCAGTCGTTATTTAGTTATCCATTATTACTGAACTGATTTTGTAATTTCCTTAAAATAAGATTTTTTTTAAGATTTTTAGTACTGTAAATGTTGATATCAACAAAAATCGCACCCTTTAGTAAGGTGCGATTTTTGCAGTTTTAAGGTAACCAAGGAAAAGAGCGAAAATCTGGTGGTCGCTTTTCCAAAAACGCTTGTTTGCCTTCAGACCCCTCTTGTGTCATGTAATAAAGTAGGGTGGCATTGCCAGCGAGTTCTTGTAAACCAGCTTGTCCGTCACAATCAGCGTTAAAGGCGGCTTTAAGACATCGAATTGCGATCGGACTTTTTTCTAAAATCTCTTGCGCCCATTGAATACCTTCAGTTTCTAGTTCTTCCACTGGGACGACACAATTAATTAAGCCCATTTCTAGCGCTTGTTGTGCATTATATTGGCGGCAGAGAAACCAAATTTCTCTAGCTTTTTTTTGTCCCACGATACGGGCGAGATAGCTGGCTCCAAAACCACCGTCGAAACTGCCGACTTTCGGACCAGTCTGTCCAAAAATAGCGTTATCAGCAGCGATGGTAAGGTCACAAATCAAGTGTAGGACATGTCCACCACCGATCGCATATCCAGCTACTAAAGCAATTACCACTTTCGGCATGGAACGAATTAAGCGTTGTAAGTCCAGCACATTCAAGCGAGGGATGCCAGTATCATCCACATAACCCGCATGTCCCCGCACGCTTTGATCGCCACCAGAACAGAAAGCATATTTGCCATCAGTATGTGGGCCATAACCAGTAAATAGGACAACACCAATAGTAGTATCTTCACGAGCATTACAGAAAGCGTCGTACAGTTCAAAGACAGTTTCAGGACGGAAAGCATTGCGTTTATGGGGACGGTTGATGGTGATTTTCGCAATGCCATCAGTTTTTTGATACAGGATGTCTTCGTAGGTTTTGGCAGTTTGCCAGTTAATTTGCATTGGTATGAAGTGCGCTGTTGCTTTGAGAATTTTATCGCGGACGTAGGGACAAGCGATACCTGCGGTGGTCACTGAGCCTGCCCTGAGCGTAGCCGAAGGGCGCAGCCGAAGTGTGGGCTACGCCTACGCTAAAATTGGTGTCTCAAGCCTTTACAATCTGGTAATTGTCTGGGTGTTGAGGAATAAAAATGCGACGTGACACCATCTTCTACAAATTATTTAAGCAATTTCCCGGTTTGCTGTTTGCATTAGTAGATAAACCACCCCCAGAAGCAGAAAACTACCAGTTTGAATCAGTTGAAGTAAAAGAAACAGCGTTTCGGATTGATGGAGTATTTTTACCTCCGGCTAATGCAGTTTTCAAAACTGTCTTTTTTGCAGAAGTGCAGTTTCAGAAGGACGAAGACTTATATCATCGGTTCTTTAGTGAGTTGTTTTTGTTTCTCTACCGCCACTCTATCCGTTACGATGACTGGTTTGGAGTCATAATTTTTGGTTCTCGCAGCCTGGAATCTTCTAACTCAAGGATTCACCGCGCTTTGTTGGAAAGTGGTCAAATCAGGCGGGTTTATCTGGATGAGTTGAGGGATTTGCGAGAACAACCTTTGGGATTGGGTTTGATGTTGCTGACAAATGTTACTTCTGAAACGGAAGCAGTAGAAGGGGCGCGGTTTTTGCTGGAACAAGCACGGCAACAATCGGAGCAAGTGATAATTGATTTAGTTACGACGATTATCGTCTACAAGTTTTATAACCTGAGTCGAGAGGAGATTCAAGCAATGTTGGGACTGAATTTGGAAGAACCACGGGCGATTCGGGAAGCGCAGGAAGAAGGAGAAAGAAAAATCATTTTACGACTATTAAATCGGCGCTTGGATAATATTCCTGATGCGCTTCTGTCACAGATTCAAGGGTTATCGGTGGAACAGTTGGAAGCTTTAGGTGATGCTTTGTTGGATTTCTCTACTCTTGCTGACTTGGAAGGGTGGTTACAAGGTGAAGTAAGCGGGTAAGTTTCACCTACAGATACACAGGAGAAGGCCGATCGCACTCAAGTAAAATTTTCATAGCTACAAATCCGAAGTGAAGAAGCATTTGCAGCTTTGATGAATCTGAGGCTGGAAGACATGCAGGTATATCAAAAGCAGTGGAAGAAAAAGTGCGTAGGCGTAGCCCGTCGTAGACATCGCTTATCCTGCGACTGTTAAAACGACTATTTGATAAAATTGTTGAGGAACTTTTAACCAAAATTCAGACATTATCACTAGCCTGGATTTCTCAAAAAGAGATAAAAAATGGGGTCAAAAACTGCGAAAATCTATATAGGACATGCATTTCAGCAGCGATAAAGCATGACCCCAACATTAACAGATTGCACACTAAAACAATTCAAATTCTCAGTTGAAAAGTCGCGCCCAGTTGTGGTCTTTATCCACCTCAACTCTAGACTCGACTATGCAAATATGATGTCTTGGGCAATAATGAAA
>NZ_JBALFV010000039.1:0-31251 GCF_036916735.1 Nostoc sp.
AGGGGTTGCCCTACGCAAAAATAGCTCGATGCCAGGTTTATTTTTTCTAACTAAAGCTTTCTCAAATGACTTTGAGAAAGCTTTTGTTTTTGCTGAATTTAGTATTGCATAAATCATATCAAATCCGGTAGCATCCGAGTGATATGATGGCAGCTAAGTAAAGAAGAATGCAAACCTGGCGATCACAATGCCAAAAATTTTGAAACTAGAGCACCACAACTGCTTAGAAGAGTTAGAAAAAACTTTATCGGCGAGCTTGAGACCCGGTAGAGCGCACAAGGTTACAAATAATCTGGCTATTAAGCAAGGGATACAGGGTACAAGAAGTTGCAAAAGTTACAGGATATAGGCGTGGGTCTATTTATAGAATCGTTGGTCGTTATAACCAATCAGGTGCAGATGGATTAAAAGATAAGCGTCATCAATATCGAGGTGGTGATACATTTCTATCTGAAACACAACAAGCTTTATTATGGGTAGCATTGCAAGAGCCACCACCAGATGGAGGTTTATGGAATGGTCGTAAAGTAGCAGATTGGATGAGTAATCATCTTGAGTGTTATATTCATCCGCAGCGAGGCTGGGAGTACTTACGGACTTTTGAAATGTGTTTAAAGGTTCCGCATCCAGTACACGAACTTCAAGACCCAGTTGAACTTGAAACTTAGAAAAAAACTCAAATAGATACTAGAAGAAATACGTAAAAAATATCCCGACTCAGGCAATTTTTAATTCGGCAGGTTACCTAATATCATTGGTAACCTCAAGCATCAGCTTAATTATTCCGATGCTACCGGATTTGATATCACCCAGCATTCCGCCATTAGTTGTAATTGCTTGAGTTTTACCTTTAGCCCATTTTCCAGGCGTAATAAGCTAATCTAGCATTTAAATTGCAACATGCTTAAGGCGATCTCTCGCATGATTCATACTTTGAATTCAGCAACGCCAAATTCTTCATCATATAGAGAGATTTTTTATTTAATATAGCTTTGTTTGTAAACTGAAAACTTTTGCGCTCGTTTAGAGTTATAGAGTTAATATAAAGTTAAAGATGAATATTCTTCAGGGCAAACGCATCTAAACGATAATAATCTTTCCAGAGCAGGGTTTGGACTTTTCATTGTTAAGTTTTTCGGTACTCGTTTTTAGGAACGAATTAACATTGGGTCATAAATTTGAATTTCTTGAACGCCGCAATTACCTAAAATAGAGCTAACGTAATCAAGTTCATTATCTGTGCCATTAATTATGAGTATGTAATTGCCTTGCTCAATTTGCTCGTTGTAAAAGCGTGCCCACTCATCTGCTATTCCTAGCCTCATAGCGTCGAAGCGCTCACTCAAATTAATACCTGTTGATCCTTGAAGTTGAGAAAAGTCTTTACAAATTAAGGAAATCTGGTTTACTGGGAAACCTACGGCACACATATTATTAATTGCAGCTTCAACATTATCTATGTTATTAAAATCACTAACAGCATATTTGGCCAAAATCCCACTTTTATTAGGAATAGCACTAGCAGAAGTCGTATTAGTGAGATAATTTATAGTTTCATGTTCACTGTTAAGATGCTCGTAAATGCCAAACTCTTCAATACCCCAACGCAGGAGAATTGCTTCTACTTTAGCAATTTCAAAAGATGTACAATCTACAATTATTAAATAGTGTCCAACCTCTACTCGCTGGTTATATGCTCTAGCTTGCTCTTCCGATATTCCCCAACCAACTAATGCACCAGCAAAAGTCCCAGTAGCTGCACCTATGCTTGCCCCTACAAGAGTTGTAACCAAAGCGGTTGCAGCTGCCCCAGCTAGCATTATTGGTCCAACTCCAGGGATTGCTAAAGTGCCTAGACCTACTAATAAACCAGTCAACCCACCGACAGCGCCCCCTGAAAGACCTCCTACTGTTGCGCCTTCGTCGGATTTATCACCTATTTGATCATCGCCAATCTCATAATTGCGGTCTGTATTCTGTACAACCACAGATACTTTTTCCATTGCCAAGCCAGAATCTCTTAACTCATGTAGTGCCTGTTCTGCATCTCGACGATGAGTAAATACGCCTACGGCACGTTGATATTGATTTAAAACCATTATTACTCCTTGGTAGCGCAAGAAAATTAATTACCTACAAATTTAATATTTTACTATTTGTAATATTAAATACGAGTTTGTTAAACTTAAAATCATCCATCTTTAGTAATAAAATTAATGGCAGACGCTGCACTCTGTAACCCTCTAACGTTTTCCAGCTTTTTTATTCTGTTAAGCCATACGTGAAATTTCATAATTCACCATGCCTTATCTGTTCTAAATGCTCTGCCAAATTCTTAATTTTATAATTGATTTAGCTACTTAGCAAGTATTGGCAGTAATTAAGTTTAGTAAACCTGATGACCGCGAATAAATTTTATTTATACGCTTTCTACTTATTGTTTCATAAATATTATTTCAATAGTGCTTCACTAATGCCATTTATATTTCAAATACAAAACTTTCATAAGGGAATTTTAGTAATACCTATGTACTATTAAGTGGCGATCGCAGTGTGCTAATTGCGTAAGTCATGTATAGAAGCTATGGCCGCTTGATCCACTAGAGAAGTGATCGCAGTTCCGTATGAGTGATCGCCATGATTAATCCCTAACACAAGGATTGATTATGACAATTATATTTGTTGCAATACTTTAACGATTGCTGTGCTAGCCCCTCATCCCATCGCTATTAATATATAAAAAGTAAGTAATTGCTCTAATTAGCCACAAGAGAACATGCTGAAGGACAACTTGATGTCTGCACCAGTTCAACTGACGAGGCGTTGCAGATTGATTATCAAAACTATCTTGCTGAAAATCCAGAGGTTTTGAGTTGACCTATAGTAACATGGTACGGATTGTGGAAGCTTTTCATTAGGTGACTTATAGTGATGTGAGATTCAATCAGAAAACAATAGAAATATACATAGAGGGATAACAATGTTTAGTTATTCTAGCCCCACAATAGCCACATATCTTAATATTGCTTCTCCAAGAGCGGCTTGTGTCAACGGCAGCAAAGTTGCGGTCATTAATAATGAGGGTATATGGGAAGTAGAAGCTAATGGGAGAAAAAAACTAATTCCAAACTCTTATCAGGATGCTCGTGACATTGTAGCAATTGACGGCAAGACTTATGTTCTAGCTGTTCCAACAGGATTAGTAAAAATAAAAACTGATGGAACTACCCAAAAAATAGTTGACAGTGCTGCTAACTCAAAAACAAGAGTGAAATTTTTAGATGGCTTGATTATTCACCAGTCTGAAAATACTCTATCAATATATGATACCAGCCTCAACTTCAAAGCTAAACGTAGCTATGCAGTAACTGAGGTAATGGATTTTGAGTACAAAAATAAGTATCTTTACATCAGTGGTTTTCAGCAACAAAAGCGGTCAGGTATTCCAATACAAATTGCTTTTCTTTACCGAATGGGTTTTAATGGCACAAGTATATTTGGCTTGCCAAATTTGCCAGGGGATAATACTTCAGGTACGCTCAGTGTAAACCAAGGTAAGCTTTGGGGTTACAATCCTGCCAGTCTTATTGATAATATGGCAGATACCCGACTCAACAGATTATACATTTCTGGGGATAAACTCTACGTACTTGGTTCCGTCTATGGGGGTAATTCAATCTATAGGTGGAATGGTAAAGACCTATCAACACAGACTTCGATCACTACAGATAAATATACCAATGCTGCCCAAACTCGTGATGAGACAAAAGTTTACACAGGAGTTATTGATTTAACCTCATTCACTGTTGAACGTGGGCAACTTAGTCTTACAAGACTTCCTTCAACAGGAGGATTGGGAGATGGCAATAGCAATTTTCCTAAAACTATTTACTCAGATGGCACTAATATATTTGTTGGATCTAGTGCTGCTTACGCAATTCCCAATAGAAATAGCCAAACATTCTTAGGTAAACCGATTCCACCTTACCGTGGCGATGCAAGTTTTTTAATTTTTCCCAATAATCTCAAGACTCGCAAAGCTTGGATAACACCCGGTAATGGTGAAATATTGCTATTTAATAATAAGTTTGCTGTGATCAAAACAGGTAATGTCAATGATTTGTCTACAAATTTAGGAACCGCCCAAAGCCTACCAACAAATACTTATTTGATTAAGTTTTAATAGAGCGATGCATCACCAATTGTAGAGCGACAGATTACTTGACTTCAAAAACAATACGTTTCAGTTAAGCCAGAAAAATAAATTTGCATAGGTTGAGTTGAAGAAAGTAGCAAGATCCCACAGGGTAATCCAACATTTCGGGCATTTGTTAGCTTTCACTTCCCTATAAGACGTTACGCGAACGTTCAAATCAACCTACAATTATCCTTAACTCAAGCGTATTGTATTTTAAGTAAGTTGTATTTTTGTTGAGAAAGATCCGGGTAATGTATTTTGTAAAAATGATGTCTTGCACTAAACAGATCAGTAATTTTTTTTATCTGTACTTGAGTGAATAATTTTGTTCAAATCTCGTAACAAGTTTTCTTCTGCATCTTGCTCTTGTTTGAGTTCTCGAATCATTTCTTGACTAGAACCGATCAGCAAGCCAGCAACTGCACCAACGATCGCGTATTTTTGCTCCAAATTTTGATACATTTGGCTCGTGTAAGGGCAAGGAAGTAAACTAGCAGCAATAAAGCCAATTCCTGCACCGACAAATGCTGTCACAAAACCAGAGAAAGCGATTAATCTAGCATTCATTTGCTTTACTCCAATGCTTATAAAGTTGCTAAATTATTAGGGGATACTATACATTGTCTCAGCGTCTCCTAAAGTTGTAACTTAATCTTTATCTCTTGTAATAGAAAGCAGAGTTGGGTAGGGGAAGAGGGAGCAGTGGAGCAGCACTTCGGCTCCCTTCCCTACGGGACGCTGCACGCTAAGCGTAGCTATGCCGCAGGCTTTACGACTACGCTCAGGGCAAGTCGCTCAGTGACCGAGAATAAGTTGTAGTCAGTCTTTCTTCTCTGCTCTTGTGGTCAATCCTCAACTCGCTATTCCCTATTTCCTTTTTCATCACTCGAATCATTAGGTCTGTTCTCATCAGTGTTTTGCTTGATAATCACAGATGAATGTTGATGAGCGTTCGTCGTTGGCGTTAGCGTCTCCGTTCGCGCAGCGTCTTTGATAGGAGAAGGAGAAGACGTTGCCGTTGGCGTTGGCGAAGCCTCTCGAAGAGAAGCGTCTCCGTCAGGAGAAGCCTCTTGAACAGAAGGCATCGCTTTTGATTGTCCATCCTCGTTTCCATCTGGAGATGGTGGTTGGGAGCGATTAGTAGGTTTATGTTTCAAGAAGCGATCTTCCAAAGTCTTAATGATTACATACAGCACTGGAACAAAGAGCAAACTTAAAATCGTTGCCACGAGTAACCCGCCAAACAAAGCCGTTCCCAACGACCAGCGCGAGGCAGAACCCGCCCCGGTGGCGATTACCAGAGGGAAAAATCCCAGCAATGCCGCACTCGAAGTCATGACAATTGGTCGAAACCGTTCTTCGGCTGCGGTTAAGGCTGCCTGTGAAATTGCCATACCCCCTTCATAAGCTTGGTTAGCAAACTCGACGATCAAAATGGCGTTTTTCGAGGCGAGTCCGATCAGCATTACCAACGCTACGTTAGCGTAGACATCGTTTACCAAACCGCGCAAGGCTAGCGCACTCAACGCACCTAACAACGCTAACGGTACGGTCAACAAAATAATCGTGGGATCGATATAACTTTCATACTGAGCGGCAAGTGTGAGAAACACCATAATGATCCCGAAACCAAAAATTAGAATGCCCAAGTTACCTGCACTTAATTCTTCACGGGCAGTTCCAATCCAGTCACTGCCAACCCCCGGTGTTGCTACTTGGCTCACCGTTTGCTGCATTGCTTGGATTGCTTGTCCACTGCTGTAACCCGATGCTTCTCTGCCTTGCAGATCGATGGCACGGAAGCCATTGTAGTGATTAATTACAGATGGGCCTGTAATTGGCGTGAGTGTTGCAACCTCGCTCAATCGCACCATTTGGTTATTTGTCGATCGCACATAAAGCTGACGAATATCATCGGGCGATCGCCGATAGTTGCCGTCTGCCTGAACATAAACGCGATAGCTCTGCTGTCCAAGGATAAAATCGTTGACATACTGCGAACCAATGGCGGTTCCAAGTGTGCTGACAGCATCTTGAAAATTGACGTTGAGGGCTTCGAGGCGATCGCGATCGAAGTCGATTTGAAACTGTGGGGTATTGGCGGTGAACTGCGTAAACACAGCGCCTTTGAGAGCTGGTTGTTGATTCGCTTGGGCGATAATCGCTTGGGCATTGGCGAAAAAATCATCAATTGTCAGTCGCCCGTTGGTGCGGTCTTCAAGCTGCAACTCAAATCCACCCAAAGTACTAAAGCCTTGAATTGGTGGGGGACTGACTGCGGTGATTACGGCTTCGGGAATCCCTTGAAATCCGCCATTAATTCGGGTCAAAATTGCAGACGCACTTTGATCGGATTTGCTGCGATCTTCCCACGGCTTGAGTTGAGCAAAGAAGACGCCGCGATTTGACCCACTGCCTGCAAACCCAAATCCTGAAGTTACAAAAATATTATTAAATTCTGGTTCTTTTTGGAGAACTTGTTCAACTTTTTCGAGTACTCGATCGGTATAGCCGAGGGCAACTCCATCCGGGGCTTGAATAATGCCTAACAAAATCCCTTGATCTTCACTGGGAACAAATCCAGTAGGAACATGGGTGAACATGAAATAAGTGGCAGCTAAACCGACCACAAACAATCCAATGACAACATAACGAACGCGAATTAGAAAATTGACGATCGCGAGATATCGTTGAATAATCCATGCCAAAATTTGATTAAACTTGTTAAAAAACCAGCCAAGCGCGCCGCGTTTGGGTCGTGGCGGACGCAGCAAAATCGCAGACATACTGGGACTGAATGAAAGCGCATTAAATGCTGAAATCGCGATCGAAAAGGCAATTACTAAGGCGAACTGCTGATACATTCTCCCAGTCGAACCCGGAAAAAACGCTACTGGAATAAACACCGCCATCAACACCAGCGACGTTGCCAGCACTGCTCCGGTAAGTTCGTCCATTGCCTCGATTGACGCTTGAAATGGTCGCACTCCCTGTTCAATTTTGCGGGCAACTGCCTCAACGACGATAATTGCATCATCTACGACTAATCCTGTCGCCAAAATTAAACCAAATAAGGTCAAATTGTTTAACGAGAATCGAAACACGTAAGCAAATGCTAATGCGCCAATCAGCGAAACCGGAATCGCAATAATCGGAATAATTGTGGCTCGCCAGTCTTGGAGAAACAGAAAAATCACGAGTACCACCAGTGCGATCGCTTCCACAAGGGTTTTCACTACTTCTTCGAGTGATGCTTGCACAAACCCAACGGTATCGTAAACAATCTTGGCTTGTAATCCAGGCGGAAACTCTTTTATTAGGTCATTCATTTGCGCCTGAACGTTTTTCGCCACATCCAGCGCATTACTACCTGGTAACTGATAAATTGCGATGCCGATCGCCGGCTTGCCATTATTTCTCGCATTACTAGCGTAAGTCTCCGAGCCGAGTTCGGCATGACCGACATCTTTGAGTTTAATTAAGTTGCCATCACTCCCGGCTTTGATGACGAGATTCTCAAATCCTGATGCATCTTTGAATTGACCATTGACTCGCAGCGGAATTTCATAACTTTGACCTGGGGGCACAGGCTGTTGACCCAACGTTCCGGCTCCGGCGAGAATGTTTTGCGATCGCAGTGCTGTTGCCACATCTGTCACGGTTAATTGCCGACTCGCCAGTGCATTTGGATCGAGCCACAAGCGCATCGCATACTCTTTTTCACCAAAAATTGTGATATCGCCAACTCCCGGTGTTCTCAGCAGTTGATCCCGCAAATTGAGGTCAATGTAGTTACTAATAAACAGCGCGTCATACTCATTATTTTGGGGATAAAGCGCGTACACTAATAAAATGCTGGTTGAAGACGTTTGCGCTGTCACACCGAATTGTTGCACGGTCGTTGGCAAGCGAGGTGTCGCACGGGCAATGCGATTCTGTACGTTCACTTGGTCAATATTTTTATCCGTCTGTGACTCGAAATACACTGAAATTTGGCTACTACCTGCGGAACTGTTCGAGGTCATGTACTGCATTCCCTCAACGCCGTTAATCTGTCGCTCCAACGTCGTTGTCACGGCAGTTTCTACGGTTTCCACATCCGCGCCTGTATAGGTAGCTGAGACTTGAACGCGAATCGGTGCAATATCTGGCAAGTAATTGAGCGGCAGTAACGGAATACACACTCCCCCCAAAATCAAAATCACTAAGGTACAAACGGTAGCTAATACTGGGCGTTTGATGAAGGTGTTAGCGATCGACATGATCGGATGTCCTGGATTTAGGATTGCGGTTGAATTGGTGCGCCTTCTCTAAGTTTGAGAATGCCAGCAGTCACGATCGTTTCGCCGGATTTAAGTCCTGAGAGGACTTGATAGTTTGTGCCTTGAATGTCACCAAGGCGCACTAAACGCTGATGCACAACTTGCTGCTGTTTGCCGTTTACGGTTTTGTTTTCCGTGACATACACAAAATTTTGTCCGGCATTGCGATAAATTGCGGCGGTGGGAATTAAGATACCTGGTTGTTGATTCCAAATCACCCGAGCTCGAACGTATTGCCCATCGCGCAATCGCCCTTGTAAATTCTGAAAGCGTGCTTTGCTCAAAATTGACTGCTGATCGGAACTGACTGAGGGAGAAATGAAGTTGACCGCGCCTGTGCCAATCAGTCGCTGCGTGGTAGGATCGAGCAATTGAACGGGTAATCCGGTTCGCAGTTGATTCAATCGATTTGAGGGTACAGAAAGATTGAGATCCAGCGAATCGTTTTGCGTCAGCGTGGTAATAGTTTGTCCAGTGTTCACATAATCTCCCACTTTCACTGGAAAATAACCGACTACGCCAGTAATCGGTGCTACCACTCGTTTGAAATTAAGATTGACTTGTGAGGCAGCCGTGCTGGCTCGGGCTTGGCGTACATTTGCCTGTGCTTGCCGAATGGCTGCACCTGATGCAGCAACTTGTTTGTTTGCGGCTTGCAAGTCTGCATTTGCCGCTTGTAAATTATTTCTAGCAATGTCTAATTCTTGTCTGGCTATGGCTCCTTCGTTAACTAACTGTTGGTTACGATTGAATTGTGTCCGTTGCAGCTGAACATTGGCGGCGGCCTTAGTTCGCTGGGCTTCGGCTTGTTGAAATTGTGCTTGAGCCGTCAATAAAGCTGCTTGCGCTGAACTAGCCGCAGCGATGGAACTCGCGACATTAGCCTGAGTCTGATCTAAACTCAAGGATGCGATCTGTGTACCTTGCTGCACTCGCTGACCACTCGACACCAGAATCGATTCGATTCGTCCCTGAGTTTGGGGCTGTAGCGTGACTTTTTGCTGCGCTTCCAACGATCCGACAAACACAGAACTTTCTTCGATTGTGCCTGCATCAATTTTCTGAAGTTTCACCGGCAATGGTGGCGGGCCTTGAGCATTCGCTGCCGGATCGTTTTTTTGACAACCACTCGTCAATGCTGTGAGCATTAGTGTGATAACTAATACTGGATTTGCGAGTAATAGATTTAAGGATTTAAGTAAGTAAGAACGTTTTAACATGAAACAAAATGCTTATCGGTTAAATTTATACACTTCATAAATTTTCCCTCTCAAGCCAAGGGATTGAGAAGCCTAAGAACTCCACCGTTGCCGCAGTAAATTTTTTAGGTATCTAGATATTTGGTTGATCACTTAGATGCATCTTTTGTCTGAATCGTGGCATTACCTCAAACAAACTCACTTTTGAAAAATCTCTGGATTAATATTAGATGAGTCTAACGGATTAAAAAAATTACCAAAGATAGAGATAATTAAGTTTGTAGGGTAGATATAGCGGGCAATGCCTGTCAGTAATGCAAACCTTCCTTCTTTGACGGGCACTACTGTGTATGCACAAGTTTCTTAGAGTTACTGCGTAACGTAGAGTGAGTTAATTTTTGCAGGTTAATACAACAAAGGTGCAGGTCGATGCAGCAAAGGTGCAGGTTAATACAACAAAGATGCAGGTCGATGTAACAAAAGTGCAGGTCGATGCAACAAAGGTGCAGGTTAATACAACAAAGATGCAGGTCGATGCAACAAAAGTGCAGTTCAAGAGACTTATGTGTATACCGTAGCCAACGGGCGAGAGAGACAGATTTTAACTTTAGTTCAAGTCAGGGAGAAGTTCGTCGAACTGACGTTGAGTAAATGGGGTATCAATAAATTTATCTTGTCATAAATGATATGCATAAAATAATAATATTTTTTACTTCCTTTAGTTATATTTAAATTTATTTAATCTACTTTTTTTTAAAAAAATTTCTAAAATTTGTAAAAAAAACCATGACTTTAGTCATAGTTCAAGCGTACACAAGATTAAGAATAATTGTTAAATTTAGTAAAGATTCGCAGTAATTGCACAGTTAAAAGGTTCGATTTATATCGGGGCTTGTGACTGAATTTCGTTCGTTACTCTTTCAGCAACGTCGTTTTTTTATGTGTAGATTAATTGGCTACCTTGGTAACCCCATCCGATTAGATGAGTTGCTGTATAAACAAGAGCATTCGCTTTACAAACAAAGTTACAGTCCTTTGGAATTAAAATCAGGAGTAGTTTGTGCAGACGGGGTAGGTATAGGCTGGTATAACGAAGGAGGTAAACCCTTTACTTATCGAAATACGATCCCGATGTGGAACGATCCAAATCTGGAAGAGTTGAGCAACTATGTACAATCTACTTGTACTGTCGGCTATGCGCGATTAGCTGGGATAGGTGAATCACTCGACATTAGCAACTGTCAGCCATTTCGCAGTGGGAAACTTTTGTTTGTGCATAATGGCGAAATCTCAAACTTTCAACAGACTCTCTATAGACCAATCCGTGAGAGCCTCTCTGATTCCACATATGGCCTGATTAAAGGCATGACTGACTCTGAACATATCTTCGCCTTGTTAGTGGAAATGTGGCAGTCGTCTCCAGACAAGACTCTGTTCTCAGCCTTACGTGACACAATTCAAAAATTGACTGAGTTGGCATCAAAATACGACACCAACTTTAGTGCTAATATAATTGTCACCGATGGTCAAGAAATTGCAGCAATTCGCTACGCTTACTGCACACAAGCTCCTACTCTTTATTGGTATTGTGATGCACTCAAGCATCCAGACCAAGTTATTGTTGCCTCTGAGCGTTTATCTAACCAAAATTGGACTGCTTTTGATGAGCAAAGTATGTTATTTCTTCAAGCTCATTCATTACAGCCAACAATTAGTTTGTTAGGTAAATTTATTTAATTGGGGTTTATATAGCAATACGGTTCAGTTAAGGCTAAAACTCTTAGTGAAAGTGATTTTTTTAACGAACCGCCAAGAACACCAAGGACGCAGAGAGAAGAAATAAATTCTTAACTGAACCTTATTGGTTTATATAGGACTCATATTTGATTGCATGAAAAAAACTCAGTACATCTTTATTCCTTCTTCCCAGTCCCCAGCGATGCACTGAGTTTCGACTGTGCAAAAATCGAGTTTCGGCTACGCGGTAATCGAGCGGAGTCGAGATTCAACTGCCGCGAAGTCGAGATTCAACTACCGCTAGTCGTTGTGTCCCCAGTCCCTTGCTATAATTACTAATCGCTGATTTTCTTTGTATGGCTAAGTTGAATTAGCAGCCAAGCTCCTCCAGAGGATATCAATAATAACGCTGTCAACCAATCACCCCAACGCACATATAAAGTCTGCGTTTGTCGCCGATAAATTGTTTCAGCATGAGTCTCGTAAGTATTATATCCAGATATCCACAAGGTTCTGCCGTGAGGATCTATAAAGCCTGAATATCCTGTATTAGTTGCCCGTGCTGACCATCTATCAGTTTCAATTGCCCGCATGATATCCTGTGCATGGTGCTGGAATGGCATCGATGCAGTGTAATGGGCATCGTTAGAAGAACTGAGGATAAATTGCCCACCCACAGCAGCTTGGCGGCGAAATTGCTCAGGAAAAGCAGATTCATAGCATATACTAGCGATCGCCCGACCAAAAGGAGTATCAAATATTTGATTTGCCGAACCAGGAACTTGGTGCGCGTCCAAAGGTGACAAGCGTTGAATTATTCCGCCTAAAATCCCTTCAAAGGGAATATATTCTCCCAAAGGTACTAGTTTGGACTTATCGTAGCGGCTAACAATTTCACCCTTGCTGTTGAAAGTAAACAAGCTAATTGTATAACTCTCTCCCCGTTCGCCAAAAGCCCCAATCCAAGCAACTACGCCTTTTGCCTTCACGGCTGCGACTAAAGCAGTTTGCATCAAGTTACGCTGGAAAATTGGTAAGGCTCCCTCTGGGGTAAGGACTGCATCTACACCTTGGTCTGCTAAAGTTAGATATCCATTGGTATAGTTTTCTTGGGCGCGACGAAACCCTTCAGAACTTTGTAAAAGTCGGTTTGGGATATTACCTTGAACAATCCCCACTTTCAAGGCTGCTTCTGGTAATTGGGCAATGGGACGACTATATAAGATAAAACCAATGAGGTGTAAGGTAATTAATAATCCTGTAGCGCTAACCCAGTATTTATTAACGAACCGCCAAGGCGCAAAGGACACAGAGAAAATCTTGGCGTCCTTGGCGTCTTGGCGGTTCATCCATCCTTCAGCAATTAACCCGTTAACAGCGACGATCGCAGCTGTCACAGTATTAGGCCCAGAGAGTTGCCCCAAATGTACAATTATGAGATTATGCGGACTTTGGGTGTAAGCAAGGGAACTCCACCACAAAGGCCCAGCACTCCATAGACTCTCTAAGCTGCACCAGACGGCTGTACCAATCAGTACACGCAGCCACGGTTTTTGTCCGTTTAGGCGAACCATCACAGCCGCCCAAATACTAAGGAATACCCCTCCCAAGACACTGATAAATCCCCAACAAAAAAGGGTGATCAACAAACTTGGCAGCCAAGGAACGCCCAACCATGTCATCGGATGAATTCCGGTAATCCAAGATAGGGCGACACTGTGATAACCGATACCCCAGAAGAAAGCAGGAGGGAATTGGTTTTTGCGTTTGGCTGAGGTGATAATTATTACCCAGAGCGGGACTAGGGCAATCCAAGCCAAGAACCATGCACCTACAGGGGCTACAGTTAGCCCCATTAAAATGCCGCTAGCTAAGGCAATCAAGTAAGGGAGTAAGGAAGTTAACCTCTCCCCCTGCCTCCCCTGCTTTCCCTGCTCCCCCTGCTTTTTATTCTGCTTCTTCTGCATCGGCAGCATCAGGTGGAACTACTGCCACTCCGATAATGGCGTCATCTTCGTCTAAACGCTGTACTCTAACTCCAGTTGCCGATCGCGATTGGATAGAAATCGCATTTACCGCTTGACGAATGATAATACCACGATTTGTCACCATCATGATTTCATCATCATCATTGTTGACAATGCGTAGGGTTGCCAACTTGTCTTTGTTTTTACGGTTTTTGAACTTAGTTGCCATTAAACCCTGACCAGCACGATTTTGTAGGCGGAATTGGGCAACGGGTACGCGCTTACCATATCCTCCCATTGTAATTACCAACACCCAAGGGCCAATAATGCCATTGCTAGGCACTTCTGCGGACTCTTCATTAGTTTCGGTAATTTCGATATCTTCTGTTTCGACTGTTTCGATATCTTCAATTTCGGTTTCTGTAACTATATCCAAAGTTTCAAGAATTGCTGCCGGGAGAATATCCATACCCACCAGTTCATCTTTATTTTTGAGTTTCATGGCTTTCACCCCACGAGTCGCCCTACTTAAAGGACGCAGTTGTTCGTGGTTGCATCGAAAGTTAATCGCCATGCCGTTTTGAGAACCAATGATTACACTGTCCTCTACTCTGGCGCGTCGCACCCAGCGCAGTTGGTCGCCTTCTTCTAAGGAAATGGCAATCAAACCATTGGCGCGAATGTGACTAAATGCTGCCAATTCGGTTTTCTTAATATTACCGCCTTTGGTGAGCATGACCAGATATTCTTCGTTGCTAAACTCGTCAACAGGTACAATCGAAGTGATTTTTTCCTCTTTGGGAATCGGTAGCATCTGGACAATTGGTGTCCCGCGACTGGTACGCGAACTCACCGGAATTTGATAAGCTGTTAGGCAGTAAACAACACCACGTTCACTAAAGAATAAAATACTGTCGTGATCGCAGCAAGTCAAGAAATGCTCAACGGTGTCATCATCTTTTACCTTGGCTGCGGCTTTGCCTCTGGTAGCACGGCTTTGGGCTTCAAAGGTGTTGACTGGCATCCGTTTAATGTAGCCTTGCTTTGTAACCAAAATTATTGCTTTTTCATTGGCAATTAGGTCGCGATCGTCTAATTCCCCTTCCCCTGGTAAAATTACCGTGCGGCGAGGTGTGGCGAAGCTAGTTTTTAGTTGCCCAACTTCAGTTTCAATGATTTCTAGCACTCTCTCCCGGCGTGCCAAAATATCTTGCAAATCGGTAATTTTCGCTTGTAATTCCTCGTGTTCTAAACGAATTTTATCTGCTTCTAAGGCAGTCAACCGCCGCAATTGCATCTGCAAAATCGCATCTGCTTGCACTTCCGAAAGTCCGTAAGTTGTGATTAATTCACCTTTAGCTGTGGGTGCATCGGGAGCATGGCGAATCAAGACAATAATTGGATCTAAGTGCGACAGGGCAATTAATAATCCTTGTAGGAGATGGTCACGTTCTTCGGCTTTCCGCAGTTCGTAACGGGTGCGTCTGGCAATGGATTCGATGCGGAAATCCAAGAAGACGGTTAAGAACTGCTTGAGGGTGAGTACTTGCGGTTCGCTATTCACCAACGCCAGCATATTTGCGCCGAAGTTGGCTTGTAGTGGTGTTTGCTTGTAGAGGTTGTTGAGAACGACGCGGGGATAAGCATCACGCTTGAGTTCGATCACAACTCGCATCCCGTCGCGATCGCTTTCATCCCGGATATCTGCGATGCCCTCTAGCCGCTTCTCGTTTACCATTTCGGCGATTTTTTCAATCAGCGCCGCTTTGTTGGTTTGATAGGGCAATTCGGTGATGATAATTGCTTCTCTATCTGGTCGTCCCCGTTGTTCAACGGTTTCAATGTTAGCGACACCACGCATGGTGATAGAACCACGCCCGGTGGTGTAAGCTTCTCGAATGGCAGATGTTCCTAAAATTTGCGCCCCAGTCGGAAAGTCTGGGCCGTGAACATACTGCATTAATTCGATATCGGTGATTTCGGGATTGTGGATGATAGCCACTAAAGCATCAATTAATTCGCCCAAATTGTGCGGTGGAATGTTGGTTGCCATACCCACGGCAATGCCAGAGGAACCGTTGAGCAACAACTGAGGAATCCGCGCCGGTAGCACTGTCGGTTCTTGCTGGGAACCGTCGAAGTTATCAGCAAAATCTACGGTTTCACACTCGATGTCGTGGAGTAAACCAGCACTAGTTAAAGCTTTTAAGCGGCATTCTGTGTACCGCATGGCGGCTGGCGGATCGTTGTCTACTGAACCAAAGTTACCATGTCCGTCAACTAGGGGCGATCGCATGGAAAAATCCTGCGCCATCCGCACCAAGGCATCATATACTGCTGTGTCGCCGTGGGGGTGATATTTACCCAACACTTCCCCCACCACACGGGCGCATTTCTTAAAGGGGCGATCGTGAAGTAGACCTAGCTCGTGCATTGCATAGAGAATGCGACGATGCACAGGTTTTAGACCATCCCTGGCATCTGGCAGCGCCCGACCCACTATCACGCTCATGGCGTATTCCAGATAAGATTGCGACATTTCGTTTCGCAAGTCTGTCGGGATAATCCTCTCCTGTGAGGTTGTCATAACCTAAAAATCTCCAAAAATCGTAGATTTTAGCTTGTTTACTCAACAAAGTGCAAAATTATTCTAAATTTCTCTTGAATAATTGCCATAATTTGATAAAATTCTAGCATATATTGCTTTTTTTTGCCTGGGTAGGTAACTCAAATATTTAGTAAAAAAGGTATAATAAATCACGGTAAATAGCCTCTTAGCTAGTTAAAGAGAGCAATGAACTAAAAGCTTACTTAGTGCAAATTTACTTAACTTAAAATATAAAAAGGTAAATTTAAGAGAACAATTTAGAATTAGCTTTATAAGTTCTTAGTTTTATAACCGTTATCTAGCAAAAATTTTGAGGATCTAATGACTTTCCAACAACTAGAAATAGGTGACTACTTTAGGATAACTGACATGAGTTCCGATTGCGTATATAGAAAGGCTAACAGTTCACATTGCAGCCTAAACGCTTTATTACAGCCAATCCGAGCAGAAATAAAAGTTACACCGCTTACTTGTGCAGAGATTAATAACTATTTTGCGCTCAAGCAAGAGTTCCTTCAAAGTCTCAGGCGATAAAGGTTTTACGTTTTCTTTAATAATCAAGTACACGTCGCCTTTTTTTCGATGAGGCGATGCTTACGATGGTCACTGAGCTTTGTCGTACCCCTACAGGGAAGCAAGCTAGCAAGAGCGTCTCGTAGAGAAGTGCGGCAAGCTACGCTTCCTAATTGAATACAATTTCAAACGTTTGTGACAGTTCATGAATAGCAAAGGAGTTTCATAGTTACTATATCAGGATATTTTCAGGTAAAGGAGAGAAAATTTTGGCAGCAGTCAGAGTCCGCCAGCATGTTAATCCACTTGCGAAAAAGTATCAAACACCAGCAAGTCCCCAAGACTGGGAAAAAATTTATGCAAAGCCAAATCAACCGCTACATTTAGATATTGGCTGCGCTAAAGGACTGTTTTTGGTAAATATGGCCAAAATAGAACCCAACTGGAATTTTCTAGGCTTGGAAATTCGGGAACCGTTGGTGGTGGAGGCGAATAAATTACGTTCTGAGTTAGGTTTGACAAACCTGCACTACTTATTTTGCAATGTGAATAACTCACTGCGTAGGCAAAGCCCGCCGCAGGCATCGCTTTTATCTTCCCTCCCTCTAGGAAGTTTACAACGTGTTACAATTCAATTCCCCGATCCTTGGTTTAAAACCCGCCATGCTAAACGCCGTGTAGTCCAACCAGAACTAGTGGCAGAGTTAGCTAATTATCTTGCGGTTGGTTGCGTTGTATTTCTGCAATCAGATATAGAATTTGTTGCTGTAGAAATGCGCGATCGCTTTGCTGCTCATCCAGCTTATCAGAAAGTTGGTACAGAAGAATGGTTAGCTCAAAACCCACTCCCAGTCCCTACAGAACGGGAAATAGGAACGCAAAAAAAGGGTGAACCTGTTTATCGAGCTTTATTTGTCAGGCGAGAGGTAGTGAATGAGGGGTAGTGGCGGTATAAGCATCTAGCGCTATAAAGGCCAAATTTTGCTTGACATATTCACATTTTATAAATCTTATAATGGCAATAATTTTAGGACATAACTATTATAGTTAATGCCCATAATTAACCTAAATATTCAATTTGCATTGGTATGCAAAAGTATAGAACTCCTATTTGATTGCGTGAATAAACTCGCCCTCAACTCGAAAAGGCTGATTCCCGACTCCCTGCCTATCTCGCTTCGCGTACCAAGCCAAGAACTTCAAAAATCAAATCGGATTGCTATACATGACTTGATTAATATACCTGTCGCTAAAAATAGGATATTTAAAACATTTTTATTTAATGACATAAAAGTTTTATTTATATCTCATTGAGAGTCTTACCAATAGACTTGTTAGCTTTCCTTTTTCTTAAAATGAGGAAATGATTAGGCAGTTTTATTCAGTATTGAAGTCTAATCATGTCAAAATTCAAAGGAAAATCAACATGGAAATAAAGTATAACCGTAAGCTTGAAATTAACGAGCTAATTGATGATGCTGTAAAAAATGCCGTGGAAAGACGGAACCAAGGTTTAGATTCAGAAGATGCCCTGTTAGCTTTGTCTAAAACAGAAGCCACAAATGTAGCAGGTGGTATAGCGTTTCCTATTATTATTACTACAGGAATCATCTCCAAGGAACCCGAAGCCTTTTAAAAAAATTATCTTCCTTGGAGACTCAATTGATGGAAGAATTTGCTGCTAATAAAACTACACTTTGTCCCAGTGCTAGACCAGATGTGGATAGTGTTGTCTTTGGCGTAGTCGGTGGGACAGTGACAGAATCCCGTGTAGCTTATCTCAAAAAGCCCCAACCTATTACGGATGAACTAATAGCAAAAACTAGTCCAATTACACCAGCCGAAATTTTTCGGACGGCAGCACCTTGTGCTACTAAAGGTTGTCAGCATTTTGATGGACAAGATTGTCGTCTAGCAATGCGAATTGTAGAAAAGTTACCATCAGTAGCAGAAGAACTACCACCCTGTTCTATACGCCGAGATTGTCGGTGGTGGCAGCAAGAAGGCAAGGCAGCTTGTACGCGTTGTCCGCAAGTTATTACAGATAACTACAATCCCTCTGAACTAGCAGTTAAGGTGGCAACACCGATTTTTGGTTAAGTAAAGCTAGGTCTGAGTTCAATAATTTTAGGAGTAAATCATGTCCATAGAAAATGTTCAAGCCTTTTATGCAAAGCTAGCAAATGATGAAGCTTTTCGCGCTCAAATTCAAGGCGTTAAAAGTAAGGAAGAATGTAGCCAAAGAGTCAAAGCAGCTGGCTACGATTTCACCCAGGATGAGTTTGAAGAATATACGGCTCAGTTGTTGGAGTCAACTGCTGGCGACGATGAACTCAAGGATTTAAATGAAGAAGAACTAGAAGCCGTTTTTGGTGGGGCTTCATCAATTGCTGCAAAGCATACTATAGTAGCACATCCACTATATGGAGTTATTGAACCTATTGATGATTGTCCACATAAGCCACCTGTTGTGCAGCCTTTGTATGGAGTTACTCAGTCAAATATTTAGATAACAGTTTAGCTTTATGGGGACGAATAGGGATATATTCGTCCTTTTCTGAAGAAATTAATTGAGGCTATTCCAATGACTTATCGCCGAATTAGTTATGCAGTTTGGGAAATTACATAATTGTTCCATACGCCTAGATTATCGGTGGAGGCAGCAGGAAGGTAAGGCAGCTTGTATACGTTGCCCGCAAGTTATTACAGATAATTACAATCCCTCTCAACTAGCAGTTGAAGTGGCAACACCGATTTTTGGTTAAGCAAAGCTAGGTCTGAGTTAAATAATTTTAGGAGGAAATCATGTCCTTAGAAAATGTTCAAGCATTTTATGCAAAGCTAGCAAATGATGAAGCTTTTCGCACTCAAATTCAAGGCGTTAAAAGTAAGGAAGAATGTAGCCAAAAAGTCAAAGCCGCTGGCTACAATTTCACTCAGGATGAGTTTGAAGAATATACGACTCAATTGTTGGAGTCAACTGCTGGTGACGATGAACTCAAGGATTTAAATGAAGAAGAACTAGAAGCCGTTTTTGGTGGGGCTTCATCAATTACTGGGAAGCCTATTATACGTCCGCTACCGCTATATGGAGTTATTGTTTCGGAACCTATTGATTGTCCCCATAAGCCACCTGGTTACCAGCTTGCTTATGGAGTTATTCAGTCAGACAATATTGCTTAGATAACAGTTTAGGTTTATGGGGACGAATGAGGATATATTCGTCCTTTTCTCAAGAAATTAATTGAGGGTATTCTAATGACTTATCGTCGAATTAGTTATGCAGTTTGGGAAATTACATTAAAATGTAATCTAGCTTGCCAGCACTGCGGTTCTCGTGCTGGTCATACAAGAGCGAACGAACTTTCTACAGCAGAAGCTCTTGATTTAGTCAAGCAAATGGCGGAAGTGGGAATCACTGAAGTAACCATAATTGGTGGTGAAGCATTTCTGCGTCCTGATTGGCTGGAGATTGCCCAAGCAATTACTTCTTCTGGGATGCTTTGCGGTATGACCACTGGAGGTTATGGTATCACTCTCGATACAGCACGGCGGATGAAAGAAGCTGGAATTAGAGTGGTATCTGTCTCAGTTGATGGCTTAGAAGCAACTCATGATCGCCTCCGTGGTAGACAAGGTTCTTGGCAATGGGCGTTTAAGACTATGAGCAATCTTAAACAAGCAGGTATTCGCTTCGGTTGCAACACTCAAATCAATCGTCTCTCTGCACCAGAATTTCCTCGTATTTACGAGCATCTGCGCGACGCTGGCATCTTCGCTTGGCAAATTCAATTGACTGTACCGATGGGGAATGCTGCAGATAATAGTGAGATTCTGCTGCAACCTTATGAATTACTAGATGTATATCCGATGATTGCTCGTGTTGCCCAACGCGCAAAGCAAGAAGGGGTGCAAGTACAGCCAGGAAATAATATTGGCTACTACGGGCCTTATGAGCGAATGCTGCGAGGAGGAGGGGATGCTTGGACTTTTTGGCAGGGATGTAGCGCTGGGCTGTCTGCTATAGGCATTGAAGCCGATGGTGCTATCAAAGGTTGTCCCTCACTACCTACCACAGCATATACTGGCGGTAACATCCGCGACTATTCACTGCGGACAATTATTGAAGAAACCGAAGAACTAAGGTTTAATCTTGGAGCTGATACTCCTAAAGGAACATCACACTTATGGGGTTTTTGCAAGACTTGTGAATTTGCCCAACTCTGTCGAGGTGGTTGCAGTTGGACTGCTCACGTTTTCTTTGATAAGAGAGGTAATAACCCCTATTGTCATCATCGCGCCCTAACTCAGGAAAAAGGCGGTATTCGAGAGCGAGTTTTTCTGCAACGTCAGGCGGACGGAAACCCCTTTGACAATGGGGAGTTTGGGCTAGTTGAAGAACCGATAAATGCTCCTTGGCCTGAAAACGATTCGCTTCATTTTACTAGCGATCGCATTCAATGGCCAGAAGGTTGGGAAGAAGAAGCAAATCTAGCATCATCTTTAGTTAGTTCTAGCAATTAAAAACTGCAAAATACCATTTCTATGAATAATATCTCTACTGATATCCCTTCAGAAAATACGACTGTTTCTGACTCTCAAGCAACCCTATTACCTCGTTCACCTTGGAATAGTCAACTAGCTTATTTAAGAGTAATTTTTCGGGCAAAGAAAGCTCTAGACCGCATCGAAAAAGAAGCAGGTGTTTTGAGAATTGAAAACTAGTTAGATTATATCCACAAATTACTTAAGGTTGATTACTTATCTTTTTTCACCCAAGTTTACCTTGGGTTATTTTTTATCTTAACTTTTGTTGTAAAAAAAATGCTAAATATAGCAGTTGCCAGTATAGTTAGGACGTAGACTTCTATGTTGATGAGTCTAGTATAGATCATCAAGATGATTACGGCTTAGGCTTGAATGAGCGAGGAGAGCGCTTCAATGTCCTCAAATTTGGGCAAAGTTAAGGCCGAGTGAATATGATTGCGGTATTATCTAATTAGCAGTTGATGACTCCCTTCACGCTTGAAAGGTTTTATAACCTAGATATATTTGAGACCTGCTTGGAAACCTGCTTAGTACCTGTACCCAAACTAAGGCAGGTTGTGACGATGGATAATACCACCTTTCATAAAAGTGGACGTATTGAACAGTTGATTCGAGAGGCTAGTTGTCAAGTCCTGTATTTGCCACCTTATTTTCCAGACCTCAACCGAATTGAAAAATGTTGATCTTGGCTTAAGAATCGAATTCATAAAAAACTTAAGCTGTTTGACTCCTTAGCGAGATGAGCGAACAAGTCTTACGTTTCGTGTCCTAACTCATTTGGCTATTGATATATATCAATAATATCCCAAAATTATGCTATTTCCTAAAAATAGAATAAATTATTTTTTGAAAATAAAAGACAGTAATAACTTTAGATAATAAACAGAGATATAAATGAATTATTTTTGTTACAATGTATAGTGATTAGCATTTTAAAATCAAAAATCCAACAAAAGATGATGCATAAAATTTTTTGATATTTGACTCATTTTCTAATTCGGTGTAATACATCAACGAATCTACAATATTGGTTATGAAGAAATCTTTTAACACCTATTGATACTTCTCAAGATTTAATAATGACCAAATTTAGGTTGGAGTTTTTTGGGACGGAATTGTTTTATTTGAGGTTAAAAGCAAACTGATTTAACTCTTGAAAATAAAGATAGAATAACGGACTATATATACAGAATGAGTAAGTTAAAATTCTCATTTTAAGAAAACAATTTCATTAAGGTCTAAGTTAATTATGGCTAACATTACAATATCCAACATACTTCCAATTGAAGCAGAATTTGCGGAAATATCAGAGGAGGAATTAGGAATTATCATGGGAGGAACTCAACCAAAAATTGAAGTAAAATCTGAACCGGATGGAACAATAACAGTTACGATTACTCCTCAATAGATTAGACTTGTCGCCTAATAAGGTTTTTAAATTTTTCGAGCTAGACAGCGAAAGGCTTTCAGACACCAATTTTTTATAAAGCGACAAGTTTATTGAATGTGGTTCGTAGAGGAACTCCCACATCACTCATTGCCGAAAGTACCGTCTGCTTAAAGCTGTGAGTAAATATTTCTTGCTCATCCAAATCAACACGCTCTAGAGCTTCCCTTAACATGCGAGCGCAAGGCTTGACAAAACCTTGTGTAAATAGCAAGGTTATCTCCTGAAAGTTTAGGATTCCACGTTTGCTGGATCTGTTGATTTGGATAGGGCTTATCTTAGGCTAACAAATTCATTGCAACTTCAACTTCTTTCATTTGTTGCTTAATCCACTCATTAAATAAATCAGTGATAATTTGATTACGTAGGTTGTTATCCAATTCTGCCTGGATAATCTCCTCCACGAAAATTAGATGTAATCCCTTAGAAGTCACTATCGGTTTAAGAACCTGAGGCACTGTAACAGCAAAGACAGCAGCCGAAATGTCTGGTTTTAAATCTTTGCGACGCACTATCCCCAAATATCCACCTTTGTGACGTAATTCAGTATCCTGAATGTATTTGTGAGCAACATCATAGAAACTCATCTCACCTTCCTTAATCGCATAGAAGAGTTCTAAGGCTAAATCTTCATCATCCAGAACAACTTCATATATCACCACCCCAACATAATCTAATTGGTTTTCAAAGAAATAGGCTTCAACTTTATCTGCAAAAAGATGTTTTACCAACTTCCCAGAAATGAGACTAATGTAAGCGATTTCTTCAAAATCATCTAAGGACAAACCATGTTCCCCTAACCATTTCCAGGTATCATCAGCACTATCGAGTTTATTAGTTAATCGTATTTGGTCTGCTGCTTTCTGAAGTTCCTCAACCTCTACTTTTATCCCAGCCTCTTCAGCAGCCGCTATAATCACCTTGCGGGTAACAATCTGTTCAACTATCTCAGGAATTTTACAAGATACCTTAACTTGCTGAAGAATATCTTCCTTGGTAATGGTGATAGATTGTGACATGATATTTATCCTAAATTTGGTTAGCAAAATAAAACATGAGAGCATGACTTATTAGCTGGATGTAGAAACATTACATATAATGTCTCTACATACCCAATTCCTATGTTCTTTGGATATAGGAAAGGGGGTTAGGTTTTCTATAATTTCACCCCACCCTGCTGCAACTTCTTAAATGGGTCAAGCAGAAAATCAATAATCCGACGCTGGCGCACAATTACCTCAGCTGTCGCCGTATCACCAGGACGCAAGGCAATACATTTATTAATTGAGGAAATACAATTTTGTTTTAAGGCAATTTCCAAGTCATAAGCCGCCACCTTTCCATTAGCTGTTTCCACCTCTATGGTAGTAGGAGAAATCTCTAACAATTCTCCTTGCACTATTCCATAATCCTGAAATGGATAAGCATCAAACTTTAACTTGACTGGCAATCCTCTTCGCAAAAAGCCACTCTCATTTGTCGCCATTTGCGCCCGAATTATTAAAGGTGAACCTTGGGGGGCAATCTCTGCAATCATTGCTCCAGGTTGCACTACAGACCCAGCCCTTTGTATTGGTAACTGAAACACTCTACCGTTGACAGTGGCTCTTAACTCTCGTTGTCCTAACTGAAACTTTAACGAGACAATCTGACTCTTATTTTGAGCAATTTCTGCCTGAAGCGTAGTAATTTCTGTCTCCAAATCCTTCTGTTGTTCATCGATTTTTAGCAGAGCCAGCTTACTAGAACGAGTTAAGGTCTGATAACTCCTTTCTTGTTCTTTCAGTCGCAATAGTGCCTGCTCAATATCTGCATTTGCTTGCCGAATAGTCCGCTCATAACTACTTTGTTGTTCTACCAAACGTAGTTTAGCCTGCTGAATATCTGACTGATTTTGTTCGTATAACTGTTGCTTGTCTTTAGCTATATCTTGCTTCTGGACAACATTAATTTCTGGAACAACTCCTGACTGCCAAAGACTGTGATAGCGTTCAACTTCCCGCTCGGTACTCGCCAAACTACTGTTTACTAACTTATTAGCTGTTTGACTATGCTCAAGAGTTTGTCGTGCCTGATTGACTTGAGCTAATTTTTCGTCTTTTTGTAAGTCATAAGAATTCCTCAGAGCATTCATATTCTGTCGCGCTTGCTCAATTTGAGCCTGTTTTTCTAACTGTTGAGATTGGTTCTGTTGCTCTTGAGTTGTCAAAGATACTACTAACTGACTTTTAGATGAATTTAACTGAGAAAGTCGATTTAATTGTCCTTCCAATTTCTCCTGTGCCTGCCGTAAGTCCGCCTTAACTAATTCCGATTCCAATACCAACAAAGTCTGCCCAATTTTAACTGAATCACCTTCCTTTACCCGAATTTCAGCAACAGTACCCGCCACAGCAGCATCCAGCCTAACCGTCTTTCCCTTTGGCTCAAGTCGCCCTGTTGCTGTACCCGTTTCATCCACCTTAGATAGGATCGCCCAAGGTAAAATGATCGACACAAACACCACCAAAAAATACAATAATCCCCTTGTCCAAACCTGGGGCAAGCTATCAAGTAAATCCTTGGTTGCGTAAGACCAATCATCAGTTGAGGTAGCTGGTGTTTGCTCCCTTAAAATTTCCTCGCGCTGTTCTACCTCATAGATTTGGGTTTTAACCCTTCCATTCAATGTGTTTGGCATGATTTTTCCTGAGATCAATTTAGGATTTTGGGAGTGGGGAGAATACGGTTTCGTTAATATGTTTGGCTCTCGGAGATTCCCCCAACCCTCCTTAAAAAGAGGGGCTTTTTATTCTTATTACCCCCTTAAAAAGGGGGTTGCCGCAGGCGGGGGGATCAAGTCTTATCCAAACCGTATTGGGAGTGGGGAGACAAGAAAAGTTTCTTCCTTGTCCTCTTATTTCATCCTGCAACATCCAACTGCTGATGATTGAGATAAAAATAATGCCCCCGCTTGGCCATCAACTCTTGGTGAGTCCCACTCTCAATCAACACGCCGCGATCCAGCACTAAAATCAAATCTGCATTCTGCACAGTTGAAAGGCGATGGGCAATTATTAAGGTGGTTCTGCCTTTGAGAATTGTGTTTAAATTGGTCTGAATAATCCTTTCTGACTCTGCATCTAGATGGGAAGTCGCTTCATCTAAAATCAACAGTTTGGGATTGCCTAACAACGCTTTAGCGATCGCAATTCTTTGTCGCTGTCCTCCAGATAACATCCCCCCTCCTTCACCAATCTGGGTTTCATAACCCATAGGTAATTTTTTAATAAACTCATCAGCACCCGCCAATCGCGCCGCCTCAATAATCTCTGCTAAAGTTGCCCCAGGATGTGCCAAGCTAATATTTTCTCGAATCGTTCCGCCAAACAAAAAGGTATCTTGGTCAACTACCCCAACCTGCTCACGTAGAGAACGCAACGAAACACTGGTAATATCCTGCCCATCAATCAACACTTTGCCATCTGTGGGGGGATATAACCCTAAAACCAGCTTAGAAATTGTGGTTTTACCTGAACCACTGCGTCCCACCAAGGCAACCATTTGTCCGCTTTGTATTTCAAAACTAAGATTTTCTAAAACATTGATATCGCTTTCAGGGTGATAGCGAAATGTCACGTTGTCAAAGTAAATGTTACCTTGAATGGGTGGTAAAGATTGCCGCGCCTGATGCTGCAAATCCTCTTCTGGTTCTGCATCCAACACATCATTAATTCGTTCTACCGCAATTACAACTTCTTGCAATTGATTCCACAATACTGTTAATCGTTGGAACGGTCTAATAATATTTCCCAGCAACATATTAAATGCTACTAATTGCCCAATGGTTAGCTGGTTGTGAATCACTTGGTACGCCCCAAACCATAGCAAGACAGTAGTTAACACTGCTTCAGTTGTGTTACTGAATATTTGCAGGCGATTACTAATAATTTGTCCAGAAAAGTTGGTTTTTATTTCCTTACTTAATAACTCTTCCCAATGCCAACGCACTGTTTGTTCTACTGCTGTAGATTTAACTGTTCTTACACCAGAAAGGGCTTCAATCAGATAGCTACTTTCTTTAGCAACAGCATTAAAGATTTCTCTAGAAATCTTTTGTAAAAAAGGTGTGGCAATCAATGCCAGCAGGAAAAAAGGCGGTATAATCACCAACACCAGCAGCGCCATTTTCCAGCTGTACCAAAACATCAATCCTAAATAGATAAAGACAGTGACTAAATCTAGCAAGATGGACAACGCCTCACCGGAGAGGAAACGTTGAATTTTGCGGTTTTCCTGTACACGAGAGATAATATCCCCCACATAACGAGACTCAAAGTAACTCAAGGGTAGCCGCAGGGTATGGCGAATAAATCCGACAATCAGTGCTAAATCGAGCTTATTCGCCGTGTGGTCTAGCAGATATTGCCGCAACCCCGTCATCGCCACACGGAATAAACTAAAAATCAGTAACCCTAACCCTACCGCCGTTAAGGTTAGTTCAGAACGCTGCACCACCACTCGGTCTAAAATTAACTGCGTGAATAGGGGAGTAACAAGTCCAAAAATCTGGATAAATAAAGAAGCGACAAACACTTCCAGCATTACTAAAGAGTGAGGCTTGATCAACTCAAAAAATTGCCAAAAGGGAGTTGTAGTCTCTTTGGCATCCTTTAACCAGGCTGTGGGTTGCAGCAGCAGTGTATAGCCAGTCCAGTTGGCTTTAAATTCGGCATGGCTGAGGGTGCGTTGACCAATGGCGGGGTCGGCTACAATGACGTGTTTGGGCGTAATTTCGTAGACAACGATGTAATGCTTGCCTTCCCAATGGGCGATCGCAGGCAGTTTTTGCTTCGCTAATTGGTTAAGACTCGCTTTCACAGGTCGTGTGGCAAACCCAATACTTTCCGCCGCCGCCGATAACCCCCGCAGTGATGAACCATTACGATCAACATTGGCGATATCCCGGAGGCGATTGACACTAAAATTTTTCCCCCAATAGCGAGACACCATTACTAAACAAGCTGCACCACAATCTGATCCACTCTGTTGAGCAAAAAACGGATAGCGCCGAATCACACGCTGTAATAAATGCCCTACTCGCTGCGTAGAGTTGGGAAAATAGGCTTTGCTTATTTTTTTCTCGCGTGGCTTTACTGCTGGCGTTGACAAAATCTTTGTTTCATGCACTTTTTTTGAGTCAGATGGCAGTACTGGGGGGTTATCCGAGTCTACCTGTTGGGAGTTACGTGATCGCGCCTTAGCCCAGAAATGCTCCCGAATTTGGGGATATATAGCCATCAATGGCCATAACACTTCACCCGGAACAAAGCACAGTTGCAAGTTTACTGAAGCCCTGGCAGCGTAAGGTTTAAAGTCACCCTCCTTAAACAAGGTAAATTCTCCAAATGAGTCACCTGCCTCTAAAGTGGCGATTAACTCATCGGCGCTATCTAGTAACCTGACCTTACCAGCGATCGCAATATAAATTCCTGGTTGAGCATCAGTTCCTTGCCAGAATTTGCCGACTTTCGGGTTGATAAATTTAACTTGTTGAAGACAGTGTTGAAATTCCTCTCTCGAAAGAGAATAACCCAGAGTTTTGTTGAACTGTTCCAGAGAAACCAACCCAGCAGATATATCTTGCGCCATAGATGTCTGAATCCTTTCCTAATGTTGCGAAGTTCAGAGACATAAATTCTGAATCATCTGGAATAGCTGCTGATTTCAGGTCACCAATGAAGATTTTGGAACTCTTAGCCTGCTCATGGCTGTTTGCTTCAGAATTGTTGGGTTTTGGTAGTGTAGATAATCCCATCTGTTTGAGCAGTCGCTTGATATGGCGATCGCTCACCTCAATCCCAAATTCTTTTGCTAGATGTTTCCCTAGCCAGTTTGTTGTCCACCGCCGAAAAGCATAGCCATGATCGCGGGGACTACTTTTAATCAGTTCTTTTAAACGTTCTAAATACTCGTCATTTATTGCCTTCGGGCGACCAATGGGGCAATCTTGCCATTGGTGCGCCATCCCTGTTCGGGCTATGTGCATCCAATGCCTCGCTGTTGCTGGACAACACCCCAAAATCTGACAAATTGACCTTTGGGTTTTTCCCTCATCTGCCAACAACATGATTTCAATACGTTGTCGGTAAGATTCAGGTAAACTTTTTTCCAAACTTACTAACAGTAATTTACGCTGAAATAATGTTAAATACTTACCGTTAGTTACTCTTATATATCTTGTTTCAATTTTCGTATTGCAGTCAGACATACACGTATTATTGACTAGGTTTTTGGACACACGAATGTCTTATGAACGATTCATAATTTGACAGTTATTGCTAAGGTTAAGTAGAAAGATTGCAAAAAATAGTTTTTCTTGCAACTGTAGTACTTATCACCATTTAGTTTTAGTTTTATGCAAAAAATAATTTAGTTAAGCGATATTTCTGGCAATTTTTTTTGAATATTGCTTTTGTATATATAGATTAGGCTACAAATCCAATTTATAAATTTCGAAAATAGTTGCTAAATTTTAGTAAGGTTTTGTAAAGATAAATTTCTGGTGAGCAGAGAAAAAAGTTATATCAGTCCTTTCAAGGTGGGTGGAAATTTTAGTTCATAAATTCTTCTTTAACCTCTTATCCCTGTGTTCTCTACGCTTCTGTAGTTATAAAAATTACTTTTAAACCGCAGAGGCACAGAGAAGCCAGTGCGCCCTTGCGGTTCCCGGACTTGGAGCAACTGGCGCAACGCTGAAAGAAAAAATAGATTTTACTAGTCACTTTGAAAGGGCTAGTCCTATTAGTTTTGTAGCAATCCAGCAGCCAAGAGAATAGTATTTAAAGGATTGCGAATGTCATGGGAGAGCATTGAGACAAATTCAGAAATTCTTCTTTAATCAAATCCAAGAGTTGAACCACATTCGCAGCTTATAATCGTGAGGTGAGAGGGGTAAACCCAAATAAATGGGCATCCAGAAAATAAAAGCAGCCAGAATGATAAAAGTAATAGTGACACCTAGTGCCCGGAGTTGTTGATAATAACTGCGAAGACATTGATCGACAAACCAAGCGATCGCTAAAAATATAAACACCACTGCACACATATAATGGTAGATAAAAACGCACCTTGTTACTTCCACCCAAGGTAATAAATTGGCAGCGTAATTTATAACTAAATACAAAGCAATCCAAGTATCAACACTAAGAGTTGCAGGTACAGAAAAACGCCTTTCTTTTACCCAAGAAATTATGGCTTGTGACACCAGCATCCCTACTAAAAACAACATTGCAGCAATACCAAACCACCACAAAAATGGATTGCCCATTGCATGGACATCATAAATAACTTGTCCAGCACCAGCAGGCAAAGGCGGGCCCATCACAGGTAAAGGTTCAGTGATACTTTCAGCCGTTTGATAATAATATGCCATTGGTCGAGTCATCAACGGCCATTTGTACCAGGCAGCACAATAAGGATGCACGTTAGGACTATTACCACCTAGCTGTAAGTGAAACTTCAAAATTTGCTGATGTACTGCAATAAATCCATAAGTTTTATCTAGTTGAAGGTGAGGAATCCAGATGATGCTGTAAATCAAAGCTGGAATAATTCCTAGATAAAACAGCATGTGAAAAATATTTAGCTGAGTTAGATTTTGTAGTGGTGTCTGAGATGATGATGGTAGGGATGGGGGAGAATAAGTACTAACTCTTACCTCCTGACTCGTGCCTTCTGCTTCCTTCAATGAAGAAGATGTAAAAAAGAGTTTGGAGTTAAGCAAAGAATATATCAAATGGATTACCCAAGCTGCTACCCAAATGAGATAAGTACCTGAGAGGAACCATAAACCATTCCACTTAGTACCGACTGACGCACCAAAAGCAATGCCAGCAAAAACTAACCAAAAAGAACGTCGCCGATTTTGGTTATCTAATGCCAATAATAAAAACCAGTGCCCTAATAAACCAAAGATGACGATATAAATATTACTTAAAGCATAGCGAGATTCAACTAGAAAGATGCCATCACAAGCTGTGAACAAACCTGCAAGTAGAGCAAAGCTACGACGATAACTCAATTGATAAGCGATCGCAGCTACTACTAAAGGGATAAATGAGCCAGTGAGGGCATTTAACCACCGATAAGTCCAAGGCGATCGCAACGATCCTGTCAGTCCATTTACCGTATCGTGCCAAAAAGGAATGTGACTGCCAATCCAAATGCCAATGCCGATCATATATTGACTTAACGGCGGATGAGCATTAAAAAATGGCGTATGCGTGAGATAATTATTACCAAATTTTGCAAAGTAAACTTCATCAAATACCAGAGTGTTAAATCGCTCCAGTCCCCAAAACCGTAAGGCAAGTGAGAGAAGAAATACACTCACCATCCCAATTCGGAACCATTTTTTAGTCATTTGTCATTAGTCATTTGTCATTGGGCATTGGGCATCCCTTCGGCTTACTTCGACTACGCTCAGTACAAGTCGCTCAGGGCAAGTGGGCATTGGGCATGGGGAATAGGGGATGAGTCTTTGATACTCGTGAATGAGTCTTTGATACTCGCTGACGAGTCTTTAATACTCGCTGACGAGTCTTTGATACTCGTGAATGAGTCTTTAATACTCGCTGACGAGTCTTTGATACTCGTGAATGAGTCTTTAATACTCGCCGACGAGTCTTTGATACTCGTGAATGAGTCTTTAATACTCGCCGACGAGTCTTT
>NZ_JBALFV010000040.1:0-107760 GCF_036916735.1 Nostoc sp.
CAGTTGAGCCTCTGAACTCGACAGTTGAGCCTCTGAACTCGACAGTTGAGCCTCTGAACTCGACAGTTGAGCCTTTGAACTCGACAGTTGAGCCTTTGAACTCGACATTTGAGCCTTTGAACTCGACATTTGAGCCTTTGAACTCGGAATCTTTAAAATTCTAAAAGAACAAGCAAAGATTTTGTTTAAACAAATATAAAATTCAAGCTACATATCATCTTGACACCGCTACTCCTGTACAGGCGCAATTAATCGCGTCTCTACTCCTAACTCCTGTTGTACAGACGCGATTAATCGCATCTCCTAACTCCTAACTTTCTTATGCACGCCCTATCGATTCCCACCTGGATTATTCATATTTCTAGCGTTATTGAGTGGATTGTCGCCATTTGGTTAATTTGGACTTATGGCGAACTCACTGGCAATCGCAATTGGTGGGGATTATCCCTTGCCATGTTACCAGCTTTGGTCAGCGCCATGTGTGCTTGTACCTGGCATTATTTCGACAACGCCGAATCTCTAGAATGGTTGGTAACGCTTCAAGCTACCATGACCTTAGTTGGTAATTTTACGCTTTGGGTAGCAGCGTACTTGATTTGGCGTTCTACCAAGTCTGCTAACACTGTTGAACCAAAACCTATCAAATCAGAGCAATGATTTCTAAAGAAACCCTATTTGCGCTTTCACTGTTTCCCTATTTGGGTTTCTTGTGGTTTATTAGCCGCAGTCCGCAAATGCCGCGTTTAGCGCTGTATGGATTTTACGGTACTCTCGTCTTTGTTGCCATCACTATCCCAGCCGGAATTTATGCTGTATTGCATTATGGCAAGTCTTTAGCCAATGTAGATTGGTTGCACGGTAGTGCAGAACTATTTTTGACCCTTTCTAACATCTTGCTTGTGATGGGTTTTGGGCAAGCTGTAAGGCAATTAAAAATGAAAAGTCATTAGTCATTAGTCATTAGTCATTAGTCCTTAGTCCTTTGTAAACACAAATGACCAAGGACAAAGGACAAAGGACGACCCTTAAACAAGTCAATATACAGTTTAAATGCGTCACAGCTTAGTGTTTGATTGGATTGAGTTATGAGGAAAAACTAAATGGATGTAATTCCAGCAATTGATTTACTAGAAGGTCGCTGTGTGCGACTATATCAGGGAGACTACGATCGCTCACAAGTTTTTAGCGAAAATCCGGCTGATGTTGCCAAACAGTGGGTAGATCAAGGTGCTGCTAGATTGCATATAGTTGATTTAGATGGTGCTAAAACAGGTAAAGTAGTAAACCTGGGGGCAATTGAAGCGATCGCTCATGCGGTATCAGTGCCCATTGAAATTGGTGGAGGATTGCGCGATCGCACCAGTGTACAACAAGTATTCAATCTAGGCATACAGTGGGCAATTCTCGGAACCATCGCCGTAGAACAACCCCAGTTAGTGCAGGAACTGTGTGAAGAATTTCCTGGGCAGATTATTATTGGCATTGATGCCCGTAACGGACGCGTAGCAACTCGCGGTTGGTTAGAAACCTCAGAAGTTTTAGCAACTCAACTGGCTGTACAAATGCAAGAATTGGGTGCAGCCGCCATAATTTACACAGATATTCACCGGGACGGTACACTTACAGGCCCCAATTTAGAAGCTTTGCGAGAACTTGCAGCAGCAATTTCTATTCCAATAATTGCCTCTGGTGGGGTAAGTTCTGTCACCGATTTGTTGAGTTTGTTGGCGTTAGAACCTCAAGGCGTGACTGGTGTGATTGTCGGACGTGCCTTGTATACTGGGGATATTTTACTCAAAGAAGCATTACGAGCGATCGGGCCAGGAAGGATTCAGGATATTCCACCGAATCTAGATTTTTCAACCTTTGCTTAATATTTTCTGGCTTTGGTCAATCTGTAGGGCTACTGTGTACACCATAGAATTGTAGGGTGGACAAATATTTGCCCATCCTACAAACTTTTTTGATACTAGTACAGCACGGCGGAAATAAACCATCCATTCAAAATTAATAAAACCCCTACGGTGTATACCTATTTAGATTTTAAATTTTGACTTCCGCCTTGCAGTACTAGTGCTTAAATTGCCGCTTAATTTGGAAAGTAATTCCTGCTGCACCCAAGACCAAAATACCCAAGATAGGACTAGATTCAGGAACAGACTCTGTTTCTAGATATGAGAAAACCTCACCAGCACTGAAAGGCAAATTATTGAAACTAGGGTTTAACGAAACTAGAACATTAGGAGGTAAATTAGGAACAGCAAGAGTTTGTCCTTGAGTGGTTCCTGGATCTGAGAGTGTATCTACTTCCAAGTGCAAAGGAGTCTCCTCTGAGAAATTTGGTTCACTAAGGTTAATAGCAGCAACTAAATCCCAAGCTGGATTCGGGTCATTGTTACTTTGAATAACTGTTAAAGCAAAGTCCAAAAATTCTGCCGCTAGCTTGCTTTCAGGTGTTCCAGTTGCTAGCCATGCTTGTTGATCGGCACGAGAAAAGCCAATTTTCTTTGTTGCATCTAGAGGAGTCAACTGAATTTTTAATCCTTGTGATCCTGCGGCAAATACTTCTTGAGCCGCTAAAGGATCGACCCAGATGTTAAATTCCCCAACAGTATTGGTTGAAAATGGAGGATCGGGAAGGACGGTGAGATTTCCTGGTACGAAGACAGCGCCTCCCATAATTTGGACGACAGCAATGTTGCTAATAATGGAGGGATCAAGTTGTAAAGCTTCGGCAATATTAGTTAAACTGCCGGTTGCTAAGATTGCCACAGGCTCAGGAGACTGCTTAATTTTCTCCACAATCAGTTCTGCTGCCGATCGCCTTTCAACTGGTGGTGCTGTGTCTGGTAGTTGGACAAAGGGAGACCAAAAAGTTTCTGCACCATCACGAATGAATTCTGGAAAAGCATTATTTCCAGCCAAAGGATCGGCTTTACCAATACCAACAGGGATACCAGATACTTCTAGTCTGCCTAACATCCGTTCCAGATTATTCACAAAGCTTGCTGGACGGGCAATACCTTGGGCGATCGTAATTGCTTGAATATCAAATTTGGGATTGGCTAACATATAGGCCAAAGCTGTCATCCCGTCTTGACTACCATCATCATCAACGATCAAAGGGGTTGGTTTAAAATTAGCAGCAAATACAGTTTGACAAAAGAAAGCTCCTGATGTTATTAACAACAGTGCAGCAGTCGAAAATGTTTGATACACAAGACGTATATTCATGATAAAACCAAAGTTTCTAGATTCTTCGGAAAAACAGTTTAAGTGGAACTTATGAAATCTAAGGGCATTAATAATGCCATAACCTTAGATAAATTACCGTGACCACCATAAAGCTTATCATTACCGTTGTCACCTTATAGACAGTCGTTCCCAGGATTTATAGTAAGTTATAGCTCTCAGGTTTCGTCTGTTATAGAGACGTTGAAATCACAGCACCTTGATTTTGTAAATAAACTTAAATTTTTTGTAATGTATTTCTGTAATCGACAATACCCGTAATGTAGATTAAATTATTGTAATAGATTTCACGATTTACTATTATGTCTAGTCAAGAACAAAATTCCAATCAGGCATTCAAGCAAACACAAGCTACGGGAACAAAGAAGAAGAAACCACAGCCTCCAGCAGACATCAAAAAACCAAGCAAAACCGAATAAAAAACATTATATAAGGTACATCAGAGCAAGCTCTCGAAAAGTAAACAGGGGGTTGGGGATAGGATTCTGTACCTATTCAACCGAGAACTACTATAGTTCTTTGTAGAGACTTAAATTAAATCAAGTCTCTACAACTTTCATCAAAAAGAATTAGCTTATTTGTTTTTTGCTTGAGTCTTTGCTTGCTCTAAAGCTATTTCTTTAATAGCCTGGTATGAATTAACATTTGAAGTCCCTTCAATAGCTTTAACTGCCAAATCTTGAACTTGTTTCAGGGCAGATTCAAGTTGTTTAGAAAGATTTTGAATCCGCGTCTCTTGATTAGTAATAGTTTGTTCTAGAGATTGCAGTCTTTGTTCATAGAAACGCTTTTGCCCTTCCACTTCTTTAGAATATAAATCTGATTTTACTTTAGCTTGGTAATGGGCGATGCCTTTGCCTTCTTCTGTAGCTTTTTTAATGGCTGCTTCTTTATCTTTCCCAAAAGCCTCTACCTTCACTTTTAATTCCTCAAATTGTTTTTCTCTCTCAGAAATTTCTTTCTCCCGTCCAGCCCACTGTTTTTCTGTTTCTTGTAGTAATTCTTCCAGTTGCTTATATAGTGCTTTCTGCTCTTGTTCGTATTCGTCACTTTGCAATTGTTGCTGGAGTTCTAAATTATATTTATACTCTGAAGCATCGCGTTGCCGAGTTTTATTCAAGTTTTCATTCCGTTCTTTTATCGCCCGTTGCTGTTCCTCTTGTTCTTTTCCCCAAGTATTCCTTTGCTCTAATATTTCTTGGAATAACACTTCAGAACGCTGGCTAAATTCTTCGTGATAAGCTTTAATATTATCTTCATAGGCTTGGATGAGAGTATCCAAGATATCATCAGAAATTTCTAAATTGTGCAACTGTATTAATTGTTGGATTTCTTCTTCTAAAGTTTGTCTAATTTCTTCTAACTTAGAAGCTTTTGTGGTTAGCTGTTCCGATAATTCATTAGCAGCACTGCCAAAACCTAATTGAATCTTCGCCAAGCTTTCAATTGTATTATTCATCTTCTGTTGGACATTAGAAAGCTGAGTCATAGCTATTTTTTGTTCTAATTTAGGCTGTTCTTTAGTTCCAGACTGGTTTTCCTTAGCAACTTGTTCGAGTTGCGATTTCAGCGCTGCTTTTTCTTTAGCTAACTCCTCATACGCCTGAAGAATTTCTACTTTAGTATTCTTATCAGTCGGTTTTTTTACCACCACAATAAACCTCCTCTTCAGGAATTAAGAATGATTAAGATACAATAACCCCATAACTATTTAGAATTAGAACTACCAAAAGCCCTCATAGCTAAATCTTGTGCTTGTTTTAATGCAGTTTGCAATTGAGCAGAAATACCTTCTATTTGCTCAGACTGTTTCTTAATTGTTTCTTCCAAAGATTGAATTTTTATTTCATAACTTTGTTTATTAGATTCCCATTCTTTTTCAAATAAATCAGCTTCAATCTTAGCTTTTTGACTTGTTTCTTTAATTGCTTCTTCCCTAGCTTTTTTAAGGGCTTCTTCCAGTTCGTTAGGAAATTTAGTTACCTTTTGTTCATAGTCTGCAAAGAGTGGTTGACATTCAGCTAATATCTTTTCTCGTTCTGCCCAATTTTTCTCTTTCTTTTGAGAATTTTCTTGGATTTCCCTTTGCTGTTGGCGCTTTATCGCTTCGTAGCTATCTGTATTGAGTTTACGAGTAGTTTCTAATTTATACTGGGATTCTTCTTGTTCTTGCTGGCGCTCTTTGGCTAATAAATCGTTATATGCTTGGAGTTTATCTTCATACTCTGCTTGCTCTTTTTGCCATTCTTTCCGCCTAATTGTAATTTCTTTCTCTAGTGTTTCTCTTTTACTGATAGTATCTTGTTCTAAGATTTTTAATTTTTCTTGGTGTTCTTGATTTAAAATGTCTAGTGTATCCGCTACAACTCTTATTTGTTGAAGCTCTTGTAAGCGTTGATTTTCAATTTCTATAGCTCGGTTCAATTCATCTAACTTGGAATTTTCCTGAGCTAGTTTTTCAGATAATCCATTGAGAATACTGCCAAACTCCAATTGTAAATCAGCTAAACCTTTGACAATACTATCAACCGTATATGCAAAAGCTGCTTGCAGAATTTCTTGACTTTTTGCCTTTTCTGCTTCCTCTTGTTTGGTTGCTATTTTAGATTCCAGCTTTTTTCTTTGGATAATAATTTGTTGAAATGCTTGCATTAGTTGTTGTTTGCTGTCCTTGACTCCAACTGTAGTCATCTTCCAACTCCCTTCAATAGGCAATGAATGATTTATTGGGTAGCAAGCCATACCAATGACTACCCTATGCAGACATCAGAATAGCTTTAAAATCAATATTTTTAATCCAGTGTAAACACGGAAATATTAGCAGAGTACACTTAGGTAGTACGATTTTTCCACATATATGTTCTTATGTTTTTCAGGCATATAAGTTTTCCAGTTGAGTCTAATAGTGACCTACTTCTCCCTAACCCTCTGCTACCAAAAGAGGGAAGCGGAAAAACTTTTGTTGCTCAAAGGGGAATAAAATTCAAACTTAGAGAGAGGTCGCACTCTATTACATACAAAGGAAAAGTGCTATAGTTTTGCCTTTGAGATATAGTAGTATATTTGTACTAAAGTAAATATACCCAACTTAATCTACTCTTGTCAAGACAATTGTTTATCTAATTGCGTCACACAACAAAAGATGAAAATTTATTTTGCGATCGCCTGCTCCTTATTGTTTTATTGTTAAGAGTGATTTTTGATTTAGCAGGGTGCTGTGGCGTATGTTACTTTTTGTAAAGAAAATCTAAAAGAATCAACCCTAGTAGAAGCGTGGTTGCAGTAAGGCTAGATAATAGATTTAATCATCCTAATTGATACAAGCACAGTCCCAGACTTTTGTGATATCAATGTATACTAGTGAATCGACCAAATACTCTGCTAGAACGGACATTGGACAAACCAGCCGAATTCTAGTAGTAGAAGATGAAGAATTAATCCAGGAAATGCTAGCTGTAGCCCTTGAAGAAGAAGGTTATGGGGTGACAACAGCACCCGATGGGCGGTCTGCTATAGAGTATCTCAAAAGTTTTGAAACCAATTCGGGGGAACTTCCCTTTGATTTGCTCATTCTTGATTTGATGCTGCCTCAAATCAATGGGCTAGATATTTGCCGTTTGCTGCGTCATCAAGGAAACCCAGTACCAATTTTAATGCTGAGTGCTAAGGGTAGTGAAACTGACCGCGTGTTAGGGTTAGAGGTGGGAGCAGATGACTACCTGACCAAACCCTTTAGTATGCGCGAGTTAGTGGCTCGTTGTCGTGCTTTACTCCGCCGCCAACGCCTAAGTAATTTACCACAAGTACCAGTATTAAAATTCAAGGATATCAGCTTGAATCCCCAAGAATGCCGCGTGTTGGTTCGTGGTCAAGAAGTCAGTCTTTCCCCTAAAGAGTTCCGCTTGCTGGAACTGTTTATGAGTTATGCCCGCAGGGTATGGTCACGGGAACAATTGCTAGATCAGGTTTGGGGGCCAGATTTCGTTGGCGATAGTAAAACTGTAGACGTTCACATTCGATGGTTGCGCGAAAAATTAGAGGAAGACCCCAGTCATCCCGAATATATTGTGACTGTACGAGGTTTTGGCTATAGGTTTGGATAATTAGTTGGGATAGTTGTTAGTTTTTAGTAGTCATGAAAAAACTAACAACTTAAATGCTTTTATTGGGATTTTTTCTGGGTTTATCGGTAGGCATTGGGTTTTGGGTTTGGCAACAGGTTCAACTTAACCGCTACCTGGGGCGCTTACTCCGACCGTTAACCTCGCATTCTTACAAGATGGGACTGCTGCTGATTCCTGGGTTGCAGCAGGAGATAGCGATGGTGAAGCAGCACCAGCAAGATTTGCAGCAGTCGTTGCAAACTTACCAAGACCTGCTAGATTTTGCACCAGTGGGATATTTGCAGGTGGATGAGGAAAATCAACTGCTGTGGTGCAATCGACTGGCGCAGGAAATTTTGTATTTGGATTGGCAACCAGAACAGGTACGCTTGTTACTGGAGTTGGTAAGGTCTTATGAACTTGACCATTTAATTGAGCAAACTCGTGATTTGCAAAAACCACAGACCGGAGAATGGATATTTCATCCATCTTGTGATGATGCGGCAGAGATGGCAACAATAAAATCTTTGGCTTTGCGGGCATCTAGCTTGCCTTTACCCAATGGACAAGTGGGAGTCTTTTTAGAAAATCGTCAACCCCTATTAGATATAAATCAAGTACGCGATCGCTATTTTTCTGATTTAGCACACGAACTCAGAACGCCACTAACTTCGATTCGCTTGGTTGCGGAAACTTTACAAACCCGCTTGGAACCACCTTTAAATCGCTGGATTAACCGCCTAATGCAAGAAGTTGATCGGCTGATTAACTTGGTGCAAAGCTGGCTAGACCTCACCCAAATGGAAGCAAACCCAAACATGCAATTGCAAGCCAAAGCTGTAGAATTGCGATCACTAATTACATCCGTTTGGGAAACACTAGAACCCTTAGCAGTACGCCAACATCTGTCTCTTTCTTATTCTGGCCCAGAAAATGTTTGGATTAAGGCAGATCAAGCCCGTATTTACCAAGTTTTTCTCAACTTGCTAGACAATAGCATTAAATACAGTCTTCCTAATACAAGTATTCACATTGAAGCGAAAATCTTATTAACAAAAGATAATGATGCTGCTTCCCCAATTCTCGAAATAAATCTTATTGATTCTGGAGTTGGATTTTCTCAGGCAGATTTACCCCATGTTTTTGAGCGATTTTATCGAGGAGATAAAGCACGAACCCATTCTCCACAAGATGGTAATTCTATAGGAGCGATCGTTGGTAATGGATTAGGATTAGCGATCGTTGAGCAAATTATTCACGCCCACGGCGGTTCAATCAAAGCTATGAACCATCCAGAAACTGGTGGTGCGTGGATGCAACTCCAATTTCGTGAACTTATGGCAAACTCTTTAAGCCAAGACTATAGTTAATAATAATCTTCACCTTTGAGACAACAAGTGTGAAAGCTGTCCATTACAGTCCTAATCCTCAAAGACCTCAACTCGCACGCGCCATTACGCGCTTAGAACGGGATGTATTACGCATGGGTGCTTTGGTAGAACAATCATTTCGCCTCAGCCACCAAGCGTTATTTGCTCGTAACTTAACAGCAGCTGAGGAACTTCCCCGATTAGATAAAAAGATTGATCGCTTTTATAGACAAATCGAATCAGACTGTACGGCGATTATTACGCTGCAAGCGCCTACGGCTCAAGATTTGCGCTGCTTAAGTGCCTTTATGCAGTTGGTACGCGACTTAGAGCGCATTGGCGATTATGCTGAGGATTTAGCTGAGATTGCGATTAAAATTTTTCCTTACGCGCCTCATCCGTCAATGCCCGACATTGAAGCGATGTCCCTTCACGCGCAGGCGATGCTAGCAACTAGCTTAAAGGCTTTGGGAGATTTCGATGAAGGCGGTGGACGCCGTTTAAAGCACCTAGATGATACTGTAGACGATGCCTATGATCGCGTTTATCAAACTTTAGCCCAACAACGCGATGTACCTGGTGTAGTCGAGCCAATTGTATTGCTAGCACTGGCAATTCGTTATCTGGAACGCATGGCAGATCATGCCACTAATATCGGTCAAAGGGTAGCATATATTGTCACCGGTCAACGCTCTTAATTGACGCTTCATAATTAAAAGTCAGTTAACTAAAAATTTTACTAAAAGCTTACCTATTCTTAAACTTGCACAATTAAAGTAACAGATAAACAACTGAAAAATTCTGGTCTATCTTACTGATAAATGCCTCAATGTATAAGTTGTTTCCAGAAAAAATTTGGAGTTAGTCTCTAGCTCTAATTGAGAAGAATACACTGCCAATTACATAGGTAAAATTTGATACGAGTTATTAGAGTTTCTTAATGATTGTAAATAGCAAGATTCCCTGATAATTATGTAGTTACCCTTAATGATGTATTCCACAACTCCTACTTTAAACTCTTCTGTCCTGTCAAATAGCTCTGCTTTAGGCGGGCAATTACCCCAGCAGATATTTACCCGTAGGGAAGTAATTCCACTTCAAAATGATGTACTTTGGCGGATTGAGCACGGTGCAGTTCGTACCTTAACATGGAGTGAAAATGGGACATTCATCACTCTCGGTTATTGGGGACTAGGGGATCTGATTGGCTATCCTTTGTCTAAAGTCAAGCCCTACCAGATTGAATGTCTCACAGGCGTAGAAATAAGCATTGTACCACCTCATTTGTGGCATCAAGATATTAATGCTTTGTTGTCTCATATTCAACAGGCAGAAAATCTACTAAGCATTGTGCATCGAAAACCAATTTCGCTACGCTTATGGCAGTTTTTAGTGTGGTTAAGCGAAAAATTTGGACGTGATGTAGATAAAGGCAAGCTAATTGATCTAAATGTTACCCATCAAGATATTGCTGAAGTTTTAAATACCACGCGAGTAACAGTTACCCGACTCCTACACCAGTTGGAGGAAGAAGGAACAGTTTTACGTCACAAACGCCGTATTATTTTGCGGTTACCAAATAAATTAATTCAAAATTATAGTTCAGCGCTAAATTAAAGGACTTGTATTTATCACAGTATAAAGGTATAATCATGACTGTGATTGTGTGTAAAATTCCTGAAAGTAAAGTGTATTAAACATTTTACTGTGATTAGAGTAATAGGTGTGAGTGAGAGTAAAAAACATGACAAATCGATTCTGGAATCTTTGTAAGGTTAGTCCAGTTATCTTAGCTGCTGCATTTTTTGCTACCAATAGCGCTGTAGCTGCTGAAGTCAACGAACAAATAACAAATGTTGCCCAATTATCTGAAGCTCAAGATTCTAATAATATTGGTCAGGTAACATCAGTTTCGCAATTTTCGGATGTGCAGCCAACAGATTGGGCATTCCAAGCTTTACAATCTCTAGTTGAGCGTTACGGCTGTATTGCAGGTTATCCTAACAGTACCTATCGTGGTAACCGTGCTTTAACCCGTTATGAATTTGCCGCAGGTTTGAATGCCTGTTTAGACCGGGTTAACGAACTGATTGCTACAGCTACTGCTGATTTAGTTACGAAACAAGACCTGGCTACATTACAGCGCTTACAAGAAGAATTTTCTGCTGAACTAGCAACCCTGCGCGGTCGCGTGGATGGACTAGAAGCCCGCACTGCTGAGTTGGAAGCTAATCAGTTCTCCACTACTACCAAGTTGGTTGGAGAAGCGATTTTTAACGTGTCTGATGTTTTTGGTGATAATAGAGCAGTTCCTGCTGGAAATTCAAATCAAGATTTGAATTCTAACACCACTTTTTCTGATCGGGTGCGTTTGAACTTATTCAGCAGTTTCACTGGTAAAGACCAGTTGCAAATCCGTCTGAATGCTAACAATACCATAAATAATGCTGGTGTGAGCGGTACTAATATGACCCGCTTGGGCTTTGACGGTGATAACGGCAACTCTGTTGTGATCGATAAAATTAACTATGCTTTCAACTTTTCTAATGCGTTGCGTGTCAAAGTTGACGCTACTAATGGTGAATTATACGAAAACGTAAACACTTTCAACCCTGACTTTGCTAGCTCTGGTAAAGGTGCTATTTCTCGCTTTGGACGTTTCAGCCCTATTTACCGTCAAGGTCAAGGTGGTGCTGGTCTGACAGTTACTTTGAATCCTGGCGGTCCTATCAGCTTGAGTGGTGCTTATTTAGCTAGGACTGCTAATAACCCTGCCCTGAATAATGGGTTGTTGGATGGTGATAATGCTATCTTTGGTCAGTTATCTTTCCAACCCAGTAAAGCTTTTAATATTGGTCTAACCTACGCCCGCACTTATCAAACTAGTAATGTTAACAATAATGTTAACAACAACCTTTTCCAAGGTACAGGTAGTATTTTTTCCAACAATCCCTTTGGGAATAACACTGCTACGGAATCCAACAACTACGGTGTGGAGGCTACCTTCCAATTTAGCCCTAAGTTGGCTATTAGTGGTTGGGGAGGTTACACAACTGCTGATGCTAGGAGTGGTGCAAATGCGGGCGCAGACGCAGATATTTGGTACTGGGCTGGAGCGCTTGCTTTGAGAGATTTTGGTGGAGAAGGCAACGTCTTAGGTGTTATATTTGGTCAACCACCTAGAGTTACTGGTGGCAGCATTAAAAATGTTGCTGGCAATACTAACTTAGACGACAGTACCTCTTATCACTTAGAGGGTCTTTACAAGTTCAAGGTTTCCGATAATGTTCAGGTAACACCTGGTTTGTTAGTAATCTTCAATCCAGAACATAACGATGATAACGACACTGAATATGTAGGGACTTTACGTACTACCTTTACCTTCTAAAATTTGCGATGGCAAATAAAGCTCAGAATTAGATAAACAAAAGCCCGCCTTGAGGTGGGCTTTTGTTCAGGAAGAAAATTAGCTATGTTGGATTATAATAATCTGGCTGATTGGATATATCTTTTGGGGGGCGATCGCTACTCCAAGCCCACCACACAGAGCCACAATGACAGTAGTAAAACTCTTGCCATTTGCGACGACGGTCTTCTGTAAGTACAGGCGATCGCCGATTTAGCCAAACTTTTTCAGCTTCTCGGCTACTTGAGTGGCAATTAGGACAGCAAAATTCATAGGCATGTATTGCCTTATTCGTCCATTCAGGCGGTAGGGTAGCAAAAGCGTCCATGTTGTTACAAGTGTAGTAGCAATGGTTATCGAACAGAATTCAGGAGTCAGAATTCAGTCTGCTGAATCAATATTCTTATGGCTTCATCTGAATCTATTCACAAATCGCCATTTACAGAGATTTTTACTAATAGAACAACCATTTAGAAAGACTGTGAGAGCATCTCACAAATCAAAGGTTAACATGAATGACAACTAAAATAGTTACCATGCACATTATGGCTAATAATTAAATTTATGGAGCCAAATGTTGAAATTCGCCGTTTGTTAGATGTGATGCCTGCCTCTGGTCGGATGATGACAAAAATCGTTAGTAAGCCAGAACAGGCAAAAGTGATTGATGCCTCTTTTCCCCAACCCTGGAATCAGGCGCGACCGATATATATTAATTTCGATTTGTGGCGTCGTTTGACCAAACCGCAACGAGACTTGCTGCTGTTGCAGATGGTTAGCTGGTTGACGGGGGTGAAGTGGTTTAAACCCGACATTTATCAAGGTGTAGTACTGGCGGGACTGTTAGGCGGATTATTAGAAGCAACACAATCAGATGTGGTGGGTGTAGCCGTAGCTGGGGGATTAAGTGCGATCGCTGCTTTTCGAATCTGGCGCACTAATAAATCTCTTGAGTCAGAGTTAAATGCCGATGCCGCAGCAATTCGCATAGCACAACGGCGTGGTTATTCAGAAACTGAAGCAGCGCAGCACCTGTTATCTGCAATTGAAGCGGTAGCCAAAATTGAAGGGCATGTTGGTTTAAATTTTACCGAGTTGATTCGTTGCCAAAACTTACGAGCGATCGCGGGTTTATCACTAGTAGGTCTACCAGAAAGTTATAAATAAAAATCAGGAAAAATCCATTCGTCTAAATATTTAAAAAATCAAGATAATATTTTGATAAATAAGTTTTGTCTCAGATTGTGATAGCATTTTTAGAAAGATTTTTAACTAACAATGCTAAACAATAAATTCGTCAAATATACTTCGAGATTACCTTTTCATTCTCCTTTGTTTATTATCATTATTTTTTCTGTTCTTGGTTTAATAGGTATTCTTAACCATTCGATGTGGCGAGATGAACTAAATCCCTGGCTCATTGTCAGAGATAGCGAATCTTTAGGAGATTTAATTGCAAATATTCGTTATGAAGGTCATCCTCTTCTATGGTATTTTTCTCTGGAAATTTTGAGAAAAATAGTCGATAACCCTATTATTATGCAAATTTTTCATTTAGCAATTACTATTGTTTCGGTTACTCTTTTTTGCCTATATAGTCCTTTTAATTATAAACAAAAATTTCTTTTTTCTTTCGGTTTCTTTCCTTTTTACGAATATCTTTTAATTTCTCGAAACTATGCCTTTAGTATGTTATTTATTTTTGCATTTTGTACAATTTTTCCATCTAGAAAAATAACTTCTATTTATTTGGCAATTTTATTAGGTTTACTAGCAAATAGTAGTGCTTATGGTTTATTGGTATCATTCTCTTTATCATTGACTTTGCTAGCCGAATTTTGTTTTGATAATGAACATCGCCAGCAGTATTTTAGTCAAAACCGAAAATACGATTTATTTCTAAGTATTGTAATTATCACATTTTCTTTTATTTTATCCATTTATATTATTACTCCTCCTACAGATAGTTATCTTCATGGTGGGTTAAATAATGGTTGGCTAACAAAATTAGATATCCGTCATTTATTGAGAAGCATAAGTAGAATATTTGGTGCTTATTTCTTAATTATTCCTCAATACAAAAAATGGCTGGATTTAATTATTTGTACGATAATTTCTTTAATAATTGTAATTTTAACCTTAATTAAATTATCTAAAAAGCCAGTTCCATTATTTTTCTACATCATAGGCAATTTTGTAATATTTGCCTTTACATACTTTAGATTTATAGGTATGCCTCGGCATTTTGGGCATTTCTATTTAGTTATGATAGCGGCTTTATGGCTGGGAAGTTATTATCAAGAATCTCTAATTATACTCAATAATTTTACTGTTCGTCCCAATTCAATCACATTTGTTTATAAATGGCATCATATCGCTTTAATGCTAATTCTTTATATCCAGTTTTTTGGAGGAATTTATAGTTTTTCAAGAGATTTATTTGTACCATTTTCTGCCAGTAGGGAAACAATTCAATATATTAAAAAAACTGGTTTAGTTAATGAGTTTATTGTTGCCAGTCGAGATGCAAATATGGCTCCTTTATCGGGTTATCTTAATCGAAAGCTTTATTATCCTGAAATTCAAAAAATGGGAAGCTTTACCCTATTCAAAAACGGTCGTAAAGATGTAGAACAAGCTGAGATATTAAATCAAATTAATTTTATACTCAAAAATAAAGATGAACAAAATAAAATTTTAATCATTTTAAATCGGAAACTGAATGTCAATCTGAATGAACTGAAAATTGTTCCAATCAAAGATTTTCAGAGAAGCTGGGTGGATACAGAACGATATTTTCTGTATTGGGTAAATAAAGCATAAGAATAATGCTGTTATAGACTTTTTTGAACTGAAGCAATCAGCATTTACGCCTGAGTATATCGCTATGAATTCTTGGTTTTTCCAGTGGAAATCAATAGCAAAAGATACTTCATTCAAGCTACAGCGAGAAACTAATCTTACTGTGTTATGCGTTTTAAAGTGCTGTTCTGTCTTAGAAACCAAAGTTTAGACTGTTATACAAGCAACATGTATCGTACAAACACCCCAGAAATAATGCTTTTGCGCCCTTTGAGTTAACTTGCTACCAGTGATAACTAGCTGCAATGCGTGAGGTTAATCTACACTGGAATAAGAGAATGTGTGCTTAACTAACTTAGATGTTGGAGACTGAGGAGTTTAGTCATACCTTCTCGGTGTTACTGATGAAGTGCTTACCTCGTGTGGTAAAACTTAACTTAAATTCTGTCAGTTACTAGCGGAGTTGATAGGAATGGGTACTTTAATTATTATTGGCTTGATAGTGGTTTACGGAGGCGGCGCTTGGAAGTTTTGGAATGGGTTTGGACGGACTAATTTTAATCCCACTTTGACTAATCGCATTGGTTTATCTTTGCTATGGCCAGCTTTGTTTATTACAAATCAATCCTATCGTCGAAACTTTAGAAAGGCGTTGAAGGGTTAGAGTTTACTATTAAGTTTAAAGTCATCTGAACCTGACGGTGACATATATCCCAATATAAATCTAACCCACCAACCCCCTTCCCTGTTAGGCAAAGCTACCGTGTATACATAAGTCCAGTTGAGAATCAAATGGACAGAAAAGAACGGAAAATTATTTTTAAAATCCTTGATTTTCGGTTAAATATTTATCAATAAGCTGAGATGATTGATAAATATTTAACCGACTCAAAAGCTTGCCTATATTGGCTTGTATGTTACCAGGCAAGGATTTGAGGACTTGTGTATACACCGTAGGTAGGGGAAGAGGGTAGTCAAAAGTCAAACAATTTTAGATTTTGGATTTTAGATTTTAGATTTATTGCATCCTGCTTTCGTGGGTTGCAGCTTGGGGATCTTAGTTAGATTTGCGATTTGAGATTTGTTCCGCTTACGACAAGCGGGGCTTGAACCGAAAAGATAATTACATGATCCAAAATTTAAAATCTAAAATTCGGACGGTCAAAATTATTATGTAATAAACTCTTTAGGGATTTTCAATGGTTGCTCTATTTCCGCCGTAACGTACTAATGACTCGTTTTACCGCTAACAATTCCTGACCATTGAATTTTTTTCTCTTTCTCGCGGCGGTAAGAAAAGAAATGCTCTGGAGTTTGGAAAGTACAATAAGGTGCGATCGCAATTTGTTCTGCACTAATTCCCATATTTTCCAATTGTAAAACATTCACTCGCCGGACATCTAACCTTACCTTTCCAGGATTAGGGTCTTCCAGTAAGGGTGAATTTGGTAATTCATGCAATGCAGTTACAATTTTTTCTTCATCGTTATATGGTATAATGCTAGCTCCGATTTCAGCAGCAACTTCGATAGAGACCTGGTAAACCTCACCAGCGATCGCTGGGCCCATCGCAATCCTCAAATTATCAAGTTTACTGCCTTGAGATTGTAATCGAGCGATCGCCAATGGAACAATCTTCTTGGCAGTCCCCCGCCAACCCGCGTGTAATGCTGCTACCCGTCCAGTTTGCACATCGCCAATCAACACGGGTGTACAATCTGCACTAGCTACCCAGACAGCTTGCAGAGGCTGTTCGCTAACTAAACCATCTGCCGATGCTAAATCTTCCTCAGCAGTGCTTAAGAAGCTTTCAACTTCTTGGGGGGTGAGAACAGTATTGCCATGAACCTGTTTTAAGCGATAGACTGATGCCTCTGGTTGCAATACTTCTGTGATAACTTGTGGCGATCGCGGCCAAAACTGCTGGGTAAAGAAGCCGTGCTGCCAACATTCCAGAATACTACAAGTTAGATAGGGCAGTCCTTCCCAATTGTGCCAGTGCCAAGTGTGCATCTTCAACCAAACCTAAACAGAAATCACTCATCAGCCAATCAATGCTAACTTGAACAACGGAATTTGGGTTAACTGCTGTGGAATTTAATTTGCAAAACTTGGAAGCAGCTTTGAAAGCAGCGCGTAAATATACATATTTACCATTTTCTCTCCACTTTTTTGAAAGCGTCTCTTCAACAAATCAAACTCTCTGGAACTTACTCAATCAAGGGGCTATTTCTGGAACAGTAGTAATCGCAGCTGTACAATCTGCTGGGCGCGGACAATGGGGCCGTGAGTGGATTTCTCCTGTTGGCGGATTATATGTTTCCGTGGCGATTTCTTTAGACCACAAAATAGAGGCTACTGACAGCTACCAGCTAACTTTCGCTACTGCTTGGGGGATTGCGTCACAATTGCGCCAATGCGGTGTAGATGTTGGGATAAAATGGCCCAATGATTTAATTTTAAATGGTCGCAAACTAGGCGGCATTTTGACAGAAACCAAAGTAAACAAAGGACAAATCACTCAAGCAGTAATTGGTGTTGGTATTAACTGGACAAACCCAGTACCCGAAACTGGAATCAATCTGGAATCGTGGCAAGCTTCTCAAGATTTCAGACCAATTTCTTGTTTGGAAATACTCACCTCTAAAGTCTTGCTGGGAATAGAATCCGGTATAGAGTGCCTTTGCCAAGAAGGAATAAAAGTACTTTTGTCTCATTATTTAGATTTGCTTACAAACATGGGCGATCGCGTCTACATGAATAATCTTTCAGGTACAGTAGTTGGGGTGACATCTCAAGGAAATTTACGAGTTGATTTAAAAACAGATGATACAAAGGAACTAATTACACCGGAAATTTATATTGAACCCGGTACAATCAGTTTGGGGTACCATAAATCTTCCGTTTAAATTTGAGGTTTGTTTAAATTCCGCTCTTTGGGCAAGACAAACCACTAGCATCATCTCTTTAGGCTAATTACACACAACTGAGAGAACAAATGACGCAGCGCAAAAATTCTGCCCCTCATCGTTTGGATTACTTATGGCAGCAAGGTCTAACAAAAAAACGTTTTGCCTCAACACTACCAGCCCAGAGCCTTTGTTGGTTGAGTAGCGTCAGCCTCCTTAGCGGCGGCTTTGTGTTTGCCCAAACGGAAACACAAATAGACAACATCGTTCCCACAGTTGAAAGTTCCCAGCCACCAACAGCAGTTACAAATCCAGTTAACACTGAGCGACTTGTGCCTAGTTCAGCCCGAGCGGAGTCGAGGGGCAAAGCTGAGGTAAGCCGAAGTGTTAAAAAGCAGGCTGTTGCCCCTGAAACCGCTCAAGCGCAACCGGAATTTTCCCAAAGGCGAGCCAGACTCAGAAAGAGATTAGCCAAGCCAGAGGTTGCTCAATCAAAAGAGCCTGTTAGGCAGTCTACACCAAAAATCGAAGCTGCTGAACCTCTTGTAATTATCAGACAGTCAAAACCCAAGGTAGAAGCCTCCCAGGTTACTCCTGCATCGGTGAGACAGTCAAAACCCAATACCCCTTTCCGCTCTTTACCTGAAAAACTTCCAGAAGTTGCTCAACCATCAAATAACTCCAACAGCCCTATCAGTGCAACGCCGGAAAAAACCAAGGATTATAATAACGCCTATATTGATCCTAATAGTTATGACAGTGGTGCCACAGGTACTTATCAAGCACCAAATTCTGTAATTCTTACAGAACGCTCCAGTGGTTGTCAAGCCACTTTGCCATCAGGGCAAAGCGTATTAGGCGGTGTTTGCGCCAAAGTACCGCAAAGGAGTGTAGCTGATTCTAATAGTAAACCAGCACCTACTTGGCTCAAAAGAAGTCAAAATGCACAATTACCAGTAGTTCCACCTGTGCGGCAGATTGCATCTACTGGCAATATTAGCAGATGGCGTGCTACTCCAACTCAAAGTGATTCTAGCGGTGTCACCAAGAGCGGATTTCACCCGAATCGGTTTATACCGAGTCCTCGCGAGTTCAGCCCCACAACAGTAAGTGCAACTCCCATCGCACCAACTGGCGGTACTTTACCCCCACCAATGGCAGATGGCAACATTGCACCCCGTCCTAGCACCGTAGCTTACGACTTCTCACTGGCATCAGTATTGCCCCAAATCCCGTACATAGGGAGAGTTGCCTATAGTGGTACGGGAATGATGTATCCATTATCTATACCTGCTGCCATTACTTCTGTATTTGGTTGGCGAATTCATCCAATCACAGGTAGTCTACGCTTTCATGCTGGTACAGACTTGGGTGCGCCTACAGGTACGCCAGTTTTGGCCGCTGCTGCTGGAAGCGTGGAAACTGCTAACTGGGTGGGTGGTTACGGTTTAACCGTTATTCTAAATCATAAATCTGCTCAAAAAACTCTCTACGGTCACATGTCACAAATCCTTGTTCAACCTGGTCAGTGGGTACAACCTGGAACTGTCATCGGGCTAGTTGGCAGCACCGGTAATTCCACAGGTCCTCACCTGCACTTTGAAGTCCGCCATCTGACACCGAACGGGTGGGTTGCTACTGACCCAGGCGTGGAATTACAAAGTGCCCTGAGCCAGTTAGTGAGAGGCTTGCAAACTGCTCAGGTAAGCCAGGAACCAGGCAGTTGAAAGACAGTTAGGAGTCAAGAGTGAAGAGTTATGAATTTAAAACTCCAAACTCCAAACTCCTAACTTTTTTAATTACAAATACCCGTGTTCTGCTAAGAATGCGGGTGTAATGCCATCCATACTAGTTTCATTAAGGGCTGTGGTTTGTGAGTTTCCAGGGTAAAGGAATTTTTCGACGTATTTGCCGAGAATATCCCCTTCTAGATTTACCCAACTCCCAGGAACCAAATAGCGAAGATTTGTCTCGGCATAAGTGAGGGGAATTACCGCCACCTTGAATTGAGAGAGTTCTGGCTCATAAGCGGCTACTGTGAGACTGATGCCATTGACAGCTATGCTACCTTTGGGGACAATATACCGTGCGATCGCCTCGGATGCAATAAAGATCATTTCCCAAGAACTAGCCGTTTGTTCTGCCACTAGCAATCGACCGATGCCGTCTACATGACCCATCACAAAATGACCGCCAACTTTACTGCCTACCCTTAGCGACGCTTCTAAATTGACATATCTCTGTTGTGTTTGCTCACCTCCTAGAGTTGTGCGACGTAGCGTTTCCGGTGAAGCCGTGGCAATAAACCCGTCTTTTAAAACTTTTTCTACTGTCAGGCAAACACCATCTACAGCAACACTGTCACCATAAGCCAAATCTTGCATAATTACTTCACCCGACTGGTTTACACAAGTAATTTGCCAAGAATCGCCCCCCAAGGGTTTCATCGTTCCTAATGCCTGGATTAATCCTGTAAACACGGCTTTTTTGTCAAACTAACTCTATTTATTGCCTATTTTTGCTTGAAATCAATTGGTAATTGTCACATAAATTTCCAACATCCAAGTATATTTTCTGACTTTTTTTCGCATAGGAATATTAACACATTAGCATCCTTCACAGGGCATACTTGGGTAAGAACGTTATTGTCTAAGAAGACCAATTTGACTTACTCTGGTTTTCACCACAAGTTCGGAGTTTAATAGAAGCAATTATAGAGAACGAATGCTTATGTTTATTACTGTCGCTCAACCGCCTAAAAAGGAGTGCTATTTATTACATAGCATCCAAGGCTTTCAAAGCATTGTAGAGGCTTAGGCAATGATTGAAATGAAAGTTGCTGGCATAGCATTAGATGCCATAACCCGCAGCCCGATCGTCCTTTTGAAAGATTCTTCAGATCGGCGGGCTTTGCCAATTTACATTGGTCAGGAACAGGCTAGGGCAATTATGGGCGCACTGGAGAATCAAAAGCCTCCCAGACCCTTAACCCACGACCTGATTGTGAATCTTCTAGAGACTTGGAATATGACTCTAGAAAAGGTGATTATTCATTCCCTGCAAAAGGATACATTTTATGCAGCTTTAATCGTCCAGCAAGGCGAGGTCAAAAAAGAAATTGATGCACGTCCTAGCGATGCGATCGCCATTGCCCTCCGTACAAATACCCCCATTTGGGTAATGGAAGAAGTGATTGCCGATGCTTCTATCCCCGTTGACCGCGATGCAGATGAAGCCGAACAGCAAGCCTTTCGTGAATTTATTTCCAATCTCCGTCCTGAAGATTTGATTAAGCGCTTTGGTAATGGCGACAGCTAGGCAATTTTAGATTTGGAATTTTGGATTTTAGATTCAACGAGAAATCTAAAATCTAAAATCTAAAATCTAAAATTGAATGACTCCTAACTCTTTATTAAAAATGCAATACCGACGCTTTGGAAAAACGAATCTGCGCCTCTCGGTTTTTTCTCTGGGAACAATGCGCTACCTGGCTTCTTTTGAAAATGCTCACCAGACTATCGAACAAGCCTTAGCGTTAGGAATTAATCATCTAGAAACCGCCAGAGGTTACGGCAAAAGTGAGGAGTATCTTGGTAGGGCGCTAAAAGCTGGGTTATCAGTACCCCGAACGAGGCTTTATGTAACTACCAAAATCTCAGCCACAGCAGATGCTGATACCATGCGTCGGTGTATCGATGAATCCCTAGAACGATTACAGCTAGATTATTTAGATTGCTTAGGCGTTCATGGCTTAAACACCTGGCAACATTTAGAGTGGGTGCAAGCTAAAAATGGCTGTATGCAAGCTGTAGAAGAAGCTGTTGCTGATGGTCGAGTACGACACGTTGGTTTTTCCACCCACGGCCCATTAGAAGTAATTCAGGCAGCAATAAGTACAGATTTTTTTGAATTTGTCAATCTGCATTATTACTATTTTTTCCAACGGCACGCACCAGCGATTCAACTAGCTGCTCAAAAGGATATGGGCATTTTCATTATTTCTCCGGCTGATAAGGGGGGACGTCTCTACACGCCACCCCAAACTCTAAAAGACTTGTGTTATCCGCATTTACCCCTAGAATTAAACTATCGCTTTTTACTATCTGATAACCGTATTACTACTTTGAGTATCGGTCCAGCAAACCCAGATGAATTAAGGGAACCTTTGCGAATTGCTGACGATGATGGAAAGTTAACATCAGCCGAAAATTCTGCTTTTGAGCGATTAGAAAATCACCAAAAAGTTACTTTGGAAACTGATAAGTGTAGCCAGTGTTATGCTTGTTTGCCCTGTCCAGCAAATATCAATATTCCAGAGGTATTGCGATTACGAAATCTTACAGTGGCATACGATATGACTGACTATGGACAATATCGTTACGGAATGTTTGAAAATGCTGGTCATTGGTTCCCTGGAATGAAAGGCAATCGGTGTACAGAATGTGGTGAGTGTTTGCCTCGGTGTCCAGAAAAGTTAGATATTCCAGCTTTGTTGGAAGATACTCACCAAAAATTAAGTGGGAAAGCAGGTAGGAGATTGTGGGGTTAAGCAAGAGGCAGGGGAGGCAGGAGAGGCGAGAAAAGTGATTTGTATCAATTATTTTGTAAAATGGTGTGACCACCCTGAAACATAAAAATCCCAAAAAGTTTTTAGGCTTTAACTTTGGGGTTTTCAGCAAACATTCTTATAAAATTGTAAAATTAATAAAGATTTAATAGAGTCAGGAAGATCCGTCCAAGCTGGGGTATCTCGCAGTAAGAAAGATGAAGATTAAAAAAAAAGAAATATCCTGCGCCAATCACTGACGGTTTTCCGTTACAGTGGACGGGCTGTAAACTTAGTATGGACTACTAGCCGATCGCTAACTATTCTTCTAGCTAGTTTAACTTTAATAGCTGGTCTTTTGCCGGCAGCGATATCCTATCTCGGTAAGTTAATTGTTGATGCAGTGGTATTTGCCTCTCAAGTTAATTCACAGAGTAATGGTTTTGTCAATATTTCTCAGCCTTTGTTGTATGTAGGATTAGAAGCGATCGCTGTAATTCTACTAGCAGGCGGTCAACGGGGAATCACCATTTGTCAGTCGTTATTGCGGGCGCTACTAGGTCAACGGGTAAATGTACTCATTTTAGAAAAGGCGCTGACACTCGATCTTAGGCAGTTTGAAGACTCAGAATTTTATGACAAATTGACCAATGCCCGACGAGAAGCATCAGTTCGTCCCCTTTCTTTAGTAAGCCGCACCTTTGGGTTGGTACAAAATGCTCTTTCCCTGTTCACATACGGTATTTTGCTAGTAAATTTCTCAGTTTGGGCGGTAGTGGTGCTGATTTTGGCAGCGATGCCTGTATTTATTGCCGAAACAAAATTTGCTGGAGAAGGCTTTCGCTTATTTAGTTGGCGTGCGCCAGAAACTCGTCAACAAAGCTACTTAGAAAATTTGCTGGCAAGAGAAGATTTTGTCACAGAAGTCAAACTCTACCAGCTGGGAGAGATGCTGCTAGAACGTTACCGCAACCTGTTTGAGCAACTCTATGGCGAAGACCGCGATTTGACTCTCCGGCGAGGACTGTGGGGGTATCTCCTGAGTTTAGTTAGCACTGGTGCTTTTTACCTAGCTTATGCTTGGATTGTACTGGAAACAGTGCTAGGTAAGATTTCCTTGGGAGATATGACAATGTATCTTACTGTGTTTCGCCAAGGACAATCTACTTTCTCTAATGCCCTCACTTCTATTGGAGGGATGTATGAGGATAACCTATATTTATCAAATCTCTACGATTTCCTGGAAGAGGAAGTACCAAAGTCTTGGGGAAAAGCAACCATTGGTTTAAATTCCCAAGATGGTATTCGTTTCGAGAACGTATCATTTACTTATCCAGGAAGTTCTAAACCAGCCTTAAGAAACATTTCACTGCATTTGAAACCCAGAGAGAAACTGGCAATTGTCGGTGAAAACGGTTCTGGTAAGACTACCTTAATCAAACTACTTACCCGACTCTACACCCCTGACTCTGGGCGAATTTTCTTAGATGGTTTGGACTTGCAAGAATGGGATGCGGATGTGCTGCGGCGTCGGATTGGTGTAATTTTTCAGAACTTTGTCCGCTACCAGTTCACTGTGGGTGAGAATATTGGCGTGGGTGATGTAGAACATCTCGAAAACAAAACCCGTTGGCAAACTGCTGCCGAAAAAGGCATGGCCAAATCTTTTATTGACCAATTATCCCAAAGCTTTCAGACTCAGCTTGGTCGTTGGTTTAAGGGAGGACAAGAACTTTCTGGGGGACAGTGGCAGAAAATTGCTCTATCTCGTGCTTTTATGCGATCGCAAGCAGATATCTTGGTGTTAGATGAACCAACATCAGCAATAGATGCCCAAGCTGAGTTTGAGATTTTCAATCATTTTCGCACTATTACTCAAAATCAGATGGTACTTTTGATTTCCCATCGCTTCTCAACGGTACGAATGGCTGACAAAATCCTAGTTATAGAAAACGGCGAAGTTATAGAACAGGGAACTCACGAACAATTGTTAGAGCTAGGAGGACGTTATGCCAAGTTGTTTATGTTACAAGCAGCTGGTTATCAATAGGAAAAGAAGCTAACAAACTTTGTGAATTTAGATAGCGATGCCTACGGCGGGCTGTGCCTACGCTCACTTTGTACAAAGCACATAACACCTCTATCTAATCACGTTAAACTGTTCGGTAAACATCGGTCAAATCTCTTTAGTGCCTAGATGCTTCGTATTGTTAAACATTGTTACCCGATAAAATTATGCAAATAACACAACAGCGATACTATACCCCAGAGGAATATTTAGAGCTAGAAGAAACTGCTGACTATAGAAGTGAATACATTAACGGACAGATAATTCCTATGGCGGGTGGAACAGCAAATCACAATCGTATAGCTGGTAATTTCTATGCTGTGTTAAACTTCGCGTTCAGACAACAAGAATACGAAGTGTTTAATAGCGATATGCGTCTGTGGATACATCAAAAGCGTATCTACACGTATCCAGATGTGACAGTAATAGCCAGTGAACCAGAATTTTTCAACAACCGTACAGATATTATTACAAATCCCCAAGTTATTGTTGAGGTTTTGTCTAAATCTACTAAAAACTACGATCACGAAGATAAATTTCAGGCTTACCGAACTATTTCCACTTTTCAAGAATATTTATTAATTGACCAAACTCGGATTCATGTAGAGCAATTTTCCAAAACTGGGAAAAAGCAATGGACCCTTCGTGAATATGATGAAGAAGATGAAGCGATCGCACTTGTAAGCGTACCATTTGAGATTTCCTTAGAGGATTTATATAACAAGGTGAAGTTTGAAGTTGTTGACTCGGAAGCGGAAAGTGCTGATGTTGAGGGATTGGGGTAGGGTAGCGATCACTTAATTTATCTCAATTGATAAAGGCGTAGGCGTAGCCCGCCACAGGCATCACTTGATTGAATTGAGCGATGCGTAGCCTGTGTAAAGTACGTATTACATCGGAGCATCAACTTGCTGTATGAGCTTTACTCCTGACTTGCTTTTTACAATTGAAGTTAAGTAATGGCAATTGTGGTTATTACTTAAAATTTTTCTATGATTTAGAATAAACTTTTACTTTTTACTAAGTAGAGTTAAAATGTGACATTGCCCATTGCTTCTAGCTAGGGGGCATTGTCTAACATACTTTCAGATAACACAGCAATGATGGATTGGAAGAAACTTCTGACACCAAAAAGACTTGGCAAGACTGAACTAGAAAATCCCCAGTTTGATCGTACTCCTTTTCTAAGAGACTATGATCGCCTAGTATTTTCCTCACCTTTTCGTCGCCTCAAAGATAAAACTCAGGTTTTTTCGTTGTCTACAAATGATTACATTCGTACTCGTCTGATTCACAGCCTTGAAGTTTCCTGTGTTGGTCGATCCCTTGGTAGGATTGTGGGTGAGAAAATTGTAAACACACACAAGCTTAATGACTATGGGTTCACTGCTTCAGACTTTGGTGATATTATCTCTGCTGCTTGTCTAGCTCATGATATCGGTAATCCTCCCTTCGGTCATTCTGGAGAAGATGCTATCCGTACAGGATTTGAATCCTGGTACAATACTGTTAACCATGTAGGAGAAGAACTTCTTAGCAAGTTTCAAAAAGCTGACTTTGATTCATTTGAGGGCAATGCACAGGGTTTTCGTATTTTAACTAAGCTTGAAATGCGTCCTCAAAAAGGGGGAATGCAACTCACCTGCCCAACTTTAGCTGCTTTCACAAAGTACCCTAGAGAATCATTACTATCAGAATCTACCTTAAACGGTTACTCAGGTAGAAGTGTTAAAAAATATGGTTTTTTTCAGGCAGAAAAAGATTTATTTGCTGAAGTAGCAGAAACGGTTGGGCTAATTCGCCGTCATGAGAATGCAGCATGGTGGTCTCGACACCCGCTTGCTTTTCTTGTTGAAGCAGCAGATGATATTTGTTACTCAATTATTGATGTAGAAGACGCCCATCGCATGGGTTACATCTCATTTGAAAAAACCACGTGCTTGCTTAATAAAATCGCAGAAATTGATATTAACAAACATGATGAAAGCAGTGTAGAAAAAGTAAAACGCCTGCGTGCCAAAGCTATCCATAATCTTATTGGGCAGGCAACTGACATTTTCTTTGCACACGAGCAAGAAATACTTTCTGGAGAGTTTGATGAAGATTTGTTATGCCGAAGCCGTTATGGAAATGACCTAGAAGAAATTGCGAAGGTAACCCGATCATCTGTTTTCCAGCATCGTAATGTCGTTAATATCCAAATAGCTGGTTATGAAGTTTTAGGAAAACTATTTTCTGACTTTGTAAATGCTATCCTGCATGACAGCAAAAAAGCAAAGTTAATCTATCATATGCTTCCCAAGGAATATCACCCGAATTCCGATGAAGATACCTATAACAAAATTCTTAGAATTACAGACTATATCTCTGGCATGACCGATTCTTATGCTACCAGTTTATTCCAACAATTTAGTGGGATTTCATTGGGATAAAGTGACAGCGATCGCCTTCCTTCCCCCACCATCCCCCAATAACTTAGATAAAATCACTATGGTGCTAGTTAACCTTCCCTAAATCTGATGAAAAGCGATCACTCTTTTTCCCAACCCTCCCTTCAACGTCCTGAACTACTTGCGCCAGCAGGTAATTGGGAATGTGCTAAAGCTGCTGTGGAAAATGGGGCAGATGCGATTTACTTCGGTTTGGATCGCTTCAACGCCAGAATGCGGGCACAAAACTTTACTGAGGCAGACTTACCCCAATTGATGACATTTCTGCATCGTCGCGGCGTAAAGGGTTATGTCACTGTCAACACACTAATATTTCCCAAAGAACTAGCAGAAGCACAGCAATATCTTTGCACAATTATTGCCGCAGGTGTGGATGCGGTGATTGTCCAAGATATTGGTATATGCCGTCTCATCCGTCACCTGTCGCCCGATTTTCCCATCCATGCTTCCACTCAAATGACGATCACCAGTGCGGTTGGGGTAGAATTTGCCAAGTCCCTCGGCTGTCAATTGGTAGTGCTGGCGCGTGAATGTTCTCTCAAAGAAATCAATAAAATACAGCAGCAGATTACCCAACAGGAAACTTCGCTACCCTTGGAGGTCTTTGTTCACGGTGCTTTGTGCGTAGCGTATTCTGGTCAGTGTTTGACTAGCGAGGCTTTAGGCGGACGTTCTGCAAACCGAGGTGAATGTGCCCAAGCTTGCCGGATGCCCTACGAGTTAATCGCTGATGGGGAAATTGTGAATTTAAAAGAACGCAAATATTTACTCAGTCCTCAAGACTTAGCAGGGTTAGATGTTCTGCCAGATTTGGTGAAATCAGGAGTAACTTGTCTCAAGATTGAAGGTCGTTTGAAAGCCCCAGAGTATGTTGCCAATGTCACCCGTGTCTATCGGCAAGCTTTGGATGGGGTGATGGCAAAATTGGAAAAACCTAACCCCCTAACCCTCTTCCCTAGTAGGGAAGGGGAAATAAAAGCTCCCCTTTCTGTTTCAAAGAGGGGTTGGGGGAGAGGTCAATCAGATCAACAACACTACAACCTAGAAATGGCATTTTCTCGCGGACTTTACACAGGTTGGTTTGGCGGGATTAATAATCAGGAACTAGTTCACGCCCGCTTTGGTAAAAAACGTGGGGTTTATTTAGGTGAAGTCAGCCGCATTTACAACGAACAGGTAACAGTCAAACTGGAAGCGCCTGTAAAACCAGGGGATGGAATAGTATTTGACTGCGGTCATCCAGAGGCGAAGGAAGAAGGCGGCCGGGTTTATGCTGTGGTGTCTAAAGGTAAGGAAACTTTGCTGACATTTGGGCGAAATGACTTGAATCTGCGCCGAGTGCATATAGGCGATCACATTTGGAAAACCAGCGATCCAGAATTAGATAAGCAACTGCGCCAGAGTTTTGCAGGCGAGAATCCCCAATTTCAACGCCCCATTTATATAGAAATTTACGGAGAAGTTGGTCAGGCGTTGATTGCGATCGCCCGCGATCAACTCGGTAATATTGTCCAAGTAGAGTCTGCAATTTCCCTGGTGGAGGCGCACACCAAACCCCTAAATACAGACCGTTTACAAGAACAATTTGGTCGTCTGGGTAACACACCTTTTTGTTTGGGAACGCTAACCAACCACCTCAGTGGTACTTTTATGCTACCCGTCAGTGAATTGAACCGGATGCGGCGGGAAATTGTCGTGCAGTTGGAAGAATTACGGAGTCAACCCAAACGCTGGCAATTACGTTCTGATGTCTCTTTCCACGATTTACTCCCCTCCTCATCCCCCTCATCCCCCTCACCCCCCTCACTCATAGTCTTGGTGCGTAACCTTAAGCAACTCCAAGCTGCCCTCAAAGCTGGTATTGAAACCCTGTACTGTGAATTTGAAGACCCCCGCGCCTACCGAGAAGCGGTGCAAATGGTGCGCCAACAACAGCAAAAAAACAAAGCAGAAAATTCTTCACTCCTAACTCCTTTTTGTACAGACGCGATGAATCGCGTCTCTCCTAACTCCCAACTCCCTACCATCTGGGTTGCACCTCCCCGAATTACCAAACCGGGGGAAAATTGGATTTTGCAGCAGGTACGTGCCTGTGAAGCAGATGGCTATCTAATACGCAACTATGACCAATTACAATTTTTTGCAGCAGACCGTTGTATCGGAGATTTTTCGCTCAATGTTGCTAATCCCTTAACAGCAGACTACTTTCAGCAACACTTTGGTTTTGAAAGGCTGACGGCATCCTATGACCTGAATATTACCCAACTACAAGACCTGCTCACCAGTTGCCCACCCCAGTGGTTTGAGGTGACAATCCATCAGCATATACCGATGTTTCACATGGAGCATTGTGTATTTTGTGCCTTTTTATCAACGGGTACAGACTACACTAACTGTGGACGACCTTGTGAAAAGCAGGAAGTGAAATTGCGCGATCGCGTTGGTAGCGAACACGTCCTCAAAGCAGATGTAGGTTGCCGAAATACTGTATTTAACGGCACTGCTCAAACTGGAGCGGAGTACGTACAGCGCCTTATAGAATTAGGATTACGTCAGTTTCGCATTGAATTTGTCAATGAAACACCAGAACAAGTGAGTAAAACAATACATCGCTATCGTCAACTATTGCAAGGCGAGATTACAGGTTCCCAAATATGGGGAGAGTTGAAACTGCAAAATCAATTGGGCGTAACTCGTGGTCCTATGGCAGTGTCTGCACTGCGATAATATAATTATTACAAGCTGCTCTATTTACCACTGCTGGGCAGCTTGTTTAACTATCTCCACAAGCCTCAGCACGGTTGGGGATGTCTCGTTTTTCCGCCAAATCATTGCAATGGCTACTTTTGGGGTAGATTGTTGTACAGTTTTATAAACTACTCCAATCCGTTGCAAATTTTGCAAAGATGCTGGGACGATCGCCACACCCATTTCGGCTGCTACTAAACTGACAATTGTTTGCATCTGGATGGCTTCTTGGGCAACCTTGGGACTAAAGCCTGCTTGCTGGCAGAGACTAATGATTAAGTCGTAAAGTCCTGGTGCTAATATTCTGGGAAATAAAATAAACGGTTCATTGGCAAGAGATGTCAAACACATATTAGATTGACTCGCTAGCAAATGTGCTTCAGGTAGTGCCACCATCAGCGACTCTTGAAAAATCGTTTCACAGCTAAATCTATTTTCTTCAACAGGTGGACGCAATAATCCTACATCCATTCGACCTTCTCGTAACCACTCTAACTGCTGATCTGTAGTCAGTTCATGCAACTCGATGCTCACACCAGGAACGCAACTACGAAAGGTTCGTAGAATAGTTGGCAAAATATTATACGCCGCAGAACTGACAAAGCCGACTACCAACTGTCCAATTTCGCCCCGACTGGTTTGCCGCCCGACTTGGATTGCCTGTTGTAATTGCCTCATAATTTGCTGAACTTCACCCAGAAACACATGCCCCGCTTCTGTTAACTGCACATTTCGTTTCGTGCGGTAAAACAGTTCAAAACCTAATTCTCCCTCTAGCTGCCGAATTTGTTGACTGAGGGGAGGTTGGGCAATGTGTAATCGTTCCGCCGCCCGTCCAAAGTGCAGTTCCTCTGCCAAGGTGACAAAGTAGCGCAAGTGTCGTAATTCCATTTGTTCCTCTAACTCATATCTTTAAAATATTAGTTAAGATGAAAATATATATTGGACATAATTAAAAATCTTTTTTATTGTGATGATCAGCCAGTCATCAACCTCAGACATTTGGTTAATAACTGGCAAGCGAACAATCTGTACTTTTACAGTTTATGAATAATATTTCGACAGCTAATAATTGGAATACTACCCTTTACGAAGATAAACACGCCTTTGTTTGGCAGTATGGTGAAGACTTACTAAAATTACTCAACCCTCAACCGCGAGAATCCATTTTGGATCTAGGTTGTGGTACAGGACAACTTACAGAAAAAATTGCCCAAACTGGTGCTGAAGTCATGGGAGTTGATTATGCACCCGCGATGATCGAAAAGGCCAGACAAAACTATCCCCATATCCGCTTTAATATTGCTGATGCTAGGAACTTTCAAGTAGATAAGCCATTAGATGCTGTGTTTTCCAACGCTGTATTGCATTGGGTGAAAGAAGCAGATAGAGCGATCGCCTCCATACATGAATCCCTAAAACCCGGAGGCCGTTTTGTGGCAGAATTTGGTGGTAAAGGAAATGTGCAAGCGATCGCCACAGCTTTATACAGTGCTTTAGAGTCCATTGGTATCCCTCAAGTACAAGTAGAGAATCCTTGGTATTACCCCAGCATTGGCGAATACAGCAGCCTATTAGAACAGCAAGGCTTTGATGTCATTTATGCTATCCTGTTTCCTCGCCTAACTCCCCTAGCAGAGGGAGAAGCAGGTATGGCAAACTGGATTAAAATGTTCGCCAGCACTTTCTTAGCCGGACTTTCATCTGAGCAACAAATACAAATAATTCCCGTCGTCGAAGAATATCTGAAGCCAACACTATATCAACAAGGAACTTGGACAGCAGATTATCGAAGAATTCGCATCGTTGCCATTAAACTATAAAATGTACTATTTTTTACTAGCGCCTTCATTACGAATTACGAATTAGTATCAGTTATGCATATAGCTAAATTGTGCGATCGCCCTACAGTCCTTCTCCTAAAGGAGACGCTACACGAACAGGCATCCTACGGCAGGCGTTGGCGCAGCCATCGCCAGAGATCACTTTCATTATTATTAACCATTAGCCTTACCACTTTACTAATCCCGCCCTCGCTAGCGCAAACTCCCCCAATACCATCGCCTTCTAATGCGCCTCTGGAACTAGACTTATTGACCAAGCCAAAAAACTATGTAATCACAGCTAATACCATAAATCCAGAACGATTGACGGTTCCCAGTTTATGGTGGGCACAACAAAACTCTGAGACAAAGCTATTGGATAATTGGATAGCATATCCAGCTTCTAACAAAGAACCTGCACGAGTAGACTTGATCGTGAATCAGCAAATTTGGAGCTTACTAGACGATATACAGCGCTACGACTTCGTAAATCGCTTAGGTAGCGCTGCACGAAACTTTGGTTACAACGTCCGGGTATTTAATTATCAAAAAGAACCCTTGGCAACCTATACTTGCAACTTTAGTACAAGTCCAGCTTTATGCAGTGTCCAAACCACTATTAAGAACAAGATAGGGTTAGAGCGTTCACTTTAGTAATTTTAGATTTTAGATTTTGGATTTTGGATTAAATTTTAATCTAAAATTGTGAATCCAAAATCTAAAATTGAATTGCCCAATTCCCAATTAAACCTTAATTTTGGCGAATAAAGACTCGTATTGTTTTATTGTTGATGGGGGTAAGGGAAGCAAAAATTCGCTTTTCTCAAAAACTTGGCGTAGGCGTAGCCCGTCGTAGACATCGCTCTCTAACAAACTCCATAATGGTTCTTGGATATCAGAAGCGGCAATATTTGTAGAAATTGGCGAATTACTTTTGGTCAGCACCGAAATTTGTTTAGCTGTGCTTGGTTGCCAACAAAAGTCAATCCATTGATCTGATAAAGTACTCTTAGTAGTAATACCTGCGGGACGTACCCACAAGTCTGCCCAGATTGCTGTTCCTGACTGGGGGATAACTGCGCCAAGTTGCGGATAACGTCCCAGAACTGGCAATACATCGCTTGACCAACCAACCGCTAGCCAAGTGTCTCCTATAATTAGAGGTTCTAAGTAGTTATTGGAACTGTAGAACTTTACCTGTTGGTTTAATGTCTGTAATTCCTTTTCCAAGTCTGGTACTTGGTCAAGATTCTCTATATTATAAGATTTTCCTAGCTTCTTTAAAACCAAACCAATAACTTCTCGTGGTTGATTAAGTAGGGAAATCTGCTGCCGCACTCCATCTCGCCATAAATCACTCCAATCTTTGGGCGTCCATCCTAATTTTCGCAACTTGTCACGGTTGTAAACAATCACTGTGCTACCCCACCGATAAGGCGCACCCCATACCTTCCCTTGAGTATCCAAATTACCTTGGTCGTTGCGCGTTACCAGTTGTTTCCACCTTTCATCTAAAGCAGACCACTGTTTTAATTGGTTTCCCTGTACCTCTTGGAGTGGTTGAATCAGTTTTTGCTCAATAGCTGCTTTTAACCAATAATCTCCTAACGTCACTAGGTCTGCATCAGCTATTTTTTGACCTTGCATAAAGGGTATAAAGCGTTTCCATCCCTGCTCATCAGTGGCTTTGGGTTTCTGCTGCCAATTTTGTAATTGCTGAAATAAACCTTGTATCTGCTCGACTGGAGCAAACTTTAACTGTACCTGTTGTTGCAAACCTTTGTGGAACTGATTAACTACCTGACCAGGTATAGAACCTTTTAATAACTGTACTTTTAGTTGCGTCTGCTTGTTTCCACCACAGCCAAAAAGCAGTTGTGAAAGTGCCAATGTGCTTGTACCTAGCAAAAACGACCGTCGATCCATTGATTTTGGATTTGAAATTTTTGATTATACCTAATATTAAGCAGAGATTCACCAGAGGCTGATTAGCAGAAAAAGTGTAGTTAGAAAATTACCGGTATTTTTTGTTGGTAATAGCGATAATTTGGACTATTTGATTCAAAATAAGGATTTTTTAAGCAAATATCCACCAAAATATTAATTTTTCTCCAAAAATTTCCTCATTAGTACTTATAGTAAAAATTTACTTAATATTTAGAATTAATGATTTAAATGTCACATTTGCACCAAAAATTATCAATACTTAAATAATCCATAAGTATAGTTAAGGTTGAGAGTAAATTGAATAACATATAGAAAATGTACGGATGAGGGTATTAAATGGAGCCATTACAGAAGCAAATCCTGACTTTAAGCGAAAAACTGGATGCGCTCTACCAAGTGATTGAGGAGCTTGACGTTAAAGTAGCTCAAGCTTTCTCAGAGTGTTCTTTAGCGAATACACAGGCAAAGGATAATGAGCAGGAAAATGGCGCAACTGGTGGCTACCAGTTCAAAGGACGTAACAATTTAAATTCAGAAATGGAACACAAGGATGTATTGACAGATGGCATTTATCTAGACATGCATCGTCAAGGCGGAGATAACATAACACCAGAAATTCAAATACAACGACTAACAGCGCAATTAACAGCAGCGTACAATCGCATTGCTGCCTTAGAAGAACAATTACTTAGAGAGAGAATTCATTAAATTTAATCTGACTTCAACGAATTAAAAAATAGCTGGAGAGAAGGAAATAAAGCCTTTAAGTTTAACTAATTCTAGAGTTTAAGTTGCTATGCAACTAACAAGCAAAAAGGTTTGTGGCTCTTTCTCTCTTAGCTCGACTTTATCTAAAATTAAAAACTCGGTTTTCTTTATCCAGCAAAAACCCTGGTTTTTTGGCAAATACTTTTCCACATTAGAGATTATCGGTAAAATCTAAAAAATAAAGCTACCATTCTAGAAAGGTTTCAGGGTCAGTTTGAGCATCGTTAAAGCTGCCCTAGCAAAGCGCTATTTTATAGCGCTTTAAACCTTACGCCAAATCCTCTTACAAAACTTAATTAAGAATTACAAATTACGTTAGCATTGCGGGGCGTAGCCCATTACGAATTGCGAATTATTTTAATGTTGAGCGATGGCTTTGTAAGTATATATTAAGTATCAGAAACTAATCCAGCAATTAAATTGATAAAAAACTTAAACACACTCTTGCATATATATGCGTAATAGTGTGATATATCTACCTATACTATTTTAGTGAGTACCTCACTATGAAACCAAAAAAAAATAACCCTAAGACTGGTGTAGTTAGGGTGTTGTATGGTTCAAAAACCAAAATTTTCTTACTCATCTGCGTTTTTATCATTAGTGTTTTTGGCATTTTGTTATCAAATTGGTTGATGACAAGCCAGACAGCCTTCGCGAAAATTGACCTTTTACAACCTGCTCCTACTCAACCGTTAGGCTATTACGACTATTTCGGCAAACTGCTGAGTCCTCAAGAAGCATCACAACTAGTTGCAAATAAAGGACTCAATCCTAATAACCCCATTTCTTATCAACGGGTGGGGGCAGTTAAAATTACTAAAGAATTAATCGCCCAAGGTGAAGATATATTCTTCAATCGTAAAATTGGCGACACATTTGGTCTGCAAGGGGTATTTGGTTTTGGACTTGGCATTGCTACACTTTTGCCAGAATTCCAGACAGCATTAGTTAAATTGCAAGGTAGGTCTACAACAAACTTACAAATTACTCTTCAGAAGGATATAACATTAGGTAGTCGAACTTTTCCCAAAGGAACTGTTGTCAATACAGGCTTAAAAATAGAAAAGGGAGCGATTTTTCCTATTGGACTAGGAATCACATCCAACATTGATATTAGCTGTGCTCTGTGCCATGTATCTCTTTCAAATAAGGGTGAACGTCTTTTAGGAGTACCTAATGGTGAAATTGCCACACCACTGCTGATTGCTTTATCACCAAATACAGCCGCAGGGTTTGCACGGTTAAACTTTAACCCTCTAGACCCACAATACAAAGGCAATGGCAAGACGATTATTGATAGTAAAGGTAATAAGGTAGAACTACCTGATCCTGAAAAGTTTGAAAAAGCTTTCGATGATGCTGTGCTAGATGTACCTTTCAGTCATTTCGAGAGTTCACCGGATGGTATTAGAGACACTACTCAAATCCCCAGTCTTTTCACCTTTAAAAATCATCCTTATACAGCATCAGGAGAAGGAGCCGCTGGTCCATTTGCTGGACTGAGCGCTGTTAATAATGGTGTTCACTCTTCGGAAATCAATCTGTTGGCAGCTGCTCAAATCAGTGCAGAAACTCTTGGTATTGATCCAGAAGTTTATATTGGTACATTACTGCAAAACGCTGCCACTCCCAGCCTACGTTTACCGGAAGGAGTGATAGTAAAACCCTCAGAATGGCTGCGGAAAATCGTACCAAATCCTACACAAGCCCAATTAGAAGACCAAATTCCTGCCCCTGGCACAGGAACTTACCCAAACCTACGTCCCAGTTTGTTTACTTTAAACGGTTTGGTTTTTAACCCAAATACTGGAAAGTCTGATGATATTGCTAGCGGCACTTTCTTATTTGCTGAAAACGCTATGTCTGCTTTTCAAAATAGTTTAGTACCACCTGCCAACCAGACTTCGGAAAATTGGCAAGCCTTGAATAGCAATTCTGTTAAGCGTGGGGCAAAAATATTTGAGAAAGCTAATTGTGCAACTTGCCATATTCCACCTTTCTTCACCGACAACAAAATTCATCCACTTGATGAAATTCGTACTAACCCCGCTCGTGCCCAATCTCGCTTGGGGCTGAATAAATTGTTAGTACCACCCAAGCTATACACTTTTAACACTCCTGTTCCCATACCTGCTAAAGCTGAAGTGCTGGATGTACCAACACAAGGTATCTCTGATACTCCCACAACTCTACCCAAAGGTATATTGCCAAAAGGTGGTTATAAAACTACTGGCTTGCGTGGTCTTTATTTAAGCGCACCGTATTTACATGATGGTGGTGCAGCAGTACGAACAGGAAGCCTGAAAGTTGACTCAAATGCGATCGCGGTTGTTGACAAGACTGGCTTAGGGCTTTCTGGCACTTTAAGCCAAGGTATACCTGCCGATCCAGCTAGCAGCTTGCGTGCCTTGGTTGATCGCGATCTTCGTGCTTTAGTTGTGAAAGCTAACAAAGCTAACCCTAGTTTAGTGCGTAGTAACCTTGATGGCACAGGTCATGACTTCTACGTAGATAGACAGGCTGGGTTTAATTCCAACCAACAAACAGACCTGATTAATTTCTTGCTTGCACTTGATGACAATCCTGGAAGCTTTTAATTTTAGTTACAGCTGATATTCTGTGTTAATACCAAGTCGTCTAGTGATATATCATGAACACGACTTGGTATTACTGTAAAAGTAGGATAGCAAGCACATTTTAATGCAATCTAGATCGCAGATGCACTATGAACTTTACAGATAGATATTTTTATAGGGCTTCTTCTGATAAGCTACTGCTTGCTTTCGCTTCATCCACCAGCCAAAACCAAGGGCAACCAATGAACCACCTAATGTATAGGGTTCGGGAACAGGACGTGGTATGACACTAAAGCTACCATAATCTACATTGCTTGAAAGCTCTGAATAACCTTCATTGAAACTACTATAGAATACGTTAACGTTCCCATTCCCGTCTTCTCCGCTTCCAGAAACTAGGTAAGAAAAACCGTTCTGGGTCAACAGGGGCGTACTCGCATTTAAGAGATTATCATTGATTCCGTATGTAGCTGGTGAGAGCAAACCGACAATTGTCTCAGTAATTCCTTGGGCTTTCCTTGTGCCACTGATTCCTGTGATTGTGTAATTGTTTTTTATAGGATCTAAATCAGTAGTGGTAAGAGTGCCACTAGCGGAAATCCCTGTACCATTTGCTTCATAACTGGGAAAAGAGTATTGAAAATCAAATAGCTGTACAGCTTGTGCCGCAGAAGATGCACCGACACCAGTAATACCGATAACAGCACTAGCAGTAACAATACCAAGCTTTTTTACTAATTTCATCAGATAATTCTCCTGAAAAATAAGAAGGTAAACAGGCGTTGCATAGTTCAAATTGCTAGTAAGACACTCTTACGTACAGAGACACAAGAGTTGTCAGGAGGTTCTGGCTTCCTGAGATCAAAAGTTCGGGAAACACGCAGATGCAATTTGAATGACGATTAGATTATTAACTGTTGATTTGGCTAAGTAAAGCTTTGCGTAAAATTGTAACGTTGTTTAGACGTAGAGAGAAAAGTATGAGCAAAGGAAACCTCCGCCTATAACTTTGGTGGGGCGCAGAGTCTTGCTGAATTTAATTCGCTACGCTTTTATGCAGGAGAAGGCATTAGCATTGTAAGCTGATGCATTGGCATTGTAAGCTGATGCATTAGCATTGTAAGCAGATGCATTGCCATTGTAAGCTGATGTGTTGCCATTGTAAGCTGATGTGTTGCCATTGTAAGTCAACGCATTGGCATTGTAGGGTATTGCCGAATTTAATTCGCTACGAATTAATGAAATGCTGTACCAAGCCGTTCAAGTTGAACTTCAATGGCTGCCAAAAGCTGGTGTTGCTGCCAATTTTGATTAAGATGGGCGGCTATGCAAGCTGCTCCAGCACCCATACCTTCTTTCACAAACCCCTGCTCATAAGCTCTAAGTTGGGGATAACGAGAATCAGCAAAGCTTAGATGAGTTGCTAATAGGGGAGGGGTTTCTCCACTCTGAGTTAAGCTGGCTTTTTCTAAGCTGAGAGCTAAGTCAACTGTAGCGCCAGTAGGATCTTCTGCTACCCAGCGAGTTGTGCCTACAACTATTTCTTCTGGTTGCCATGATAAGGCGTAAGTTTGAGCGATCGCACCAATCAGCGCATAAACTGCCAGCATTTGCGTCCCACCAGCAAGCATTACACCACAACTACGACTAGCAGCGATCGCCATTCCAGCTACCACTACTTGCATCGGATCGCCCACGGCGGCGACGAGTTGCAGAGGATCGACAGAATTTTGGATTTTAGATTTTGGACTTCGGCTACGCTCAGTCCTTCCCTGCGGGACGCTACGCGAACGACTTCGCTCAGGAGCCATCGAACGATTTTGGATTTGAGATTGGAAGTTTATCTCCCCCTGCTCCCTGCCCCCCTTGTACTGAGCGCAGTCGAAGTATGCTCCCTGCCTCCCCTTCCCCCTCATCTTCTCCAGCCCAGCTTGTACTAGTGCCCACTTTTGCGCGTGGTTACAAATAGGATGGCTACTGTTAACTTTTCCGGCAGCATCTATACCCAAACCAGTTAAGATCGCCAGGGCAGTTGTAGTGCCTCCAACAACGCACTCACCGAGAATCACATACTTGTATTGGTTATTGGCAGCAAGGCGTTCTCCCCAAAGTAGCCCTTGTTTAAACAAGTGGTGTACCGTTGTAATTTCCATAGCAGCACCACTACTTAAACACTGAGCGGGAGAGCCGTCTAAATCAATTACTGGCACAGCAGGAGGCTGGGGTAGACCTGCATTAAACAAATGAACTGGTATTTTTAGTGACTCAAATACAGCGCGAGAAATTAGTACAGGTGAAGCCCCAGCCGCTAATGGTGGTAAGGGATATTGGGCTTTATGTTCTGGCCCGTAATATAAAAACTCAGCATCGGCACAAGCAGTATATTTCCGATCCTCTGGAGTGCGACCGGCTGCTGAAATCCCTGAAATTAAACCAGTTTCAGTAAATCCTAAAACACAGGCAAATACAGGTAGACAGCCACAATACCGTAGCAGCCATTTTTCACCCTGTTCTTTTTGCGTATAAATACTAATCATTTGGAAATTTAAAAGTTAGGAGTTATCAGTTATTAGTTATCAGTTATCAGTTAAAAAATCCAACTCAACTGGGAGCTTGAGAACTGATAACTGTTAACTGTTCACTGATTTAAATCCCCAAGAGAGTTACCGTGATAACTGATAACTGTTGACTGTTCACTGATTTAAGGGCTTAATTTTTTGTATTTTTTAGGTTTATGGAAACCACCAGCTATTTCTATTGCTGTAAAACTGAAACCGTCCAAAGCCAAGAAATTGTCCGTGGGATTTTTCCCCTACCGGAAATGCTGTCACACCAAGTAAGTAGACACCAGAAAAGCTAGGATTCTTTACAGGACGGAGGGCGATTGTAACTGTCTGTCCCGGAGTGACAGGTGGCTCGAAATTCACAGTAACTGTTCGTGTCCCACGTTCTGCTGTGACTGGGCCTAGTGTTAGCCGAGATTCTTTGCGATCGCGAGTCCCGACAAATGCACGGGTATGATTAAGATTGTAGTCGATGTTTTCTGCTCCCTCCTTCTGTGCGATCGTTACTTTCTGGAGGGATTCTCCAGCATTTTCCGGCACGTTAATAGTAAAATAATAAGTCCCACCCCAAACATTCACTTCTTTGTAAATAGTTGTCGCTTTAACAAGTTTCGGCGGTTCGACAAAATAGACAGTGCCATCTCCAAGCTGCACTGCTTGAGTCACCGGAACTGCAACTCCTCCCATGCTTATTGCTAACGAGAGTGTTATGCCAAACAAAGTTGCAACACGCATAATAATTCAGATATAAAAAACGCATTCATTTCAATTCTAATTCTTTGGGAATGAGTGATTTGGGGATAATAGAAGCTTGTTTTTCCCAATCAGAAGATTTCGTATACCACCAAGCCCAAGCAATTAAAACTGCTTGAAGCGGAAGCCTGACTACGTGTACCCAAGGTGAATTGGGTATATGTTCAATCTTAATGAGATTAACCGCCATATTAATATTGGCAGGGTAAACAGCAATAAAAAGAGCAAGAAGTCCCCAAGCAGCAGCTTGACTTACAGGCGGGACTAATAAGCCGATACCACCTAAAATTTCATAAAAGCCACTGAGATAAACTAATCCTAAAGGATAGGGCAGTTGCGGCGGCACAATTTTGACATATTCTTTTGGAACAACAAAGTGTGTCACTCCAACCACAATGATAGATATAGCAAGGATGACACGTAATATTTCCTTATACTTATTCATAGTTTTTGCCTGATTATATACTTGTCCCTATTACTTCAGTTTGATTTATGAATGTTAATCTGTCTTGAGTCAACAGGAGGAAAATCGGCAAAATTTTTCAAAATACCATTTAATTAAGAGATTTATCTAATTGCCGATTACATCTTACGGGTATGTTACCGATTCTTTAATTCAATTATTCATAAAAAATATGAGCGATGCCTTTAACCGACTTGCACCCTTCATTCAAGAATATATTTATCATCACCAGTGGACTGAATTACGACCAGTTCAAATTGCCGCTTGTCAAGTTATATTTGACACTGCTGCTCACTTGCTAGTTACTGCTGCAACTGCTGCGGGTAAAACAGAAGCAGCCTTTCTACCAGTTTTGACTCTATTAAATACTAACCCTGCTGCAACTATAGGGGTATTATATATTAGTCCAATCAAAGCTTTAATTAACGATCAATTTGAGCGTCTCAACGACTTACTCAAAGAAGCAGATATTCCAGTTTGGCACTGGCACGGTGATGTTTCTCAAAGTCGAAAAAACAAACTTTTAAAAAACCCTCAAGGCATTCTCCAAATTACACCAGAATCTCTAGAAAGTTTGTTAATCAACAAAAATAACGACCTCCTTAGCTTATTTGGTGATTTAAGATTTGTCATTATCGATGAGATTCACGCCTTTATGGGTTCCGAACGCGGTTGTCAAATTATTTGCCAATTACAACGTTTAGCAAAGTTAACACAAAAGCAACCGCGCCGTATTGGTTTATCGGCAACTCTTGGTGATTACTCAATAGCTGAAGAGTGGTTGCGTTCAGGAACAGATAAACCAGTGATTACACCGCAAACTGACGGCATAAAACGCCAAATTAAACTGGCTGTAGAACATTTTTATATTACTGATGAAGTAGATGAATCAGAGACGACAGCTTATGAACAATATATTTTCAACCTCAGCAAATCTCGCAAATGTCTAATATTTGCTAATAATCGCACGCAAACTGAATCTGTAATAGCATCTTTGCGACAAATTGCCACAAAACAAAGGTTACCAGATATATATCATGTGCATCATGGGAGTATATCTGCTACCTTGCGGCAAGCAGCTGAAAATGCGATGCGTGAACCTAACAATCCAGCAGTTATCGCCGCCACTTTGACTTTAGAATTAGGCATAGATATCGGTCATTTAGAGCGAGTTATTCAGTTAGAATCGCCCTTGTCTGTATCTAGCTTTTTACAGCGCTTAGGACGTAGTGGCAGAAGAGGTGAAGCTGCCGATATGCGCTTTATCTGCGCTGAAGAGAAACCATTACTAGAAGCTTCTCTACCAGAGCAAATACCCTGGCAACTTTTGCAGTCTATTGCTATCATTCAACTTTATTTAGAGGAACAATGGATTGAACCAATTAGACCGATTAAATATCCTTTGAGTTTGCTTTATCACCAAACCATGAGTATTTTAACAGCAGTAGGAGAAATTTCACCTAATGCCTTAGTTAAACAAATTTTTAGTTTGCCGCCCTTTGCTGCTATTTTAAAAGAAGATTTTCAACTATTGCTGCGCTATTTAATTGATATTGGTCATATTCAGCATACTGAGCAAGGTAAATTAATCTTGGGTTTGGCTGGAGAAAAGATTGTGAGAAAATTCCAGTTCTACGCAGTTTTTGCTGAACAGCAAGAATATATTGTTAAGCAAGGTGCAACACAAATTGGTAGTATCCTCACACCGCCTGCTGTTGGAAATCAATTTGCTTTAGCTGGGAGAACTTGGGAAGTCGTAGAAGTTGACTTTAAAAAGAAAGCTATTTTTGTTAAACAAGCCGAGGGTAAAGCTAGTATTTATTGGCGTGGTAGTAGTGGCAATATTCATACCAAAGTTTTACAACGAATGCAACAGGTTCTATTTGAAAATTTCGAGTATAGCTACTTGCAAAAAAATGCTTTGCAACGTTTAAGTGAAGTTCGCCAATTGGTGCAGCAAGTTGGATTAGATAAACAAAATATCTTGCAATTAGAAAAAGGTAAATGCTGCATTTTTCCCTGGATGGGTACGGTTGCTTATCGTACCTTAGAAAGATTACTTAACTCCTACTGTCGAGAATCATTGGAAATTACAAGTATTAGTGGAGTAAATCCTTATTATTTAACACTTAAATTAGGTAAGGATAAATTTAAATATCTTTATCATGAAATTGTTTCATCGTGTGAGCAAAGAATTACCTCACAAGATTTACTCACTACTTCAGAAGCACCGGAAATTCAAAAGTATGATCAATTTGTTCCTCATTCACTTTTGCGAAAAGCTTTTGCTAGCGATTCTTTAGATATGAGAGAACTCAAACAGCAAGTGGCACTTTGGAGAGAATCAAACATAGTATAATAATTTAATTAACTGAAAAGTTCTATAATTTCAAAAAATCATAATTAGGTAATCCAGTAACATCAGTTTGGAGAGCAAACAAATCACCAGAGTAGAAACTCTTTTCAATCTCCGCTTGGCTGAGTCCAACTGAAGCAGTGGTAATATAAAGTGTTTGCAAATCTTCGCCTCCAAAAGTACAGCTAGTTGGCAATTGCACAGGTAGCTTTATCCGCAATATCTCTTCACCCTTGGGGTTGAAGCGAATTACACACCATCCATCCCACATAACTGACCATACATATCCTTCACTGTCTATTGTCAACCCATCTGGGTGGAAGGATTCATGAGTTAAATCAACAAAAACACAGCGATTACTAATATTTCCTGTTACTGAGTTAAAGTCATAAGAATATATCTTTTGCTGCGGAGAATCCGCTAGGTAAAATGTCTTTTGATTGGGACTCCAGCCCAGACCATTAGAAATAGTCAATCCTGTTTCCATTACATGCAATGAACCGTCTTGATCGTAACGATAGAGGCTAGCATGGGGTTTTTCTGAAGAACACATTGAGCCAAACCAAAAACGTCCTTGAGGGTCACATTTACCATCATTGAGACGGTTATCTGTTAGATTTCCTTCAATTTCTAAAATGGGGGTAACTGCACCTGTCTGGGTGTTGAGGAATGCCAGGTGATGACACAGTGCCATAATTAATCTATCTGCACCTGCTGTTGCGATCGCACCAACGACATCTCCCACATCAAAAAAGCAGTTTTCCCCCGTAGCAGGATTGAACTGATGCACCCGATGGTTATAAATATCAACCCAGTACAGTAGTCTTTTGGTAGAGTCCCAGATAGGGCTTTCACCTAAGCGGGCCCTAGCCCCTAGAACATTGTGGAGTGGATATTGTTCCATAAGCAGTTAATTTAAATATTAAATTTTCAAAAGTATATACCTAAATGGTGGCTTTGATTAAGTAAAACATTTGCCACACATTTACACCACTTCTTCCTTTTTATTTCAGTTCAGGGTTTGTATACCATTTCCGAACTCCTGTTCCAGTAAACATTAAAGACGTGATAAATTGCATCTTTCCCAGGTAGAAGAAAAAATATTTTGTTTTGACTTTGGTCAAATCTTTATCGCGATCCGTTAACTTAAAATTAGTCGGTCAGGATTCCCCTTATGTACCAAACAGACCCGCCGCGCCCTCCAAAAGAAACCCTACCCACCATGTACGATCTTCCCAGTGAATACCCGGAGGACTCTGGTTTGCCTGACGAATTTCACCTTTTTCAACCCCAACTTCTGCACGAAACCTTCTGTCCACCTAACTATCCAGCAGAGGAGGTATTTGTTGCCACTGACTTAAACCTTTACTATGACCTCCGACATACACTGTGGTGCAAACGCCCAGACTGGTTTGCTGCTGTGGGAGTTTCGCGTCTCTACGAACAGCAAAACTTACGTCTGAGTTATGTCATCTGGCAAGAAGGGGTTCCTCCTTTTATAGTGGTAGAATTGCTTTCTCCTGGCACTGAAAAAGAAGATTTAGGACAAACTCTGCAGGAGATTAACCAACTGCCGACTAAATGGGAAGTTTATGAGCGGATTTTGCGAGTTCCTTACTACATTGTCTTTGACCGCTACACTGACAAACTTCAAGCATTCCAATTAGTTGCAGATAGTTACAGCGAATTGGACTTGAGTACCCCACGGGTGTGGATGCCGGGTTTGGAACTCGGCTTAGGACTTTGGCAAGGTTCTTACCAAGGAATTGAGCGATTGTGGCTACGTTGGTATGATGCATCTGGGAATTGGCTTCCCACGCCGCTAGAACGAGAAAGTCAACGTAGCTAATAGATTAGCAGCACAACTGCGAGAGTTAGGTATTAACCCTGATGAGTTATGAAGGTGCGAAAAGCATCAGTAGGGGCACACAGCAATCATTGGTGTCAACTTAACGTATAAGGTAGATTTGGCTAACTTTCCAGGTTTGACCCTTACCCGCAACCCTGAAGGCAAAATTGCTATCGATTACCCGGATCTTTCTCAACATTTGCCAGAGTATTGACTCACGTTTTTTATAACCCTGATTCGTTCGTGATTAATTCTCAATAAAAACCTACTTTTAACGAGAAGATTAAGAGGTAACTTGTCAAATATGGCTCACACCGAGCGTGTTTAAGATGCCTACAAAACGAGCGTTTCAAGATTGTAAAAAAAGATGTGACTAATGGATAGGCCAATTTTGCCAAAGGGGAGCAAATTCTCTAGTTCCCCGAATCCCAAGTTGGAAGAAAGGGTTAGGGGATGAGGGCAAAACGTCCTCTCAAAGCAGATTTTTTCTTAAGTTGACACCAATGCACAGCGATGTGCCCCTAAACATCTTTACTCACAACGCTTGTAAAATCTCCTCATCTACAGAGAAATCAACATCAGCTTTATCTTTTGCATTAGCTAAATAATCATTTTCTAGAGAATCTTGTAACCCAGAAATTAAATTATATTCAGGATGCCAATTTAATTCTGTTTGGGCTTTGTTCACCGAAGCAAAAAAATGCTGGACTCGCATCGGAAAAGCTTTGCGTTTGCCGAAATCAAACTTTTTCGGGTCATAATGGACGATTTTTATAGCATCAGGTGATTTACCAGCCGCTATAGCACTAGCACGGGCTAAACCATCAAAAGTGACAAAGCGATCGCCAGAGATATTATAAATCTGTCCTATGGCTTGTTTATTACTCAAAACCTTAGTCATTGCTAGTGCCAAGTCTTTTACATGACCAAACTGGGTGATATGCAAGCCATTTCCGGGGATAGGAATGGGGCGATCGCGCACAATTCTGTCAAAAAACCAGCCTTCCAACTCATTATAATTACGAGGCCCGTAAATATAAGTAGGACGAATGGAAGTAATAGGTAATCCCAATTGAGTCAGATAAGCTTCTGTTTCATGTTTACCCTTATGGCGACTTTTAGGATCTACTGGATCGCCTTCTACGTGGGGCAATTGGTCAGATTTGAGATACACCCCCGCAGAACTCATATAGACAAAATGTTGGACTCGGCCTTGAAAAATCTCTGCCAGTGGTTGAGTATCAGTAAGTTCCCGTCCGTTATTGTCAAAAATGACATCAAAGTTTTCTTGTGATAACTTTGCCTTTAATTGAGTAGCATCTGTGCGATCGCCTATAATTTGTCCTACTCCCTCTAAAGAAGGTGCTGGCCGATTTCCCCGATTGAACAGCACTACCTCATGTCCTTGTTCCACTAATAGTTGAGTCAAATAGACACCAATGAACCGAGTACCACCCATAATTAGAATTCGCATAAATTCACCATTTCTATATCAGTTGTCGTCAAGGGAGTAGGGAGTAGGGGAAAAGCAGGGGAGGCTGACGTTGCAGGGGAAGAATAACTATTGGTATTCCCCATTCTCCATTCCCCACTTCCCACTCTGAGATTATCAGGTTGCAGTATCCATCTGGAACCTCTAAGGAAAAGATTCCGTCCCATTTGCTAATCTGGGGCGCTTCCCGTTAATTAATCACAAAGGGAAACTTTTTAGTCGGAGTCTAAGAAAACTATCTTCAATTTTGAATTTTGAATTTTGAATTTTGAATTGTTTAGCTGTGCCCTTGAAATATGCTCTAGTTCATGAGTGGCTGACACCCAAAGCCACCGGTGGTTCAGAACTCGTTGTACGAGAAATTTTGAATCATATTGATGCTGATTTGTATGCTCTGATAGATTTTGAATCCAGTAATCCTGAAAGTTATTTATATAAGCGTCAAATTGGCAAGACGTTTCTTCAGAACTTTCCCTATGCTCGCAACGGTATACAAAAATACTTGCCTTTGTGGCCTTTGGCAATTGAACAACTTGATTTACGGCATTATGATGTAATTCTGTCTTCATCCCATGCCGTTGCCAAGGGAATCCTTACTAGTTCTGAACAAATGCATATTTGCTACTGTCATAGCCCTATGCGCTATGCCTGGGACTTAACTTTTGATTATCTGAGCTATAGCAAACTAGGCAGTGGTTTCGCTGGATGGGTGACGCGATATTTATTACATCGTTTGCGTCAGTGGGATGTCTTAAGTGCCAATCGAGTTGATTACTTCCTTGCCAACTCGCAGCACACAGCTCGGCGGATTTGGCGTTGCTATCGACGAGAAGCAACAGTCATTTACCCACCAGTGAATATTGCGGAATTTCCATTTCTGTCTGAAAAAGACGACTTTTACCTGACTGTTTCCCGCTTAGTGAGTTACAAGCAAATATCGTTGATTGTCAAGGCTTTTAATCAACTAAAACGACCATTAGTAGTCATTGGTACAGGAGATGAGATGAACAAGATTCGCGAAATGGCAAACTCTAATATCCAAATATTGGGATGGCAACCCGATAATGTGGTAAAAAAATATATGTCTAGGGCTAAGGCGTTTGTATATGCAGCTTGTGAAGATTTTGGTATCGCCTTAGTGGAATCACAAGCCTGTGGCACGCCAGTCATTGCCTACGGTGCAGGGGGTGCTTTAGAAACAGTGCGAGATATTCACTTTAGTGCGGATACAGCGACAGGTATATTTTTCAAGACACAAACAGAGGCGGCTTTGGTGGAGGCAGTAGAAAAGTTTGAAGTGGATGAGGGTTCGTTCAGTTCCGAGTATATGCGATCGCACGCCGCGCAGTTCTCACCGCAAATTTTTGCAGATCGTTATTTAGATTTTGTAAACAAATGCAACAAAAAAAGACCATTTTTGCAATGATGGTCTTGAATAACGTCTTATTTTTTTAGGCTTTTGGCAATTTTCCCCAGAAGCACCTCATTTTGGCTTTAATATTGGGACTATGTGTGGTGTGGATTATTAAGGAGTATGATGACTGCCCAGAGTTCACTCCTCTCCGGCAAGCGAGGCGTAAGGCAAGACACCAGAACGTCTACGCGTTTCTTAAAACGCGGTCAAAAAACGAAAACACCAAAAGTTAAACCCAAAGGTTTATCTTTTCAGGGTTTAAACGGAGAGTTTGCCAAACGATTGTTTGATATAGTGTTTTCGCTGTCGGTGTTAATTTTGTTCTTACCCGTCTACTTAATTTTGGCCTTGCTGATTGCTTTGAGCTCAGAAGGTCCAATTTTTTATGTCCAGGAACGGGTAGGGAGAAATTACAAAACGTTTAATTGTATTAAATTCCGAACAATGGTAAGCAATGCAGACGAAATCCTCATGCAAATGATGGAAACTTCGCCCGAGTTGCGACAAGAATTTGAAAGCAGTTTTAAGCTGAAACAAGACCCCCGGATTACCAAAATTGGTCGATTTTTGCGAATTACTAGCTTAGATGAATTTCCCCAGTTCTGGAACGTTTTAAAAGGGGACATGAGTGTAGTCGGCCCTCGACCTTTGGTAGCAGAAGAACTGCCAAAATACGGTTGTCACATTGATGAGATTCTAACAATCCGCCCAGGAATTACTGGTTTGTGGCAGGTGTCTGGGCGTAATGATATTCCCTACCCTCGGCGAGTCCAAATAGACCTGCATTATGCTAGGTTTAGGAATTTCTGGCTTGATTTATGGATCATTTTGAAAACTGTTGATGTGGTCATTCTGCCCAAAAATAACGGGGCATACTGAGTAACTACTGAGCGTCGATTCTGTGGGGCATTTAATGCCCCTAAATACCAATTCTTTCCCTAAGACTAAACGATTTTTTTCTTGATTTATATAGTTATCTATAATTTATGCGTTTCTACTTAATTTAGACTTCTTTGAGTGGCTATCTGTGGTTTGCTTTGCTCTTATTCTGATTTTTGGCATAAGTCTAATTTCAAATATTTATTTTATCGAAACAGAATTCAGGAGTCAGGAGTCAGCCCTAACTCTTGGAGACGCTGTGTTTCCACTTTGCTCAATATAAATTCGCGTTTGGAGAAGTCACGCATTCAGTCATTTAATAATTTTTAATCACCATAAATAAATTTAGTTGCTCTGTATCATGAGTCTTTTTCGGTCATAATTTCAAATGAATTATAATTGAAAAAGTGAATGAATAAGTGGATTTAAGACCCCCATTGATTAATTTTGACTGCTCAATTCTTCTTCAATGAGTCTTCACAAAACCAGAAATATATAAAGTTTTGACAAAAAAGAATGTATACAAAAAGAATCTTGCTCAATCTATAAAAATAAAGATACATTATTAAACAATCTTGATATACCTAAATTTAACTTCCGTATTAAATTAATTTTTATCAAGTATATCTACTTATAAAAAAAGTATCTTAACAACAAGACTCGTAGGTTTACTATTAGGCAATTGAGCAATTAGTTGCTAGGTTGTATCAGATTGGCTGTAACTTTTTAATCAAAGACAATAAGGGATAATTAAGCATGATGCAACAGAAACGGGCGTTGATTACTGGTATTACTGGTCAAGATGGTTCATATCTAAGTGAATTTTTGTTGGAACAAGGTTATGAGGTTCATGGCATTATTCGCCGGACTTCCACCTTTAACACAGACCGTATCGATCACGTTTACGAAGACCCCCACAAAGAGGGAGTGCGGTTGTTTCTTCACTATGGTGACTTGACAGATGGTACGACGCTGCGACGCATTATAGAAGAAGTCCAGCCAGTAGAGATTTACAACCTGGGCGCTCAATCCCATGTCAGAGTCAGCTTTGATTCACCAGAATACACGGTGGATGCTGTCGGAATGGGAACGTTGCGTCTGTTGGAAGCAATTCGGGACTATCAACACCGTACCGGAATTCAGGTGCGATTTTACCAAGCAGGTTCTTCAGAAATGTACGGTTTAGTACAAGCAATACCTCAAACTGAGACAACGCCCTTTTATCCCCGGAGTCCCTATGCCTGTGCGAAAGTTTACGCCCACTGGCAAACTGTAAATTATCGTGAGTCTTATAATTTGTTTGCTTGTAATGGCATACTTTTTAACCACGAGTCACCACGACGGGGTGAAACCTTTGTAACCCGCAAAATTACTAGGGCAGTGGCTGGTATCGTTGCTGGCAAGCAAAAAAAAATTTACATGGGTAATCTAGATGCCAAGCGAGATTGGGGCTATGCGAAGGATTACGTCAAAGCAATGTGGTTGATGTTGCAGAAAGACCAGCCAGACGATTACGTAATTTCTACTGGTGAAACCCACTCGGTGCGCGAGTTTTTGGAACTAGCATTTAGTTACGTAAATCTTAATTGGGAAGATTATGTAGAGTTTGATGAGCGTTACCTTCGTCCATCTGAGGTAGAGTTGTTGATTGGTGATTCTTCCAAAGCACGCCAAAAGCTGGGCTGGACACCATCAGTAACCTTTGAAGAACTAGTTTCCTTAATGGTAGAAGCAGATTTACATGCATTAGGTTACACTTCACCCAATGGAAATGGTTCGCAATTTCCATTAGATATTGCAACTATTCGTCAACAACTGGGCGCTTTGCACTTCTGATTCGCACCACTGAGGATAAAAATATGACCGCCTTAAAACTAAATAATAAACGCATTCTCGTCACTGGTGGGTCGGGGTTTCTAGGTCGTCAGGTGATAGATCAACTGTGTAAAGCAGGGGCTGATCGTGAGAAGATTACAGTAACGCGATCGCGCGATTGTGATTTGCGTGTTTGGGAAAATAGCCAACGCGCAGTTGACCAGCAAGACATAATTATCCACTTAGCAGCTCATGTTGGGGGTATCGGTCTGAACCGCGAAAAACCCGCAGAGTTGTTCTACGATAATTTGATCATGGGAACGCAGCTAATTCATGCTGCCTATCAAGCTGGAGTAGAAAAATTTGTTTGTGTTGGCACAATCTGCGCCTATCCTAAATTTACCCCGGTGCCATTTAAAGAAGATGATCTTTGGAATGGCTACCCAGAGGAAACCAACGCCCCCTATGGAATTGCTAAAAAAGCCCTTTTAGTCCAATTACAATCTTACCGCCAGCAGTACGGTTTTAATGGGATTTATCTACTGCCAGTAAATTTATATGGCCCAGAAGATAACTTTGACCCTGGAAGTTCTCACGTTATTCCAGCATTAGTTCGCAAAGTTCACGAAGCCCAAATTAATGCACAAAAGCAACTGTTAGTTTGGGGTGATGGCAGTCCCACCCGTGAGTTTCTGTATTCAGAAGATGCAGCGCGGGGGATTGTTATGGGAACTCAATTCTATAATGAATCAGAACCAGTTAACTTGGGAACAGGTTATGAAATCTCTATCCTCGATTTAGTAACTCTAATCTGCAAATTGATGGAGTTTAAGGGTGAAATTGTTTGGCAAACTGACAAGCCTAATGGTCAACCCCGCCGTTGTTTAGATACTGAACGGGCCAAGCAAGCCTTTAATTTCACGGCTCAGGTAGGCTTTGAAGAAGGGCTAAAGAATACCATTGAATGGTATCGTCAACACGCTGCATAATCATTACTGATGTAGGGTGGGCAATGCCCACCCTACCTTTTTTGAGCAAAAATTACTGGTACTTTTTGTGCACTCTATTAAAAATAAAACGGGTGCATGAATAATATTTTCTTCAAAAGTCCAACTTGAGGAAAATATCAGACTCGTGATCCAAAGCCCATTTAATATCCCAATCTATAAATCCAAGGCTGCGGTAAAGTTTTGATGCTGTTTCATTACCTCGCTGATAGCTGGTTGCGATTAACTCAACTTCTGGGTACAGTTTGAGACGCCTGATCACCTCTAGTATTGTTGCTTGTCCGTAACCCTTTCGCTGATACTTGCGGTCGATCATTAGGCGAAGAATGAATCCAACACCTGCTACTATTTCGTACATTGTGAAGCCAATCATCGGTAATTGAGCCTGCTCATAACCTACTACAGCAGCATCATAGATAGCTAAAGGAAAAAGATTCGGGTTTACCTTGGCTTGAGCTAATGATTTTACGTTCGATGCCACAAGCCCTTTTTGAGATTCTTCTACTTCCAGGCTGATACATTCATGGAAATTATCGAGGGTTATGTTACGTAAATGAACTTTAGCCAAGCAAACATCCTCCTTTTCCTGGATACCTAACTTACAATTAAAACGCACAATGCTGTTTGACAAGTAAGTTTGTGAATGTGGACAAAGTTAATCATCAATTAAATAAAGCAGAACTACGCCGGACTCTACTCAAAACCCGTCAATCAATGTCCGTTCGAGAGTGGAGAGAAAAAAGCGATCGCTTATGCTCTCATTTACAAAACTCTACTTTGTTTACCCAAGCAAAAACGATACTTGCTTATTTCAGCTTTCGCCAAGAACCTGATCTCAGTCCACTATTTGCAAACACTAAATACCGTTGGGGATTTCCTCGCTGCATTGATAAATCCCTATGTTGGCATCTTTGGATACCTAACGATTCTGTCCAAAGCGGCGCTTATGGCATTACTGAACCACATCCCGACGCTCCAATTTTAGATGCTGCCGAAGTGGATTTGATTCTTGTTCCCAGTGTAGCTTGCGACTATCAAGGATATCGTTTGGGTTATGGCGGCGGATATTACGATGGCTTGCTCAGTTTACCACAGTGGCAGACAAAGGCAACTATCGGAATTCTCTTTGAGTTTGCCTATTTGTCCGAAATACCTATAGAACCTTGGGATAAACCACTACAAGCAGTTTCTATGGAAACTGGATTGACTCAGAAAGGCTGAAGAATTCAAGATGTTTACATTCCTGTTGAATTAAAAAAGTAAATTCGTAATTATTTTGCTGATTGTTGTGCTTACTGTCGCACTGCTGAAGCTTTAACAGTCACTACCTTTGAAATTGAGCATATCATTCCTTTGTCTGCTGCAGGGAAAACTGTATTTGAAAATCTATGCTTGGCTTGTCCATCTTGTAATCGTTATAAAGCAACTCGCAAAACAGCAATTGACCCTAATACTCAGAATGAGGTTAAATTATTTAATCCACAACAGCAACTGTGGGCAGACCATTTTACTTGGAATGAAGATGCTACAGAAATTGTAGGACTTACAACCATTGGGAGAGCAACAATTTATACTTTAAAAATGAATCGTCTGCAATTAACTGGTGTGCGGAAAATGTGGGTGAAAATGGGTGAGCATCCACCAAATATTTGAGCAATTGCAAAATATTTAAAACAATTTATAGCATTATAAAATATTTACAAAATTCGGAAAGTTATTAATAAAATGCTGAACTGGAAAAAATCACGATCGCAAATTCTGCTAATGTATGTCCTATTGGGAGCGATCGCACTGGTGATGCTCTTTCCTTTACTGTGGCTAGTTAGTACAGCCTTGAAATCGCCAACAGAAAATATTTTGCAGTCGCCGCCACAGTTATTACCTGCATCACCTACACTAAATAACTTCTTTAGTGTGTGGAACTCTCTACCTTTTGCCCAATACCTGTATAACAGTACTTTGGTGTCAGTGCTGACTGTGGGCTTAAATCTGCTGTTTTGCGCTTTAGCTGCCTATCCGTTGGCAAGATTGTCGTTTGTAGGGCGAGACTGGATTTTTGTAGCGATCGTCTCTACGATTATGATTCCCTTCCAAATCGTGATGATTCCCCTTTATGTTTTGACAGTCCAGTTGGGTTTGACAAATAGTTATTTGGGGATGATTTTTCCGAGTTTAGCTTCTGCCTTTGGTATTTTTCTGTTGCGCCAAGCTTTCATGAGTGTCCCCAAAGAAATAGAAGAAGCCGCCCGGATGGATGGCAGCTCAGAGTTAGGATTATGGTGGCATATTATGTTACCAGCAGTTCGCCCAGCACTAGTAACTTTAGCTATTTTTGTATTTATTGGTGCTTGGAGTGACTTTTTGTGGCCTTTAATTGTCATCCAAAACGAAAATTTATATACTCTTCCTTTAGGAGTCGCAAAGCTAGCAGGAACATTTTCTCTTGACTGGCGCTTGGTAGCTGCTGGCTCAGTCATTGCGATCGCCCCAGTATTATTACTATTTTTATTTTTACAACGTTATATTGTACCCACAGAAACTGGTAGCGGGGTTAAGGGTTGAAGAAGAATTCAGAAGTTAGAACAAAAAAATGGTAGATGAGGAGAAATAATTAATGCCCAATGCTCAATTTAATAAGCCCCAGTCTTTTTCAAGACTACCCAAATAGTTTTAATAATCAGACTCAGGTCATAAGTTACAGACCACTTACGTTGATAATCTATATCCATCTTGACAATAGTTTCAAAGTCTGTAATGCTGGAACGTCCATTAGCCTGCCATTCTCCAGTAATACCTGGTTTGACTCGCAATCTATCCCAGTGGTGTGGATCGTAATTGCTGACTTCATCAGGAGTGGGTGGACGAGTACCAACTAAACTCATGTCCCCTACTAGAACATTCCAAAATTGGGGAAATTCGTCTAAACTAGTGCGCCGCAAAAATTTACCCACAGGAGTAATACGAGGATCGTCAACAGATTTAAAGATGTGACCTTTGGCTTGATTTTCGACCAAATGCTTGAATTTATCGGCATCGACGATCATCGAACGGAATTTCCAGATGCGGAAAGTTTTTCCGTTTAAACCACAGCGAATTTGGGAATAAAATATTGGGCTTGGAGCATCTATAAAAGTAACAATTGCTACAGGAATTGCTATGATAAATGTAATTATCAGCCCCAAAATGGCTCCAACAATGTCAATTAATCGTTTTCTCACGCTTAAGGTTGACGGGTGGAAAGGCTGTTGCGAGCAATTAACTGAATAAAGATAAAGATGATTCACAACGACTAACTTATCTACAACAGGACTTTTTGAATCAGTAGTGTAGACATAAACATAATTATTAATTAGGTGATTTTTATTGATTTTGTCGATACTACTGAGTGTTAATATACACAAAAATTAAGCAATGTAAAAACTGAAAACCTAAAGTTTACAGAATCTTTTAATTAAGATAGAAATTTGTAAAATTACAGTATTTCATACTATAAAATAAAACAGCTAATGTTACGGATACATAGACAAAATATTACAGCGTTGACAGTTGAAAGCTCATCAGGATGTGACCGACTCAGAAAAACACATAGAACATATCCCACTATTCTAATAATCCTACTTCTTTTCGTAAGATGTGCTTAACTTAAAAACCTTGATTTTTCATTTTTTAGTTCTCAATAAGCTGAAGTTTTGTAGCACATATCTTATTAGTGGGATAGATTCATCTGTGATGTAAGTAAAACGGCGTAAATAATTAAAGGTTTGTAGTAAGGACTTTAGTCATTATTTTAGGAGTAAAGTCCTTGCTAGGAAAGCGATGACAATAATTTTACATTACTAAACATATTTCGATTTATTCGCACCAACTTACTTACTAATCTCAATGATTAACCTTTAGAGCGAAATTCACTAAGTATGCTTCCTCCAGTGATTGCTGATTACTAGCCTTGATTGCATTTAGATAGTGACGCAAAGACAACAGTTGTTGGGAATTAGGACGATATGTGAGATTGCCTTGTTTTTCAAAAAGTGGTGCTATAGTGATCGCCTGATAGTCAGGATTTTCTTGCGAACTCTGAGTCAGCCAAGCCAAATCTGTAACTGAAGGTATCAAACCGGAAGGCAATTCACCTTCCAAAAAAGCCAGCAGGCGTTGCTGACAACTGCGAGTATTAATCCCCTGGCCCTCAAATAATTGGATAACTTCACCGAAAGATAAAGGTCGGTCTGGTAGGAGTCGCAGCAATTCTGTAAATAGGAAATAATCAGTGTATTGTTGCCTGGGTATATCTAATATCTGGGGATGCAAAGGCAGCATCGCCAAACCGTAAGCAACGCGACTGCAATTAGGAGTGCCGTTTTCGCCGAGATATAAATCTTGAATAATCTTAGCGCTGGGGAGTTTTTGCCGTAGCCAACGATTCACCGTCCCGACACAAGCCACCCCACCAGTCAGGATAGCTTGATTAATGGATTCTGTGGGGATGCCACGAGCTACCAATAACTTGTTGAGTTCTCGGTTCAGGCGACGCACAAAGGGGATGAATACCTGGCTTTCTAAATCTCGTCGCTGCAAAATCCATTGCTGATCGGCTAATTCTAGGGTGAAAGACTCTTGGTGTTGCAAAATCAGCTTTAGAGCTAGTGCAGCATCTAATACCGCCTGTCCCAGCAGGGAACTCTCTAGACGCTGTTGGAGGCGAATCCGAGCGGTAATATCTGGCTCTCCGACTTTGGGTAGTTCTAATTGTTCCAACCCTAAACTCTGCCAGCGCATTTGGTCTAAACCGGGAATTGACGATTGCCATTGCCAAGGATTATTGGTGGTAGTTTTGCCATCGCTTGGTGTTTCTTTGCGTGATTGTCGAGATTTCGGTGGCAATAGCAGCTGGCAGATTATATCTTGTTCAATTCCCTTACCAGCATAAGCAAAACTGTGGAGCATGAAATCATTGTATGTCAATTCTTGCAATATTTCTGGGAGATTGACCAGCAACATTTCTGTGGCAGTTGCTCCAATATTAATCACAAGGGTATTGCCAACAATGGGATCTTCGCTGGTTTTTGCCGGATGAGAACCCTGATGTTTGCTTAATTTTACTTGCTCACCGTTAGCAGCATCGAGTTCTGGGAGTAAACTAGCGATCGCTTCTTCGACAAAAAAGACTTGCTGCGGATGTTGGATGAGTTTACTGGTGAGTAAAGCTGACCGCACGTTAAAGCGGTATTGTTCCGACCAACTAGATGGACAGGTGCAAATTATACCAGCAATATTATTGATAATTTTGGAGAAATCTTGTTCGCTGATCCCCATAGCAGCAGCCATTAAACTAGGGGTGGTACAAGTTTTTTCGGATTTAAGGGTTAATAGTAGCTTAGAGAGCGATCGCACAACCCAAATCAAAGGGCCTGCCGAAAATTCATTTAATTGCAAGACAGGTTCCCATTTCTGCCGTTGACTCTTGTAGGGAATAGCTACTTGTAAATAAGGCTTCAACTGCGCTGAGTAGAGATTATTTATCGTCGGATCTGTTGTTGTCCGTGTTGCTGGAGTGGTGGCCGAACGATCAGACACTTTTTCTTGAGCAACAGCCGCAGGTGCAGTCCGCTCATGTACTTCGATACTTTCGTTTTCTCCGTGGGGTACAGAAGCTGTAGGCAGATAAACCTCTGTTGGTAAACGAGATGATTGCTGGAAAGAAGTTCTTCCCGGCGGATTTTCTGCTGACCAGTAGATAGGATGTACAACAAAAGTAGAGCTATTTAATAATGCGGCAGAAATTCCTGTTGTACCTAAATCAATTCCTAAATACCAGACTGATTCTAGAACATTCAGCGAAACTTCTGGATTGTTGATGGAATTGGAAATTGGAGGTAAAGAACTTTCTTCAACAGGAGTTGTGACTTTATTTTCTGGTTCAGTTTCTAACTGGGGAACTGCCAAACTAGAGAAAGTAGCAGTTGAGGGATTTTCTTCTACTATTTGGAGATTTTCTGTTGGCGGTTCAGGGGAAGTGATGGGAATTATGTCTTGATTTTGATCAAGTAGTTCTGAAAAAATATCCAAGTTGGTAGCTGGCTGCGACTCAGAATTGAGCTGGCGATCAAAATTAGCTAAATCCCGATCTAATTGCTGCAACTGTTCTTCATCTAAAGAAATATCAAGTACGGCTGGAGTCTGGTTTGACTCAATACAAAGTAAGTTTTCTTGTGGTGAGGCAGCAATGTAGTCCTCTGAAGACAGTTCTGACCGATCATTGTTAATTAATACTTCTGTGGTGATACTTTCTGTGCGAGACGCTACGCGAACGGTAGGCTTTGCTAACCCAATTTCCGCAATTTGCGCTACTTCTGGAGTAACTGGTGCTGTAATTGTGCCATTATCCTCAGAAAATGACACTTCTAGCAGTTCCTGCTCATTACCTGTATCAGGCAATAGCTCAATTAGAGTATTTATTGTATCAGCGCTAGCTGGCTGATTGCCAGTCTCCAAGCTGTCTATTGCGGAAACTGCTTGTGGTGTAGAGAAATTAACAAATTCTAGGTCTGTATCTTTTTCAAAAAATAGTTCTTCCTGTAAATCTGATGATACTGTAGTTTCAACTGGAATCTGTCGGGTTGTTTGTGGGTTAATGTTGCCTAGATCGAACAGATCCGTATCTGCTGTTACAGCCTCAGAATCCACCACAGTTGGAGGGACAGATGTGGCCTCAACGATGTTCAACGTTGATTCTGAGGCTGTGGAAACCTCAAGACTTGGATTATTAATATCTCCGGTACCAAACAAACTGGCGTAAAGTTGGTCTACTTCATCACCAATTAATGCAGAAATATCTTGCGCTAATCCGGTCTGGTTGGAAGATTGAGACGAGTTTATACCAAGCTGCAACAGCACTGCATCTAAATCTTCTGTAATGTTAGTATCCTGTTGCTTAGGATCAGTTGTGAGTGAAGATGTTTCTGGCTGTATAGCCTCCAAGGCTTGGGGTGCAACTCCAGCAGAAATCTCGGCGGAGTCAGGCAATGATGGTGATGTATCAGATTCGACCTTAAGGAAAGATGACTGGAAACTAGGGGATTGCTGCTGCAAATGCTGGGTCAAATTGTTGAGAAAGCTGGCCATCAGCTGTTCGCCTTGCATCCCCTGACTATGCATTCTTGCCAATGCTTGCGACAGGGACTCGTGATAAGTATTAATGTTGCGTTGTAGTGCTTCAAATACTATATTTACAGTCCCATCTAGTGATAATAAACGTTGATCTAACTCCCCAGACAGGTGAGTTAAACGCTCCGCAGGGTCTGGGGATTGTAATAACGGTTGAGTTGCAGAGATTTCTCGTTCTGAGTTTCCACTATTTGCTCCTGAAGAACTGGCGGAATTTTCCCGCGTCTGTGCTGGCAGTGGCGTTAAAGTTGGCACAAGACGACTCATGAGTACTTGTAAAAACTCAGTAATTATCTGTTCCTGGTTTGTCAACTGCTGCGCTAAGGAGTAATTTTGCAATCGCCTTTGCTCTAGCTGCCTAATTTCCTGTATGAGAGCGGCTCGCTCTTGCAAGAGCAATTCTAATTCCGATCGCAATGGCTGGATCAAGCTCGAAAATTCACTTTTTAATTGTCCTGACCCAATAGCACTCTGTTCCTGATTGGGTTCGGGACGGGGTAGTGGATACTGATCATTACCTCGATCAATAAATTTTGTTAATAAAGGCGATGGCTTTGCCAACGTCAAGGGCGATCGCAGTTCTTTAGAAGACTGATTTGGGATGCCATTCTCTAATGCTTTTTCTTCTAGCCTCACCAAGAAGTTGCGAATTCGTTCTAAAACTTCTTTAGGCTCTTGCACCTGACCAGACAGAAATCTAGACAGCTTGCCACCACTGGCAAGTAAGTTGTCAATGTCTGCGATCAGCTTTTGAATTTCGTCTGCACTGGAAGTCACTTTTATCACCTTACTTAGAGATGGATGTATGTCAATTAATGTAACAATTACTTTACAATCACTCTATCCCTATGGGGATCTTGCTACGCGCAGCGTCCGCCATAAGAAAAGTTTTGAGTGGCAAAAGCAGCTGCTTGGACTTGTGACTGTCATTATGTTAAGGATTACCGCGAGTCGTGGCAATCTTCAGTCAGCTTTTGTATGAGAAGCCTAGTACCGCAAGGCGGAAGTCAAAAATCAAAAGTATTATAGAATAAGCCCTTTAGGAATTTTAGATGGTTACTCTATTTACGCCGTAGCGTACTAGTTTTACAGATCATTAATTGCCTATTTTTGAAAATCGCTAAAATACCTGAGCAATAATTTACTCCCTTTAGTATCATTAATGTTGTTTGCCTATATTCTGAACTAATCAAATTTGGAGTGCAGCTATCCCCTAAGCAATAAAACCGTCGGCTATAAACTATTTTTTGCAAAACTTTTATCCTGTTTAAACTTATAGGTAAAGATTATTTAGAAAAACGTTCTTGTCGCTTTCTTATGTAGCATAGTTTAGTTTTCTTTTTGAAAGGGAGCTGTGCAATGATAGCTTAGGCTGAAAATGGCGCTCTTGTTTGTTGTGTGTATATATAGCCGCTTGAATAAAGATGTCGTAATGGAAGACCGATCTAGCTTGCAAGCACAGGCTAATTCCTGGATGATCACCTCGGCTCCCTTTTTTCAAGGGTTGCCAGAAACTGCTGTAGAATCAGCCCTCATCCATCTTGTTACCCGCACTCACCCAGCCAATCAGGTAATTCTGCTAGAAAATGACTGGGGCGGTTCTGTGTATTTTATTTTGAACGGATGGGTAAAAATTCGCACGTACAATCTGGAGGGAAAAGAGGTAACGTTAAATATTCTTGGCAAAGGGGAATTGTTCGGCGAAATGGCGGCGCTAGATGAAGTACCTCGATCCACTGATGTGATTACCTTGGCCCCGACGGTAATCGGTAGTATGCCTGCTCAGGATTTTGTCAAGTTACTTCAGATAGAACCTTTAGCTGGAGTTAGATTAGCGCAACTAATGGCGCGACGTTTGCGCCAAGTAAATCGCCGATTGCGGTTGCGGGAATCTGATAGCCAGTCACGGGTGGCAGATACATTGGTATTTTTGGCAGAAGGACAGGGAAAAAAAGGGCAAACAGGAACTGAAATCCCTAATTTACCTCATCGGGAATTGAGTAGTTTGAGCGGACTGGCACGGGAAACTGTGACAAGAGTGTTGACAAGACTGGAAAAAAAAGGCTTGATTAAACGGGATCAAGAGACTATTTGCATTCCCGATGTGTCAGCTTTGGAAAGAATGATTGTTTAAAACTTGTCAGATATGAGTATTTTAGATTCTTTGCCAGATGAGCCAGAGGAAAATCTATCCCCTGATTCTTCAACTCCCCACAATCATTGGTTAGACAAAGAACAGCAGTTAATGCCTCCTCAACTCAAGGCTGATGCACCCTTAAGGATGGTGGAAACGGCATTTTTAGCAAGTGCTGCTAGCTTGATTTGGTTTATTAATTTCTACTTTCCCTTGGGGCCAGTTTTGCGGATATTTTTTCCCGTACCAATCGCTCTAGTTTATCTGCGTTGGGGTAGGCGTGCGGCATGGATGTCAGCACTCACTTCTGGGTTACTGCTGACGGTACTAATGGGACCAGCCCGCAGTTTGCTGTTTGTCATGCCTTACGGATTTATGGGCGTGCTTTTAGGAGCAACGTGGTGTCGTCGTCGTGTTCCCTGGATTGTTTCTATCACCTTGGGTACGCTGTTGGGTACTTTGGGAGTCTTTTTTCGGCTGTGGTTGCTGTCTGTTTTGTCAGGTGAAGACCTATGGATTTATGTAATTACCCAGGTGACTGAGTTTATAGAGTGGGTATTTTTTAACTTGAGTTTGTTGACCAGTCCCAGTGTGTTTTTGATTCAAGTGGGAGCGATCGCTTTAATTGTACTCAACAACTTTATCTACCTTTTTGTGGTACACCTGGCAGCATGGTTCCTTTTTGATCGTCTGGGTAACCCCATTCCCCCTCCACCACGCTGGGTGCAAGTCCTTATGGATTATGAAGGACAGTGAGGAGGTGTGAGTTAATACTAAGGACTTGCGAAAAAATAAAGCGATCAATTCTCCTTGAACCTTGACGAGTAGGTGTAATTTGAAACGAAAAATCTGTATGCGATCGCCTACTTCTTGAATTAAACCTAAAACCTCCTACCAGAGTCAATTCACCCCGTTGAACTCACGCTATATTAGGTTCCTTTGGCATTATTCCCGGAACCATCATGTACGTTTATATTGGTTCTTTAGTTGGTAATCTTGCCACGCTCAACACCTATCATCAATCAATTACTCCAGAAACTCAAATCTGGCAATGGGTAATACGAGTAGTTGGGTTAATTGCTACCGTTGCCGTGACTGTATATATTACAAAAATTGCTCAGAAAGCGCTTGCTCAAGTGTGGCAATAGAAGAAATCACAATCTACGATCAAATTAACAATCATTCAGATATTTAAAAGTATTGATGCCAAAAAATTGCAGAAATTTTTTAGCTTAAGTGTATTAACTATGACTAGCCCTTTCAAGGTGACTCGTAAAATATCGGCTTTTTTCTCAGTATTCTCTCTGCCTCTGCGGTTACAATTTGGAGAAATTGGGGAGCGTAAAGGAGAAGGTGCGACCTTTAATAACATTGGGTCAGTTTACCTCTACTTGGGTCAGTACCCGAAAGCCTTAGAGTTTTTTCAACAAGCATTAGCCATTAACAAACAAGTTGGCGACAAGTCGGGGGAAGGTGCGACCCTGAATAACATTGGGTCAGTTTACCACAAGACCCAAATACCCGTGTCATTTTTATCCCCCAAGCCGAGTTATTTTTCGTTCCCTTCCCAGCTTTGCAAGATCAGTCTGGCAAATACCTAATCGAAAAACATACTATTCTCACCGCTCCCGCTATCCAAGTTTTGCAGTTAACCCATCAGCAAAAAATAAACAAGCGCAAAGCAATAAAAAATCGTCCTGCATTGGTAGTCGGTAATCCGACAATGCCCCAGCAGTTGTTACCGCTACCAGGTGCAGAACAAGAAGCACTGCAAATTGCTGTAAATCATTGATTGCTGAAACGTTTATACAGGAAAGTTTCAATTGTATCTGTCAATTCCCAAACGGACAAAATAATTTAAAGGCTGTATTCCTTATTAAACAAGCATAAAAAATAAAAGACTGAGCTGTCTAAGTTTATCGGAATTTGTAATTTTGAATTCCCCTAAAAGGTAGTTGACTTTAGTATTTTCAATTCTTAAAAGAGGTTTCGCCAATGAGCAATTCAGATTTAGAGATAGTCACAGTTCGCCCAACGGATGAGTATAACCAAAAGTTGGTGTCTTACGTTCATCCGCCAAATTGGATTAATCCTCAACCCGCCGATGTTTACGATTTGGTAGTAATTGGTGCTGGTACGGCAGGATTAGTAGTGGCTGCGGGTGCGGCGGGTCTAGATTTGGGTTTAAAAGTGGCGATAATTGAAAAGCATCTCATGGGTGGAGATTGCTTAAATGTTGGTTGTGTACCATCTAAAACTATTATTCGGTCTGCCCGCGTTGTTGGCGAAATCTGGGATGCTCAAAACTTGGGAGTTAATATTCCCCAGCATAATATTGATGTTGATTTTCCCAAAGTGATGGCAAGAATGCGGCGGATAAGAGCTGGTATTAGCCATAACGACTCGGCGGAACGATTTCAAAACTTGGGTGTCGATGTCTTTTTGGGTAGCGGGCGATTTGCAACTAAAAATACAGTGAAAGTTGACGACAAAACCCTCCGGTTTAAAAAAGCTGTAATTGCGACAGGCACAAGAGCTGCACAATTGTCGATTCCAGGAATTGAAAAGGCGGGTTATCTAACTAATGAGACGGTTTTTTCCCTGATTCAACGACCGGAACGTTTAGCGGTGATTGGTGGCGGCCCCATTGGTTGCGAATTGGCGCAAGCTTTCCGGCGTTTAGGTTCTGAGGTGGTACTGTTCCATAACGGTTCTCATCTTCTAAATAAAGAAGATGCTGAGGCTGCTAAAATTCTCCAACAGGTTTTGATTAGCGAAGGAATTCGCGTGGTTCTGAATTCTAAGTTGGAAGAAGTAGTAACTGTTACCGAGGGAAAACGGCTTTACTTTTCTTCTAATGGTCATCGAGATTCGGTGACAGTAGATGAAATTTTAGTTGGTGCAGGGCGATCGCCAAATGTCGAAGGTCTGAATTTAGAAGCAGTGGGTGTAAAATATGACAATTGCCAAGGTGTAAAGGTAAATGATTATCTTCAAACGACGAATTCCAAAATTTATGCAGCTGGCGATATCTGCATGAACTGGAAGTTTACCCATGCTGCTGATGCTGCGGCGCAGATTGTGATTAAAAATACGCTGTTTTCTCCCTTTGGCATAGGACGCTCGAAACTCAGTAGTTTGGTGATGCCGTGGGTAACTTATACTGACCCAGAAATTGCCCATGTAGGATTATCCGAACACGAGGCGCAGAAATTGGGTATTGAGGTGACGACAATTAACATACCTTTTAGTAGTGTAGACCGAGCGATCGCAGATGGTGAAGAATCAGGATTTCTCAAAATCCATCATAAAAAGGAGTCTGATGAAATTATCGGTGCAACTATTGTCGCCAGTCACGCAGGTGAGATGATATCAGTTGTAACTACAGCAATGGTGAATAAAATCGGTTTGAGTAAATTAAGTAGTGTAATTCATCCTTATCCCACTCAAGCCGAAGCGATTAAAAAAGCTGCTGATGCTTATCGTCGAACCCTGCTAAAATCAAATACCAAAAAGTTATTGGGATTTTTAACAAAGTTATCTTGAATTGGGCATGGGGCATGGGGCATGGGGATTAGGGGAAAGGTGACAGGTGACAGGTTACAGTGAACAATTTGTACCCTGTAACCTGTACCCTATTCCCTGGTTGCCTCCCCTGCTTTCTCTGCTTTCCCACTCCCGAAACATATTAGTCTCTAAACAGCTCGGAAGCGATCAATCTCACCCTCGGTCAAGTTTGCGTAGTACAAATTACCATCTTTTCCAGTGGTGATTTGTGTAGGGACTCCTAAATTTGGCCTGTCTGCTTGAGAAGCAAACCGCTTAACTGAGACAATTTTACCCTGACTATCCAATGTCAAAGCATCGATAGTTCCTTGACTGAAATCACCAACAAATAAGGCACCTTGATAGATTGAAGGAAAAGTACTGCCTGTGTAAAAGTCACCCATGACAATCGAATTAGAACCAAAATGCTTATAAGTGTAAGCTGGTGCTGTAACAGGTTTACCACTACTATAGAAGGCTTTTGCTGCGTCTAAGGTAGCATACTTTGGTTGTTTCAGACTGATGATCTTGCCATTTGTATCAAGGCCACCTTCATAGAATGGCCAGCCAAAGTTAGCTCCTGGTTTTCCGATATTGATCTCTTCGTAAGAATCGAAGCCAACATCACCAATTACAGGGGTATTGGTATTTTTATCAATTGTGAAACGGAAGGGGTTACGCAAACCTAAGTTATAAACTTTGGAACTATTGCTATTAGGATCACCGTTGTAGAAAGGATTACTTGATAAGCCTTGACCTGTAATCGCATCAATCCGCAGGATCTTGCCGGACAGATTATTGACATCCTGGACGCGAATTGCTCGCGGATCTATTCCATTGTAAGAAGTGCCATCTCCCAAGCTCACAAACAGAGAACCATCGGTGCCAAAGCGCACAGAACCAACTGAGTGAGATTCACTATCGTTAGCTATAAAATTTTGGATATTTTGGACTTTATCCTGATTATTGAGATAATCCTGTAAACTGGTAAACGGCTTACCAGTATCTTTGTTGATAATTCCTGATGGGGCGTAGCCAAGTGAGACATTTGTACTATTTCCATCTGGGTGGCTAATATTTTCCCAAGTGCCATTAGTACCCAGCAGCACAACTGCACTGCCAGCAATAGCAGTGGTGTAATTAGTCTTGGGATCAGCTTCAACCCTAATTAGCCGTGCAGTCCGATTCCCATTCTGATCGGGATTGTCTAATGTGCTATTGGGATTATTTTTAGAGTTGCTTGGATTAGTTTCTGGTGGGTCGTAGGTATACAACAGGTAAACGTAGTTTTTGGGGTTTGTGGCTTTGCCAAAATCTGGATGTACGGCAATGCCTAAAAGACCGCGATCGCGCGTATCATTAACCTGTCCAGAGATATCGATAAATGGTGTTGATAATAAAGTGCCGTTGTTCAAGACTCGCACTACCCCATTTTTCTGGGCAATGAACATGCGCTTCCCATCAGATGTCCAGTCAAAAGCTGTAGGTTGATTCAAACCAGAAGCTACCGTCTCTAAAGCAAAGTTACCAGCGTCATCATCAATAATAGTGATGGTTGTCTTTTGAGTATTTAGCTGCACTCCAACTGCGTTACTGAACTTCAAAGTGAATGTTTCATTTACCTCCCCAACGTTGTCATTCTTAAGGGCTATAGAAATGGTTTTGCTGGCTTGTCCTGCTGCAAAGGACAAGGTTCCAGATACATCGTGGTAGTCAGATCCAGCTTTAGCAGTCCCATCCACGGTTATGTAGTCCAGGCTAGCAACCCCCAAAGTGTTACCCCGTGTAACTGTCACCGTCGCAGTACCGTCATTCTCATTAACTACTGGCTGAGTAAAATCGAGGCTAGAGTGATCGTTATCTTGAATCGTAATTCCGAGAGTTCTTTGAAGTCCTAGTGTTGCCCCCTCTGTCTGATCGATGACAAAACTAAAGGTTTCATCTGCTTCTGCTAAAGAATCGTCATTGATCGCAATAGATATCTGTCTACTGCTTTGTCCTGGCGCAAAAATAAGTGTTCCAGCGCTTTCGATGCCTTCACTTCCGTAGTCAACTCCTGCTGTGGCAGTACCAGCTATAGTTGCATATTTGATTGAAGATGTGCTGCTTAAATCACCACTTCTCAACAACGTTATGGTCACACTATCAACACCTTCGTTGACAGTCATGGAAGATGATCCTAATGTGATAGCGGTTTGAATATTTGGTGAATATAGTTGTGACTGAGGAATAATTTCTTTGGTCTGAGAAGAACTTGACCAAGACAGTTGAGAAACGGCATCGTATTTATTTTCGTAGTACTCAAGTTTAATATCGTACTTCTGCCCTGCAACTAGTGCGATCGCGCCACTGTATTCTGTGGCAGATTGATTGACAAACTTATTGATGATTTGCTGACCATTCACCCACAGTCGCACACCATCATCACTAGTGGTGTAGAAGTTGTAAGTCTCGCTGTACTTGGCTTGCACCTGACCTGTCCAACGCACTGAGAAGGTATCTCCATTAATGGATGGATCTGGAGAAGCAAGACCCCAGTTAAAGTTGACTGTCGGATCTGTGCGAGTTTGCTTCAAGTTAGTGAAGTCGATGTTGTCGTAGTACTCTGCTTTAAGTCCGTTGCCATTACTAGATATCTTGACATTACTATACAGTTGCGACTGAGGAATGATTTCTTTGGTCTGAGAAGAACTTGACCAAGACAGTTGAGAAACGGCATCGTATTTATTTTCATAGTACTCAAGTTTAATATCGTACTTCTGCCCTGCAACTAGTGCGATCGCGCCACTGTATTCTGTGGCAGATTGATTGACAAACTTATTGATGATTTGCTGACCATTCACCCACAGTCGCACACCATCATCACTAGTGGTGTAGAAGTTGTAAGTCTCGCTGTACTTGGCTTCTACCTGACCTGTCCAACGCACTGAGAAGGTATCTGCACTGATAGATGGATCTGGAGAAGCAAGACCCCAGTTAAAGTTGATTGTCGGATCTGTGCGAGTTTGCTTCAAGTTAGTGAAGTCGATGTTGTCGTAGTACTCTGCTTTAAGTCCATCCCCTTGAGATAACACGCGATCAATGCTTTGTAGAGGTGATTGAAGACTTATTGGACTTAGAGATGTTGACAACTGTTGATTTTGTGAATTGGTCATTGAGATATATGCCTCACAATAGTACTAAAAGTAATTCCATAATCAATGTTTAAAAATCAGTTTTGTATTGAATATTTTAAAAATATGTAAGTTAAAAAAATTACATATTTTTTAAAATAATTAGCTGATTATCATGTTGATTGACATTGATATTATGGATTGAATTGCTGATACAATTTTCTATTGTCTGTCTAGTCTTTTACTAATTCGCTTTACTACTACCTCTGCTAGGGCTATTTCGTTATAGACCTAAACTGCCCATAACTAAAGTTACTCTACTCTCTGATAGCTAAAGTCCGTTTTTACGGATTACAACCTTTTCTCAGTCGCTTTTAGACGACTTTGGCTATTAGACTCAGAATGAATTCTGAGGCGGGCTAGATTACAATGAAATAGCCTTGCTATCTATACTGTTTATTTGTATCAACCTGAAAATAAAACAGTATGAAGTTATATACCTTGTTTTACTTTGCCTAAAACTAAGATATATATAAATGTGTATGATAAAAGATACCACAAATTACTTCAAGGGTGTATTATTCCTTATAAATATTTGTTTGAACTCGACAAATTTCTGAGTTTTGATGGATGTAAATATCAGTTTCATGAATTTAATCAAAAATGATTAGTTACGTCTATTGGGAGCTTCTAATCTCACTGATATGCAGGTGCATGAAGTTGAGGTGAAGCAACACTAATCAGGGCAGATATACACCTAAGTAGCTAAAATAATATCTTTACATATTATTATTTAAGTATTTTCATGGGATTAATTAATTTTCCATTTGACAATAAATAAAGATATTATGTCTATCTTCTTTATAGAACTTTGTTTAAAGGTTTACATTGATATATCTTTTTTAAAGGAATATCAAAGTTTTGATGATTTTTTTAAAAAAATTACTAATCAGCCCGATGAAGTTGATGTATTTCACTTACATAGTTATTAATTACATGAAATTTGGATAAAGAAGGCTTGTAATCTTTAAAGATTTGAAAAAATATTATTTATCTATGCTTCATCTTGAGTGTTAGTTCATATCTTTGTCACAAGGTCGAGCAGAGAATAGTACTCAATACGCTTGGGTTAAGGCTAAAACTCTTTATCGTCAATTTTTTTAACGTAGACGCTGCTTCACCGATGCGGCGCGGTTTTCTCCCAAGGGCGATGGGGGTTTCCCCCATGAGCGACTGCACCAACCCGAAGGGCTTGCCGCAGGTTACCGCCAAGGACGCAAAGAGAAGAAAGAAATGCTTAAGAGGATGTTTTAAAAGGGTTTTTTGCTCTTTATAATTAGCACAGATAAGTATCTCAATACGTGGGTAAAACTTTGGTTTTTCATCAGAGCTAACCCAAGTCAGAACGGCAAAATTATACCTTCTGGTACTTTTAAAACATCCTCTAACTGAACTATATTGGAGTAATGCCAATACGGTTTTGATAAGATAATTTGTCTATCGATAACGCTTGTCTTGACTAGCAATTGCAATGTTAAGACACACCACAACACCCAACCAATAACCTTAACCGAACTGTATTGGAGTAGTACTAACAAGCAAGTGAGTGAAGCGAAAAGTTTTGCAAAAGCCTCACTAGTCATGTATTTAAGCTATAAAACACAATCTGCTGGAATTAATAGATTATCGTAACTTTTCGAGTAAACTTGTTGTCGATGAACTATCCAGGGAATCGTTACGTGACAACTTGTCTACGAGACGCTTTGCATAGCATGATCCCCTACGGGGTGCGCTGAACGTAAGGAATTATCAGCGTCTAAAACCCTGATTATTGATTTATTTATAAAAGTTTTCAATTTATTTCAAGTCAGAAAATCACAAGTTTAACCTTACACATTCCCATTTTTCCTTAGACTAAAAGCAACAACCTTGTTCAAACTGGCTAGACAAACAATTTAAACTTTACCGTCTAGAATGTCTCACGTAGATAATTGGCCAGGAGGCGATATCTAACACAAGCCGAAGAAGCGTCTACGTAGGGGTATTATTGGGAAGGATGTTAGGTAAGCTGTTGTGTTTTTAATTTGCACATTGAGACGGCAAAGGAGCAGAGCAAAGGTTTTGCAGGTTTTACTTCACAGATTATGAGGCAACTTCTAGACGCGACAGCTTATGATCGCTACTGTGTGGGCTTATTTTTTGCAAGGATGATTAGAAGTAGCGATTGCTTTTTTTAGCTTCTATCTCCGGTTCAGCACTGCCGTTTCTATTCCACTACCTTCGTTTAGATCCGGCATTAATGTCAGCACAATTCATTACTACAACAGTTGATGTCGTGGGCGTTTTGATTTACTTCAATTTGGCAAAAGTAATTTAAAAGTTATGAAAAAAGTCATTAGTCACTTGTACTGAGTGTTGCCGTAAAACCTGCGGCATGCAGCTTCTCGTAGAGAAGTATTAGTCATTGGTCATTAGTGAAGAATAAAGCACAAATGACTAACTTTTACAATTCTGATTCTGTATCTGGAGCAACAATTTCGCCAGTACCTAATTGCAGTATCAAGTCCTGCTCAGTAATCAATCCACTAAGTTCTTTCACTTGTAAATTCATGTCTTCACAAGCTTGTCTGAGTTCTCGTGCAAATTTATTGAGGTCTTCACCATAGCCACATTGATAAGCAGCAGTTTCAATTCCTTGTTTGGCATTTGCTCTAGCACAATCTACCAGTTCCGTGCCATGCAGTGGTGTAGGAGATGCCATAAACGTACTTATTATTTCTTAAATGTTTGCTGTTAGATAGAGTATCAATATTACCACATTTATTCATCCCTCTAATGGAAGACCATCAGGGTAGAGTTAAAAGTTAAGAGTTAGGAGTTAAGAGTTAAAAGTTAAGAGTTATAAATTAAGAAGATATCTGTTATAACTAATCCAAACTCCAAACTCCTAACTATTTCACTTAACCATTGACAACATCTCCACCATTTACATGTAACACTTGTCCAGAGACATAAGAAGCATCATCAGAGGCTAAATATACATAGCTAGGAGCAACTTCTTCTGGTTCTCCGGCACGTTGCATTGGTACTTGTTTACCAAAAGTTTCAACTTTCTCTTCAGGAAAAGTTGAGGGAATTAAAGGTGTCCAAATTGGCCCTGGCGCCACAGCATTAACGCGAATTCCTTTAGATACCAAATTTTTTGATAAGGAACGAGTAAAAGCAACGATCGCACCTTTTGTAGAGGAATAATCTAGTAGCTGTGGATTACCTTTATAAGCTGTTACCGATGTAGTATTGACGATAGAACTGCCTGCTTGTAAATGCTTGAGTGCAGCCTTAGTCATGAAAAACATCGAGAATATATTGGTGCGGAAAGTTCGCTCTAGTTGTTCTTTGGTGATTTCTTCGATACTTTCTTTGGGATGTTGTTCGGCGGCGTTGTTGATCAGAATATCCAGTTTGCCAAACTCCCGAACTGTTTGTTGAATAGCTTGCTGACAAAAAGTTTCATCGCCAATATCGCCTGCAATGGTTACTGCACGACGTCCTTGTTTTTCTACCAATTGTTTTGTTTCTTTGGCATCATCGTGTTCATTGAGATAAAGAATTGCCACATCTGCACCTTCTTTAGCAAATGCGATCGCTACAGCACGACCAATACCACTATCTGCACCCGTAATCAATGCTACTTTATCTTGTAACTTACCACTACCCCGATATTGGGCATCATCTGCTTTGGGTTTTGGTGTCATTTCTGATTCAACACCTGGTGTTTCTTGCTGCTGTGGCGGTTGTAATTTTTGCTCTTTTTGCTCTTTTGATTTAGCCATAGGTTTTGTCTCGGTAATTTAATATTGGATGTTAGGAAAAGCCTTTTCCAGTCTCTAGTACACGTCGGCGGAAATAAATCTACCATTTCATTACAGCTAGAAAGCCCAGAATTAAAAGCATGGCTTTTGACTTTCACTTTACAGGACTAGTGCCCATTTAAAAAATTATCTGTTATCAGTTATCAGTTAAAAAATGCAACTCAATTGGGAGCCTGATAACTGTTCATTGTTCACTTATAACTGATTTAAATCCCCAATAGAGTTACCGTGATAACTGATAACTATTGACTGTTCACTGATTTAAAAGTAAACCTTGGATCGAAACTTCAACCCAAGGTTTACTTTTTACTTTGGCTCTCACTAGTCATTTGCAACTTTAGGCGTTTATAGTCTCCATGCTTCCCAAACGTACTTATGACTGGCAATTGTACGCGACTTACATTATTTATCCTTACACTTTACACACACTATTCACCTAATCACAAAAAACAAGTACATAACTTTCATAGGACAAATAATTTATGCTTTTCATCTGCTTTTAAGTTAACTATTATATCGCTGTAGTTTATCATTCTATAGAGGTAAAATAAGCTGAAATTTGCTCAACCTTAAGAGGTAAAATAAATTAAATAAATTAAAGTTAATAAAATTACTCAATTAATCTATAATCATTGATTATACCTCAAGAAATGAACCATTTTCGCTAAATGGAAATCAATATTTATACTTTCTGACTTCGTGGTTGCAAAAATACTTACTTTAATAGCATCGATTTTAGTTAATGTTAATATTTATTTAGACTGATATATACATAGTTGTCTTGTTGCAGACTAAAAGGTATTTGACGACTAGTTTGCATAATAGCCCAAAAGCCCCCATGGTGCGCTACATTGAGATTATTAGAGGGTAGGGATTATGGCAATACTAAATATTTCTGAGTCAGAGCAAGTTGAAAAGTTTCACCACTTACAATTAACCCTGAGCGATCGCTGGAAAACGAGCGAGTCATTTGACAATAATGAAGCGGATATTTTAATTATTCCCTCCCTGAGTATCGACCAGCGCGAACTCCAAAAAATCGAAGGCTGCGAACATTATGAAGAAAGATTACTATTTTCTTTAATTAGGTTACAGAATCCCCGAACTCGGCTGGTTTATGTAACATCAGTACCGTTGCATCCTAGTATCATTGATTATTATTTGCAACTATTGCCAGGAATTCCCTTTTCTCATGCTCGCAACCGTTTGCTGCTACTTTCTACTTACGATTCCTCCCTTAAGCCTCTGAGTCAAAAAATTCTAGAACGCCCCCGCCTGCTAACGCGGATTCATCAGGCTTTGAGGCTCGATAAATCATTTATGATCTGCTACAACTCTTCGTACTGGGAAGGCGAATTATCTGTAAAATTGGGTGTACCACTGTATGCTGCTGCACCAGATTTACAGATTTGGGGGACAAAAAGTGGCAGTCGGCAAATCTTTGCCGAAAGTGGAGTACCTTGTCCAGATGGCAGCGAAAAAGTTTGGAACCACACAGATTTGGCAGAAGCTACTAGTGATTTGTGGGAACGCCAACCGACATTAAAACGGGTAGTAGTGAAACTCAACGAAGGCATTTCTGGAGAAGGGAATGCGCTGCTAGATTTTAGACCAATTGAGAATGTAGCACCCGATAAAGGGACTCATGCCCAAAGGGTAGCAGCAATTAGCGATCGCTTCTCAACAATGCGCTTTCAAGCAAAACAAGAAACTTGGGACAATTTTTCTGGAAGACTTCCTGAATTAGGGGGAATCGCCGAAGCATTTGTGGAAGGGGAAATTAAGCGATCGCCCAGCGTCCAAGGAAGGATCACACCCAATGGCGAAGTGGAAATCCTTTCAACCCATGACCAAATTCTCGGAGGCCCAGACGGTCAGATATATCTTGGTTGTCGCTTTCCGGCTGATGAAAGCTATCGGTTGCAATTACAGCAATTGGGGTTACAAGTTGGGAGAAAGTTAGCAGAGAAAGGCACTTTAGAGCGATTTGGTGTAGATTTTATTGCCGTTGACAAAGGTAACAAAGAGTGGGATCTTCAGGCGATCGAAATTAACCTGCGTAAAGGCGGTACAACTCATCCATTCATGACCTTGAAATTATTAACGAACGGCCGCTATGACCTTTCCACGGGTTTATTTTATAGTCAGCAAGGTCGTCCAAAATATTACATTGCCACTGATAATCTGCAAAAAGAGCGCTATCAAGGATTATTACCTAATGATTTGATGGATATTATTGCTGAACACAGACTGCACTTTGACAGTGGTACAGAAACAGGTACAGTGTTTCATCTGATGGGTTGCCTTTCGCAGTTTGGCAAATTGGGATTAACCAGTATTGGTGATTCCCCGCAACAAGCACAAGACATTTATAACAAAGTCGTCAAAGTTCTTGATGAAGAAACCCGCAGCGAAAATCCTGATTTATCGGCGGTTTCAGATTATTCTTTTCCAGTGGTTTGGGATGAATATAGTTAAAGAATATTGTTTGCCACATTCTTTTATATCATGTCTGGGTAATTAGTTATGATTCCCATAGTCATTGCACCCCACCTTGCCAAAGCTTTGAAATTGGCTCTCCTTCTCCCAATTTTGGGAGAAGGGGTTGGGGGAGGAGGGTAAGGCGATCGCGTTTCAAGATGTATTCTTTTGCCGTTAACCTGACTTGCTACCCGGATTTCTCAGTAAGAAGATGTAAAGTCTTGTAAAAATAATTCACTTTTGCATAAAACTCGCCTGCTCAAGCTAGAGATAAAAATAGAGGGAAAGTAAACTTCTGGAGTGCTAAACATCCTCTTAAGCATTCAAGCTTGATTTCAAATACCACTAACAGCAATTTGAGAATTGAATTGATTGCAAAAGTAGTGAAAAAATTGATTGAGTCAGGTAAAAGTTATGGCAAATATAATTGAAACCAAGGGTAACCTGTTCGTTGGTGGCGATGGCAATGATAATTTCTCAATCGGTGGGTATCAATATGACCCCGACGCCTTCGGCTTTAGACCATATACTTCATCAGCCAATAACACCCTCAACGGTGGCGCTGGTGATGATGACTTGAGTGTTCAGGGTTCAGAAGGCGATAACCTGCTTAATGGTGATGCTGGTGACGATACTCTTGACACCAGTTATCTATTGGTAGGCGATAGTGGTCCATACCTTATTCCCTCCGAAGGTAATAACACCCTCAACGGTGGCGCTGGTGATGATCGCTTGTATGCTAACTCTTCATCAGGCAATAACTTGCTCAATGGTGACGATGGTAACGATTCTCTCTTTAGTTATGGCTTCTTCCAGATAGAGCAGGGTAGATATTATGACATTGTTCCTGGCAATAACACCCTCGACGGTGGCGCTGGTAATGATACGTTAAATATTGACTATTCAACAGGTAATAACGTACTCTCTGGAGGCGATGGTAAAGATACGTTGGATATTGGGTATTCAACAGGTAATAACGTACTCTCTGGAGGCGATGGCAATGATTCTCTTAGTACCTCTGGCGGTTACGGATACAACGGCGGACTCCCAGAAGTGTATCGTGAGGCATCCGGCAATAACACCCTCGACGGTGGCGCTGGTAATGATACGTTGAATATTGACAATTCAAGTGGTAATAACGTAGTCTCTGGAGGGAATGGTAATGATTCTCTTAGTGCCTCTGGTGCGTTAGGCAATAACACCCTCAACGGTGGCACTGGGAATGACACCCTAATAGGAGGATCTGGTACTGATACCTTTGTTTTCAATAGTTTTAATGAAGGCATTGATAGTCTTTATGGCTTCAACGCGACCAATGAAGTTATTCAAGTATCGGCTGCTGGTTTTGATTGCAGATTATCAATCGGTTCACTTAAGGCAAATCAGTTTACTATTGGAACATCTGCAACCACTTGCACTCAACGATTTATCTATGACTTCACCACAGGTGCGCTGTACTTTGACCGAGATGGTAGTGGGGGTAGTTTTTCTCAAATACAATTTGCACAACTATTTGGTGGAGTTTCACTAACCGAAAACAATTTTGTGGTTGTTTAATTACAGCAGTATTTAGAATTCAGAAGTAATATGTGTCCGGTTAAAGACTTACAGCACTTTGCAAGTAACTGAGGTATAAAATGCAGAAATTAAAATCAGTAGACTGAAAAGTTCTGCGTTAGCGTAAAGCCTACGGCATAGCTTCGCTTACCGCGCAGCGTTCCGCAGGAAAGCTCACTGAAAGTATCGTATCTAAAAAATTGATAATGCGACGACATATTCCATCACCTTTTGGGACTTTAGGGAAAAGTGCGACGCCGAATAGCCCATCGGAGATATTGCTTTTGATGTTTCTCTTGATGTAGCACTGACTAGGTGCAGTATTTAACTTAGCACAACTTGAAGCGTTTCTTGCCAATCTAACTGCAACTTTGAGTGAGCATTGCCGCTATTAATGGCAATTTCTACCCAGCCGTGACTGCCAACTAAAGCTATTATCTCTCCCACCTTGACATCACTGTAAGTTTCACAGCCTGGTATACTCAATCCAGCGACTTGCACACACCAAGTTTTGCCTTGTACGTAACTCCCTGCAATGTTGCTCACTAAGTTGCCAAAGTGGTCAATATATTGAATGCAACCCACTACACCAGTGGTTGTTTGCTTGCACTCGCCTATATCCAGTTTTACCAAACTTGCTGGATCAATTTCTTGTCCTAGCTGTTTGAGGGGAATACCACTAGCAAGACTAGCTCCCACTGGTGCAAAGATATCTCTACCGTGAAAAGTCATGCTTGGTTGAGAAGTTCGCCAATAGTTAAGATTTGTTAGTTCAACGGCTGCGATCGCTGGACTTTGACTGAGTACCCCACTGAATATACCATTATCTGGGCCGACGAGAAACCCTTGAGCAAATTCTACTGCGATCGCTCGTCGCTTGCTTCCTACACCCGGATCTACTACTGCAACATGCACTGTTCCAACAGGGAAATAGGAATAAGCATTCATCAGGGAAAACCTGGCTGCGGCTATGTCTTGCGGCGGAATTTGGTGCGTTAAGTCTACCACCGTCAGTCTGGGATTGATTTGGAATATAACACCTTTCATTATGCCTACATAAACATCGCGATCGCCGAAATCGCTCACTAAAGTCACAAGTGACTGTTGACCTATATGCCTCTGAAACATGTTTTTGCTAAAACATACATAAACTAAGAAAATTCTGTAGCAACAGCTACAAAATATGTGTTATGTTAAGAATACAAGATATAAAGCAAAAAATTAAAGAGGGTAATCACTATGAATCAAAGTAGACTACAAAGTGCCAGAAAGACACAAGAAGCTCACAGAGAGAATATTCAAAAAAGCCTAGAACATCGCTTGCAAGTAGCTAGAGCAAAAGGTGACGAACAGCTGATTCATCAACTGGAAGCTGAGATGAGGTATTCTAGCTAAACCAAATTTTCAATGTTCTTAGTTTGTTGTGTAACCCGCTACGGCGGGTTTTTTTTGTATTTAAGGTATTTCCTGACAATTTCGCTCTTACAGCCTTTTCAATTAATTAAATTACCCCACTCCCCAGTAGAGACGCTATTAATCGCGTCTCTCATATTCCCCATTCTCCACCTTTACACTTCCGGTTCAACACCTAAGGCTCGTAACTATTCCCTAGTTTACTAAGACTTTGGTTTATAAATCGAAGCAACGTACAATTCTTTCAACTGTTTAGCATCTACACTCGAAGGTGCATCTGTTAACAAACAACGTGCTTGTTGTGTCTTCGGAAAAGCAATGACATCTCGAATGGATTCTTCGCCAGCTAGCAACATTACCAAACGATCTAAACCGTAGGCAATGCCACCATGCGGTGGTGTACCATATTCAAATGCTTCCAAGAGAAAGCCAAATTTATTTTTTGCTTCTTCTGAAGATAAACCGATCGCTTCAAACACTTGCTGTTGAATTTCTCGCTGATAAATCCGCAGACTTCCGCCGCCAACTTCTACGCCGTTGAGTACTAAGTCGTAAGCTTGAGCGCGTGCAGTTTTTAAGTCGCTCAAATCATCAGGATGGGGTGCTGTAAATGGGTGGTGGAGTGCTTCTAGACGCTTTTCGTCAGCATTCCACTCGAACATCGGGAAATCTGTAATCCAGAGTAAGTTGATTTTTTCTGGATCGATTAAGCCAAATTCTCTAGCGATCACTTGCCGTAATCTATCTAATGTCTTATTAACTGTACCAGCATCACCAGCCCCAAACAATAGCAAATGTCCAGCTTTTGCACCTGTACGACGTAAAATTTCTGCTTTTTGTTCTTCACTGAGGTTATCTTTTATCGCACCAATGGTGTCAATTTCGCCATCATCTCTGACGCGGATATAAGCTAAACCTCTAGCACCGGCTTCGCTGGCTTCTTTAAATAAGTCGCCGCCTGGTTTAATGCGGACATTAGAAATTACATCGTTACCGTTGGGAATGGGTAAGATTTTGACGATACCACCATTGATAACAGTGTCCCGAAAGACTTTGAAACTAGAGTCTTTGACGATATTTGAGACATCAACTAATTCCAAACCATAACGGGTATCTGGTTTATCACTACCGTAGCGTTCCATCCCCTCAGCGTAAGTGAGGCGGGGGAAAGGACGCTGTAACTCAACGCCTTTAACCATTTTGAAGATATGGCAAACTAAATTCTCATTCAGTTCGATGATTTCTTCTTGGGACATGAAGCTCATTTCCATGTCCAACTGGGTAAATTCTGGTTGTCTGTCGGCACGTAAATCTTCATCACGAAAGCAACGGGCTATCTGATAATATCTATCTAAGCCGGATACCATCAGCAATTGTTTAAATAGCTGGGGTGATTGCGGCAAAGCATACCATTCACCAGGATTGACGCGGCTGGGTAGAACATAATCCCGCGCCCCTTCTGGGGTTGAACGGGTAAGTATTGGGGTTTCGACTTCGATAAAACCTTCCAAATCTTCCAGATAACGACGCATGGCTTTGACAATTTGATGACGCAGTTGCAAATTTTGCGCCATGCGTTCGCGTCGCAAATCCAAATAACGATATTTCAGCCGTAAGTCTTCCCGCACTGTCTCGGTGTCAACTACGGAAACTTGGAAAGGTAACTGTTTGCCAACAGCATTCAGGAGTTGAATTTTATCAGCGTAGATTTCTACCTCGCCTGTTGGGATGCGGGTATTCAACGATTCTTCGGGACGTTGTGTTACCCTACCAGTGATTTCGACAACATATTCATTTCGTAGGGCATTCGCCTGTTCGTAAGAATCTGGGGTGCGTTGCGGATCGCTGACGATTTGGACAATTCCAGAGCGATCGCGTAAATCTAAAAATATCACACCACCGTGATCGCGGCGACGGTCTACCCATCCGTAAAAGGTAACTGTTTCTCCAATATGTTCTTTTCGGAGTTCGCCGCAATAGTGAGTTCGCATAAGTCTTAGTTATTGTTTCCGGGCTAGATTGGGAAGAAAATGTCAAAGCTTTCCCATTATCTAGCATCAATAGTAATTGTAGTAGTTCTAGTTGAAGAAAAAATCAAATAATTTCACATTATATATAAAGGTAAAAAAAGCCATAACACCCGAAGGCTGGGTTTTGCATACACAGGAAGGTAGAAAAGCCATGACACAGACAGTAGCAATCATGGAGCGATTACCAGTTTAACCGATGCCCATACTCGTTTCGGTTTAGTCCGAATTGAAAACGAGCTTTCCCAGAGTGGTCTGAAAGCTTACCTGAAATTACTGAAGCTGAAAAAATATCCCTAGATGTACTTCAGCGCAGATATTTATATCACCGCGCTGAAGGTGATTTGTTATATGGGACAGTGATGTTGTTAGTGGTGTCTCCCTTACTTGCACTAGCAGGATTTTATAATCCTCCTTTTAAAATTGCCGCAGAGTCATCAGTAGAGTTGGTGCTGGATGATGGAGAGGAACCTGGATTTCTCACTTGTGAGAAATCCAGGTTGAAGTGTGGTGACAAAAACTTCAACATTATTTACAAAAGCTTGAGTGTTGATAACAAACGTTGTAATACTAATCAATAACATTACAACATTAAGAAGAAACATTGTAATATTGATGACCAACATTACAACATTAAGAAGAAACATTGTAATATTGATGACCAACATTACAACATTAAGAAGAAACATTGTAATGTTAATGACCAACTTTGTAAGTTGGATAAGCCCAGGTTAATTATACTGGCGCTAACATTGATATTACTAATATGCGCTCCCTAAAAAATAGTAGTGTACGATACCGTTTTTGGAAGAATGGAAAAAAGCTGATGTCTGGGAGAAAAAAAACTCCACGCCACTTGCTCTGTGGAGTTTTTGGGCATCAGCAAGAAACTACCTGTTTGGCCAATGTTCTGCTTGGTCCAAGCGACGGGGAGAACAACCTCGTCCACCCACGGAGTGCGTAGAAAGACGAAGTCCAGGGATAGGTTTTCCGTCGCTTTGAATAAATGTATTAAATAATACTGTTTTTGAGCTAACAATCAGATTTGCAGGTATTTATCACACAGCGATAAGCTAAACTACATCTAGTTTGCATAATCTAAAATTGTACATTTATTGTGGGGTGGGCGTCTCGCCCGCCCAATATATGCTATATGCAAATTAAATGTGGAACAGCTTACCTTCTCTACCAGAGGCTACGCCAACGGTGAGCTTTCCTGCAAAACGCTGCGCGGTAAGCGAAGCTATGCCGTAGGCTTTACACTAACGCAGAAGTTTTCGGTCTACTCAGTGTTGCCCTGAGCTGCGTGAATACTCAAACACGCTTCAATTCTCCAGATATCTATTCAATTTTGATTCAAACTCACCTTTTATAGGTTAGCAATGGAGAAATTAAACTCGTTTTGGATGGTTGCATTAATATAGTATTGTTCAATAAATTCGATAATTTTACTTATTTTGGCTCCAAGTTCGGCATTCATTCGTCATTTTTTCAAACTTGCCTCAGTAAATGTACTTTCAAATTTAATGGTTCCGTTGGCTGGACTGTTAGATGTAATGTTTTTAGGTCATTTAACAGAAATTCGTCATTTAGCAGGTGTGGCACTAGCAACAATTCTGTTCAATTACATTTATTGGACATTCGGTTTCTTACGCATGGGTACAACTGGAATGGTTGCACAGGCAATAGGACGTAAAGATAATCAATCAGTTGTGTTGATTGGTTTACAGCATGGAATTTTAGCATTGATATTAGGACTTATTATTCTTATACTGCAACAACCTTTACAATTGTTGGGGTTTGCAATTCTAAGTGCAACGTTAGAAGTGAAAAAATCTGGTGTTGAGTTTTATAATGCTTTAGTTTGGGGTGCGCCAGCAACGCTAATTAACTTTGTCTTGATTGGTTGGTTTCTGGGACAGGCGAAAAGTAGTAAAGTATTGTTGCTTTCAGCCGTTAGTAACTGTGCAAATGTCTTACTTGATTATTTGTTTATTGTTCAATGGGGATGGCAAAGTAGAGGAGCAGGTTTAGCAACAGCTATCAGTCAATATTTCATGCTCATGGTAGGTATTTTGCTATGTTCTCAAGAAATTTCATTTAGACAAATACGCACTTTCAACAAAAAACTATTTGACCTGTCCGCCTTCAAGTCAGCCTTAATGCTCAATGGTGAAATTATTATTCGGACTTTTGTCTTGATCTCGACAATGGCGATGTTTACTAACTTGAGTTCAATTTTAGGAACTGAAATTCTAGCAGCAAATACTGTACTGATGCAAATCGTGGGCTTGGCAGCATATTTTATTGATGGTTTGGCATTCGCTACTGAAAGTTTGGCAGGAATTTATCAAGGTAGTGGTAATACTATTTCTTTAAAACAACTGTTACAAATTTCTCTAATCAGCAGTTTAATTATTGGGTTAACCTTTGCTGCTGTATTTATCTTTGCTCCAGAATTACTCTTAAGAGTATTGACTAATCATACTGAAATTATCAATAATTTGCGTTCTTATATTCCTTGGTTACTACCAGTTTTAGGATTTGGTTCGATTGCTTATGCACTAGACGGTTATTTTTTAGGGCTAACTCAAGGTCATATACTTCGCCAAGCTATGCTGCAAGCTACAGCGATCGGTTTTATTCCATTAGCCATCATAGCTTGGTATTTCCATAATAGTCATCTACTATGGTTATCAATGGCTTCATTTATGGCAGCAAGAACAATAACTTTAACATTGCGCTTGCCAACGACACTAAGTAAGTAATCATACCACAAGGCAAACTTATCTCAAGTCCTATTGGCTATCAATTTTATCTCAAAGTCTAGTTCCTTGTGTAATCAAAAACCTGTCTTGGCTCAAGACCAAATATTAGTATCAATATTAGCTAGACCCCTATTATCATTGAAGACGTTGACTAAATCATTTTTCCCGTCTGCGTTAAAATCGCCGACTAGCCATTTTTGAGTATCCACAAACCCGCCTTGGCCAGTTGCCAATCGCTGGATACTAAAACTCTCACCATTAGATAAGTGAATATCGATATTGGCTAGACCCCCATTATCATTGAAGACGTTGACTAAATCATCTTTCCCATCTGCGTTAAAATCGCCAACTAGCCATTTTTGAGCATCCCAAAAATTGCCTTGACCAGTTGCCCATCGCTGGATATCAAAACTTTTACCATTAGATAAGTGAATATCAATATTGGCTAGACCCCCATTATCATTGAAGACGTTGACTAAATCATCTTTCCCATCTCCGTTAAAATCACCAACTAGCCATTTTTGAGCATCCCAAAAATTGCCTTGACCAGTTGCCCATCGCTGGATATCAAAACTCTTACCATTAGATAAGTGAGTATCGATATCAGCTAGACCTCCATCATTGAAGACGTTGACTAAATCATCTTTTCCATCTCCATTAAAATCGCCGACTAGCCATTTTTGAGTATCCTCAAACCCGCCTTGACCAGTTGCCCATCGCTGGATATCAAAACTCTCACCATTAGATAAGTGAGTATCAATATTGGCTAGACCCCCATTATCATTGAAGACATTGACTAAATCATCTTTTCCATCTGCGTTAAAATCGCCGACTAGCCATTTTTGAGCATCCCAAAAATTGCCTTGACCAGTTGCCCATCGCTGGATATCAAAACTCTTACCATTAGATAAGTGAGTATCGATATTAGCTAAACCCCCATTATCATCGAAGACGTTGACTAAATCATCTTTCCCATCTGCGTTAAAATCGCCGACTAACCATTTTTGAGCATCCCAAAAATTGCCTTGGCCAGTTGCCCATCGCTGGATATTAGGAAAGTTTAAAGTACCACTGATAGAGTACTGCCCCAAACTGCCGTAATCCGTGTAGCCAGTTGAAAGAGGATCTTCTTTTCCTATACCATCAATTTTGAGGTAATAATTTCCAGCAACAACATTTGTTGTAATACTTGCAGATAGTAAATCTGTTGGATTGGACGATGCAATTAAGGTACCAGCAGAATTGTATAGTTCTGCCAAAATGTCTAAGTTTGGCCCTCGACTCGAAGGATTCACTATCAAGCTAATTAGACCAGTATCTGTGACAAAACTATAAAAATCTACATCTGTATTGCGCTCAATGATGCCACTATCAGTGATAGACGTACTAGAAATGGTTAGTAGCTTTGCTGTCGCAATTGTATCACCGCAATCATCAGCTCGGTAGGTGAACCCATTTTGAGTGGTAATAATTTGCAAATCATCCTCAGTATTGTTAGCAGAAGCATACTCGCCTTTACTCCACTGGGTTAGCTCCTGGTAATACGCTGTTCCCATGATCGGTGCCCAGCCAGTCTCTCCACTACCATGTCCTTCGTAGTATTCTTCAGCAGGGGTTATTCGTCCATCATGGTCGAGTCCCAGCGTATGACCTACTTCATGAGAGATACCATCAGCCGTATCCTTCTCATCACCGTTTATCATATTTTTAGCAAAAACAAAGGCAGGAGTATCACTATTCCAGTTGAAAGAACCAACTTTGGCGACTCCTCCCAGTCCTTCACCATACCAATCGTAACTGCTACCGCCGATCGCAACACGCACCCCCCAGCGAGTATCATCACTGCCGCTCTTAATCAGATCGTTAATATCTGCTGGAGCTTGCGTTGTGACATTAACATTAAACGGGCTGAAATCCTCAGCGACGCGCTGCCAGATATACTGAATTCTTTCAAGTTCAGCCGAGCTAAAGAATGCTGTATCGCCGTCGAGGTCGAAGGCAGGGGTGATAATGTTAGCCGGACGTTTACTTGTGTTCCAGGAAGTACCAGAGGTGATATTTCCGTCGAAATCTAAATAAATTGTCTGATTAGCTCCTAGTAAGCTGTTGAGGAAAAAAGTTTTAGACAGGTCTAAAAAAGCTGATACTGACATATAATTTCATCCTTAAAGGAAACCTCTATTAATTTCTCAATATCAAGCAGATAACTTTACGTGTTTTCCTATGCAATCTTTACAAAAAGTTATAATCTGCTCTCACCGATACTGGAAATATTTGCATTTCATCTCGCAGGATGGTATAAACTAACTGACAAACTGCTGTTGATATACCATAGCTAGTATTTCCTTTGCGTTCAAAAATGTTATAGCCTCGTTTACGAGTTAACATGTGCGTACTCTTGCTGAATTTGTTCTAGCGTTGCTCCTTGTAGTGTGGGAAATTCAGTTAACGGAATTCCCCCAATAAATGCACTAGACCAAACGACAAATTTACTGTCTCCATGCTCTCCAATCACATAAGCATGAACGTCTTATGGGAGCATTCAGTCGCTTTCCAAGTAGCGATGTCTACAACGGTCACTGAGCCTGTCCTGAGCGTAGCCGTAAAGCCTGCGGCATAGCTACGCTTAAGGCGAAGCCTCTCGTAGAGAAGGGCGCAGTCGTTCGCGCAGCGTCTCGTAGAGAAGTGCGGGCTACGCCTACGCAATCCGCGTGTAAGTACATTCACTCTTATTGTTAACGATAAGTATGATTGAATTCGGTGCAACTCGATCCAATTCTTTGAGCGTCAAACGTATAATCTGTGCATTGTCGCTCAATGTATCTAATTGGTAAGTAGAGATGTAGAGAGTAATCTTTGTATACTATATAGGGGAATAAAGACAGCGATCGCCTGGTATGGATGTAAGCAATGCAACGCTTGATAGTAAAGTCATTGTAAAAGCAAGCTAGAACGATTTACCAGCCTTGGAGAAATTGCAGGGGAAAAAGTTTTGAGTGAGTTGTTTGCTTTGTATTCAGAACCAGTGAGTGATTCGGCTGAATTCGGTCAAAACACTAAGTTGGCAAGCACAACTTGATGGCGCATACTTTGTTTTGCCTGGAAATCACGAGAGATATCGCTCCCGTCACGAGGTAGACCGCTCCCATAACTTGGGGAACTGCTCCCGTCACGAGGTAGACCGCTCCCATAACTTGGGGAACCGCTTCCGTCACGAGGTAGACCGCTCCCATAACTTGGGGAACCGCTCCCGTCACGAGGTAGACTGCTCCCATAACTTGGGGAACCGCTCCCGTCACGAGGTAGACCGCTCCCATAACTTGGGGAACCGCTCCCGTTACGAGGTAGACCGCTCCCGTCACGAGTTAGACCGCTACAGTTGCAATATTAATAACTACAGCTTAAGTATAGTGACAGCAACTTAAATATTGCTGATGATAACTTAAGCATTCAAAGGTAAGGGCGCACAGTCATGCGCCTATACCGCGTGTTGCATCCAAAATTTTTGTATTTTCCTTATTTTGCCAAAATCCGAAATATTGCACAGCAAACTTGTATAAAATCTCAGTGATACCAATTCTCTAAAATCCGTCACCAGATCAAAACCCCCAAACCTAGATTTTATCTGACTTTCTTAATTACGAATTACGAATTACGAACTTGTATTGAGCGCAGTCGAAATATTACGAATTACGAATTATGCCGCCAGACTACTCCGGTCAAAATCTCCGAGGTCGCTCTTTTAAAGGTCAAAACCTGACTGGGGCAAACTTTAGCAAGGCAGATATTAGAGGAGCAAACTTTACCAACGCGATTCTTAAAGATGCTGACTTCACAGGTGGTAAGGCTGGACTACAGCGACATTGGACTATTGGGTTGCTTATAGCCTCATGGCTGCTATCGGTAATATCAGGGCTTTTCTCAATCTTTGTTGGTTTAATAATCGCATATATTTTTGATATCAAAAGCACTCAAAACGTCATCATCGGGATAGTTTCCCTAATTGTGATACTGGTTTTTTTTATTATTACCATTCGTAAGAGTCTAACAGCAGGTTTAGTAGCCGGAGCCTTCGCCTTCGCCTTCGCCTTCGCCGGAGCCATAGCCGGAGCCATAGCCATAGCCGGAGCCATAGCCTTCGCCATAGCCTTCGCCTTCGTCGGAGCCATAGCCGGAGCCATAGCCGGAGCCATAGCCGGAGCCTTCGCCTTCGCCTTTGCCATAGCCGGAGCCATAGCCTTCGCCTTCGCCGGAGCCGGAGCCGTAGCCTTCGCCGGAGCCTTTACATTATTTAGCGCTTACATTGGCTGGCGTAGTTTAACGGGAGATGAAAAAGATGCTTGGATTCGCTCATTTGCTCTCGCCTTTGCTGCGACAGGTGGAACTAGCTTCCGCAATGCCGATTTAACCGATGCTGATTTTACTGGTGCAATCCTGAAAAACACAGATTTTAGAAAAGCAAACCTAACACGCACCCGTTTTTATGAAGCAAAAAAACTTGACTTTGCCAGAGTTGACGACACCATATTAATTAAGTTAGCTGTTATAAAATTACTCGTCACTGGTAATGGTCGAGGAAAATCTTATGCTCGTGCAAACCTGAAAGGCGCTAACCTGATAGGTGCAGATTTAAAAGAAGCGAATCTAAAAGACGCTTATATTAGTGAAGCCACCTTTCAAGGAGCTTGTTTAGAAGGGGCAAACCTGACTTTAACTCAAGCTGTAGGTACTAACTTCACCAGCGCCCAAATGACAGGTGCTTGTGTGGAAGCGTGGAATATTGAAAGTACAACTAAATTAGATAATATAGATTGTCGCTTTATCTATCTTTTAGAATATCCCAAGCCTGAAACAGACGACCGCGAACGCCGTCCTAATAGTGGCGAGTTTCAACCAAGAGAATTTACCAAGCTATTTGAAGAGGTTTTAAATACTGTTGATTTAATTTTCCGTGATGGTATCGACTGGAAAGCTTTTGTTAACGCCTTCCAAACAGTACAAAATCAAAATGAAGACACAGAATTAGCTCTACAGAGTATTGAAAATAAAGGTGATGGCGTAGTAGTCGTTAAAGTTGGTGTATCTGATGGTGCTGATAAAGAAAAGATTCATAGTGATTTTGCACAAAGTTATCAACTGGCATTGCAAGCTGTAGAAGAAAAATATAAAGCATTATTACAAGCTAAAGAAGAGGATATAGCTTTTCATCGCCAACAAAGTGCAAAGATTCCAGAGATGATTATGTTGTTAGCAAAGCAATCTATTAATGTTCAAGTTGACAATAAAGTAGAGAATAAAAATATGACTAATAGCAATGATGCTAGCCGTAAAATTGAAATTGGCAGTGTTGGCAGAGACTTTAATGCTAGTGGACAAGCTTTAAATTTGGGTGATATTAGCGGTACGGTAACGAATACCATTAACCAGTTACCAACGTCTCCCGAACCTGAGAAACCGGGAATTAAGGAATTGTTGACGCAATTGCAAGCAGCGATTGAGGCTGATACAAATTTACCGCAAGAAGATAAAGCTGAAGCATTAGAACAAGTGAAAGCTTTAGCAGAAGCGGGGAAAAGTCCTCAAGAGGGGGCGATGCAAAAGGCGGCGAAAACGGCTATGAAGATTTTGAAAGGGACAATTTCTAGTTTACCCAGTGCTACAAAGTTGGTTGAACAATGCAGCAATCTATTGCCGTTGATTTCAAATTTTTTGGGTTTAGGGTGATTCGCCCGTGATTCACTTTGACCTCTCTTTCATTCCTCTCTCCTAAAAGGCTACGGTGTACACATAAGTCTGAAACAGTTCACTCATCTGAGTTTAAGCCTAAGTTTTACCCCTCCCTAACCCTCCCCTTTCCAAGGGGAGGAAACTGTATTTCTAGTTTCCCCCCTTGGAAAGGGGGGATTAAGGGGGGTAATTCGTTTTACAAGGGGAGATTAAGGGGAGTAATTCGACTTGTGTGTACACCATAGCTCCTAAAAGGAGAGAAGTTTTAAATCTTATTCCCCAACGCTACAAGGGTTGGGGTTGGGGGTTAGGTCTCTATTTAACTTTGAGATTAAGGTAGAATTATAAGTAAAAGTATTAAGAATTTTAAATAAACTAATCAATGTCCAGCATTTTTCTTGACAAAAGTAACTCTCATGTCGTCATTATTGGTGCAGGAATAGGTGGACTGACTGCTGGAGCATTATTAGCTCATAGAGGTTACAGCGTCTTAATTTTGGAGCAGGCCCTTGTACCAGGAGGCTGTGCTTCGACGTTTAAACGGCAGGGATTTACCTTTGATGTAGGTGCAACTCAGGTGGCGGGGTTGGAACCAGGGGGAATTCACCACCGCATTTTCTCCGAATTGTCAATAGATTTACCGCCAGCAACGCCTTGTGATCCTGCTTGTGCGGTGTATTTACCTGGGGAAAGCACACCGATTAATGTCTGGCGCAACCAAGAGAAATGGCAAGAGGAACGACAAAAACAGTTCCCCGGTAGCGAACCGTTTTGGCAATTGATGGCAACTTTATTTGATGCCAGTTGGGAATTTCAAGGACGCGATCCGGTGCTACCACCACGTAATTTATGGGATTTGTGGCAACTAACGCAAGCGGTACGTCCCAGTACATTAATCACTGTACCCTTTACGTTGTTTACGGTAGAAGATGCTTTACGGTTGTGTGGACTGGGAAATAACCAACGACTAAGAACTTTTTTAGATTTGCAACTGAAGTTGTATTCTCAAGTTAATGCAGAACAAACAGCATTACTCTATGCAGCCACAGCGTTGAGTGTATCCCAACTGCCCCAAGGATTGTTTCACCTCCAGGGAAGTATGCAAGTATTAAGCGATCGCCTGGTACAATCTTTAGAAAGAGATGGCGGCAAATTGTTGATGCGCCACACTGTAGAACAAATCAAAGTAGAAAACGGTAAAGCTACTGCTGTTGTAGTTAGAAATCAAAAAACTGGCGAAGTCTGGACAGAAGCCGCCGACCATATAGTTAGCAATGTCACCGTGCAAAACTTGGTACAGTTATTGGGAGAACAAGCGCCATCTGGATATAAAAACCGGGTGGAAAAATTGCCCCAAGCATCGGGCGCGTTTGTGGTGTATTTGGGTGTAGATGGCAGCGCGATTCCGCCTGAATGCCCTCCCCACCTGCAATTTATGTACGATGTCAATGGCCCCATTGGCGAGAATAATTCTTTATTTGTTTCCGTCAGTCATCCTGGAGATGGCCGCGCACCGGAAGGGAAAGCGACAATTATTGCTTCTTCGTTTGTCGATCCTGCACAGTGGTGGCAGACTGAAGATTATGAAGGACTAAAAGAAAAGTTTACCCAAGAAGCGATCGCTCGTCTTGCCCAATACTTCTATCTCAAACCAGAAACGATTATTCATCAAGAAGCGGCAACACCGCGCACCTTTGCTCATTTCACAGCCCGCGATCGCGGTATAGTTGGCGGTATTGGTCAAAGAATACCCACCTTTGGCCCCTTTGGGTTCGCCAATCGTACACCCATCCAGCATTTATGGTTAGTTGGTGATTCTACCCATCCAGGGGAAGGTACTGCTGGGGTGAGTTATTCGGCGCTAACGGTAGTCAGGCAAATTGAGGCGGAAAAACTAGATTAGGTTCATCTAATTCCGCTATCGTAATTAATTATTAGTGATATCATGTCCGGCTAATTAGTTACAGTATTAATCAGTTTTGATCAAAATCCGTGAGTTGTCCCCCAAATCCGAAGAAGTGTTCGTCTGCCTCGGATGCTCCATGCAGATAAATTCGATTTATTGCGGCTGCCCCCGCACCCTCCAATTGCAGTTTAAATTGCAATTGATTTGCTGCGATCGGTGTAAAAGTCAAAGGATAATTGACTGTGCAGCCTTGTCCGGTGAGCGTCCCATGCAAGACCAGCCCTGTGTTGCTCACTTCGATAGTATCCAGGGTTTGTGCTGCACATGAAGAGATAATTTTGTCTTTCACCGAAAAAGATCCTTCAGGTATGCCAAATTCACTTATATTTGCCTGTCCCGTCGCCGCACCCACAAATGCAACATTCGGGATGCTTGAGAGCAGCCGTTTCGGTTCTGTCGCGTGCCTTACCAGGAGCGCAGGCGTCTGCCCATTTTCGGCAAAAGATAAAACAAAATTTCCGATTGGAAAAGAACCGCTTATATGGGAGGTAAGAGCCGGATTCGTACGCGGTAGATTGAACTGGATCAGTCTATACAGATTTTGGATGACCGACGCTGCAACAAGCACTAAGAAGAAAGTACTGAGTGCTATACCCCACACTTTGATGAACTGATTTCTCGCGCGAGACGCGCGAAATGCAATGACAGCAAAAATGATTGCGCTAATGAATGAAACGAGAAATATTAGAAATTGCATAAAGCATTAATATAAAAATAAGTTGTACAAATAATATTTTTGCCAAAATAAGGGCCTACAAAAATTTTGGCTTGCACTGATCTGCCAAAATGACTCATACATAACCCTGATTTCTCATAAAGAGATAAAAAAGGAGGTCAACAACTGCGAAAAATGCTTATCCTATAAGCATTTCAGCAGCTATAAAGCATGACCCAATATTAACAGCTCGTACATCAAAACAATTCAAATTTTCAGTTGAAAAGTCACATATTCCTGCTACTATACCGCAGTGGTCAATATCTTGTACTGTTATATTTAATGGTGATGCTTTCATGCTTCAAAAATGCAGCATTTACTTCATTTTTAAAAATACAGCATTTTCCGAACGCACCTGCAGAATGTGCGATAGATTAAGGCATACGCTTGGGTTATACGGGCTTGCGTGCTGCAAGAATCAAAAACAAGGGGATGCGTTTTACGCAGATCCTCAATGATAAATCCAGCTTTATTGAGGAGATGGAAATAGTCTTCGACCGTGCGGTGATATTTTTGCACCGTGTCGCCGAGCCAATGCGTGACTCGCAGTCCGGTTGTAAAATAGTCATCGACAATGCTAAAGTACGTTGAAACGCATTGAAATCAAAGAAATTAAGATGCATTGGAGCTGATGGGTTAGACTTCATACTAATTTGCCAACAGTATCCGGTTCTGGGCTTAATGCCAAAACTCCTCCTTCCTTAGCAGGCAAGTCATACTTGTAACCGATGGCAAACAGGACACAAAACTGGTCAAATTAAGTTATTGTTGCGAATGCTGGAGTAATGACAGACAGCGTTTTAATTCTTGGTGGACGAGGGCGGATTGGTAGCAGTGTTGCTCAGGATCTCGCTACCCATACGCAGGCACAAATTACGATTACTGGACGTTCTGCGGAGTTTGGGAAGGCTGTTAGCTTATCTTCAGGAGGACAAGTACAGTTTTTGGTATTGGACTTGGCAGAAGTTGACAAGTTACGAGATGCGATCGCAAACTCTAACTTAGTCATCCACTGTGCTGGCCCATTTCACTATCGAGATACTAATGTTCTTGAAACCTGTATTGCTCAAGGTGTTAATTATGTAGATGTTAGTGACCATCGTTCTTATACCAGCAAAGCTCTCAATTTTAGTGAAAAAGCTGCTGCTGCTGGCGTGACAGCAATTATTAATACTGGCATTTTTCCTGGTATTTCTAATAGCATGGTGCGTCAGGGTGTTGAACAATTTGATAAATCAGAAAAAATCCATTTAAGTTATTTAGTTTCCGGTTCTGGCGGTGCTGGGATTACAGTGATGCGGACAACTTTTCTTGGGTTGCAGTATCCTTTTGAGACTTGGATAGATGGAAAATGGCAGATAATCAAGCCTTATAGTGAAAGAGAAGTAGTTGAGTTTCCACCTCCCTATGGACGCAGTGGAGTTTACTGGTTTGATATGCCAGAAACTTTTACACTGCCCAAAGCTTTCCCATCAGTAAAAACTGTAATTACTAAGTTTGGCTCTGTTCCCGATTTTTACAATCACCTAACTTGGATTGCTGCACATATTTTTCCCAAGTGGCTAATGCAGCGTCGTTACATGATTGAATTTCTGTCTCATGTCAGCCATTCAATGACAGATGTTACTAATAATTTTACTGGAATTGGTGTAGCAGTTCGTTCAGAAGTTACAGGGCAAAAAGATGGTGAAACAGCCGTTTATTGTTCAACTGTAGTGCATGAAAATACAGCAGTAGCTTCTGGTTGCGGCACAGGTAGTATTGCCCAGTTATTGCTAGAAGGTAAACTCAAAAAACCAGGTGTTTTTGCTGTGGAAGAAGCGCTACCAACAAATTTATTTGAAGAAGTAATGCAAAGCCGAGGAATTAAAATTAATCATAGTTGGTTATAAATTAATGCACTTGAGTTAAGCACACTGAGTGAGAATTTCATCCGATTTTACGAAATATTCAAATACAGAGGTGGGGGCGTACAAATGTACGCCCTTACTATAGGTAAAAATTAATATACCTTGCGGTAGAAGTAAAAACTGTACGCAAACACTTAGGATGCCTGTGAGCCTGAAATATTGAATATATTTATACATCACCACGGCTCATAACAATAGGAGCGTTTTTTTGTGCAAAAAATTTTATTAACTTTAAAGCAAGCATTACGTTCAAGCTTTTTGGTTGTTGGTTTAATTATTTTCATCAGCTTGTCAGGTTCTTTCATTTTCGTTCAGCAAGCTAGTTATGCAACTACTCTTGAAGAATTAAAGCTAATACCGCGAGAGTATAAACCAAATTCTCAAGAAAAAATTAATCGTGCTAACGAATATGACCCAGGTGTTGGTGTTCAAGAAGAAGAACGAGAAGAAGCTTATGAGGAAGCAATAAAAGATTCAAAAGACCTTAATACTATAGAGAAGGCTTACGAAAGGAATTTAAAGGCTGAACAAGAAGGAAAGCCCCAAGAAAGTTTTGGTGAAAAAGCTAAAGAAGTTATTGAAAAGGTGACAGGTAAATAGGAAATAGTAAACCTAATCTTTAACTCTTTCCCACCAAGGGACGCAAAGTAAGCTACAAAGCCTCTCTCCAGTTTGACAATCGGGTTTATAAATTTAAATTGTAGGGTGTGTTATGCCAAAGGCTAATGCACCTTAAATTATTGATGGTGTCGTACTCTCGGCGATAATGCACCTTACAAAAATTGCTTTTACTCAAATTCATCTATTGTGGCGCGAGGAGTAATCTTTCTCTCATTAGCAAGATTGCGCTCATACCACTTCATTAATGGAGTTGTACTAATTCCATGCACAATCACCGAAACTACAATAGTAGTGTAAGTTATCCAACCAATTTGTTCGCCTGTTTCACCTTTTAAGTCATGACCAAACGCATAGGCAAGATAATATAAAGAACCAACACCGCGAATCCCAAACCATCCAAATAATAACCGAGTTCCTGGGTGCAAGGTACGGCGATGTGACTCTAAAGGAGGTTTACCTATTGTGCTAATCCAAACTCCTACAGGTCTGATTATCAAGAATAACAAAATTATCACTAACAAAGATTGCCCAGCATACTTGAGCATTGGCTGTAATAACAATATTGAACCCAACAGTAAAATTGTCCCAACTTCCAGCAGCTTTTCAATTTGCTCAACAAATTCCAATTGTGCTAGCGGCTTTTCAGGATTTCTGTAACTGCGTTGAACAACTAACCCAGCAACAAATACTGCTAGAAACCCGTAGCCATTCACCATTTCTGTTAAGGAATAAGTTAGGAAAATTGTGCTAATAGCAACAAAATCTTCCATTAATTCATCAGTAGCACGGCGTTTTTGGATTCTTTGTTCAATCCAAACTATAGATTTGGCAACAACAATTCCCATAACAATACCAGCTGCGATCGCCCAAATTAAATCAACTGCAATCCACTGTTTAAACCAGCTTTCCCAGTGATCATTTTCTAATGCATGAAGACCAAAATAGACGAAGGGAAAAGCTAAAGCATCATTTAACCCACCTTCAGAAGTTAAACCAAATCTCAACTCATCTTGGTCGTTTATATCGGTCAATTGTACTTCTGATGCTAATACTGGATCAGTCGGTGCAAGAATTGCTCCTAATAAAATTGCTTCTCCCCAATTCATTCCTAAAAATAATTTACCCACAACAGCCAAAGCAAAAATTGAAATTGGCATCAGAAATACAATTAATCGGGCTGTAATATCCCAAGTCTTCAACCTTAGAGGACGAACAATTCTTAAGCCGCAACTAAATACAGAAATAATTACTACAAGTTCTGTTATTCTTTCCAGTACTTCGGCATTAAAAACTTCATCTCGACGTAATTGAATCAGCCCAAAGGCGTAAGGACCCAGCAAAATACCAACTAGGAGGTAGATCAGGGCAAAAGAAAGAGGTAAACGAGCAATCCAACCTGACCCTAATGTGACCATTAGTAAAAGTAGACCAATCACAAGTAGGTCAATAATATAGATATCTACCATATAGCGATTTACATAAAAATTAGCCGTTATTTTATAAGTTTAGTTGTAAGAGCGTGGTGTTATAAATTACCTATGGGCAGATTTTCTAAAATTAAAGATTGGGGATTCACACCTACCTGCAAATTTGAGAAGAACACCGCTGTGCGCTTCTATCAATGGTTTATATTTCAATACAGTTCAGTTAGCGTAAAAATAAACTGCGTAGGTTGGGTTGAACTAAGTAAAACCCAACAAACCATTTAAAATGTTGGGTTAACCTGCGGGAAGTCCCTTTGGGTCTACGTTCCTCAATCCAACCTCCGATTCCCCTTAACCCAAGCGTATTGGTCTATATTTCCTACTGTCTCACTCAGATATGACCAATTTAGTACAAATATACTATAATATAGATAGCATTTACAAAGCCGAGCCAAATATATAACGGCTGTGTGAAAACCTTCTGGAAGATGGATTCAAGGGTTAGTTCGATGATGAAGCATTACATTCTCAACCTCAATCCGACTGCCAAGCATGAATGGGATCGGTGTATTTTACGTGACCCGTTGACTGCCAAACGCCCAGACATTGCCAAATTAATTGCTGAAGCGGTTGGTGCTGATACAGGCAGTTATTTAGTGAGCGTAAATATCGAAGTTCAAGTTTTGGAGCAAGCCGCAGTCCCTCAAGCCGAACAACTCTCGCTTTCATTTCCAGAAGTGAGTGTGCCGTCACAACCACAACTGCGGGAAGCGGCTTGAGCTAAAGTGCAAAGTTTAGCAGAAAATAATGCCTGCATAAGCAGGCTTACTTCATGTAGCCGCAGACTTCAGTCTGACGGCTAACAGAATCATGAGTATATTTGACCTGAGAGGAAAATTATTAAATGATGCAACTGAGTCATTATCCAGCTGCAATCGCACAAGCTGCCCAACGGGCTAATGAAATAGACTCTCAGTTGATGGCAGTGCAGCACCAAATTAACCGATTTGAAGGCAATGCGGATCGTGTCGCCGCATTTGAGATGGATTTGAAAAATGATGCTCAACGCAAGGCTCGTCGCTTTGAAGTGCTGCTTGTGAATCAGGAATATCAAAAAGCAATAGACACCCAAATTCGATTAACTGTTGAGAAAGCAAATGCCATCGCTCATTTAGAATATCTGCGTAACCAGTTTAGCGTAGCTAAGTTAGAGGCAAGATTCGCGATCGCTCAACAACTCTCTGATTTAGAATCTCGTGAATTAGTTGGTTTGTAATTACATCCATAAATCCAGATTCAAATCTAGGTTATCCTGCAATCTGACTTTTCCTGTTAAGTCTCTTTTGCAAGCTGCCAACCTTCACTCTTGTCGTGCAATTCCTGGATACCAATGGGTGTATTACAAATGGGACTAAGAAAAGCAAAAACGCTGATCAATTAAGCAGTCTGCAATTGTTTAGGTAATTCTTGCCGGGATTTGGTCAATCTGGGGTATGGTTTGGGGCGGCGTTTGGTAACTCGTGGTTCAGTGCGTGCGGGACGTTCAGGAACTATGGAAGGAGGTAGAGCATTAAATTCATCTTTATTCAATCCTTTTGGACAAGTTTTAGGTTTATACCAAGTAACTAATTTGTCGCAATCTTCAACAATTTTACCTTTTCGCATAGTTGTTATTCGAGATTGATGTTTACGGAATACGGCATCACAGTTAAGATTTTTGATAGTAAACATATCTGCGTAAACAAAAAGCTCTATCCCCTAAAAGCACATCGCACTCATCCATCGTTTCATGGGTGAATTGCTGTAATTCTTACAGAGTATAGCTAATAGCTTTTCTTAGTGCCATTCGACTCTAAATATTTGCTACAACTTCCCCAGTCTTGCTGATGTCATAACCGCCGAGAATTTGTAATTGCGATCGCACTAGCCGATTTCCTAAGATATTGAGAAACTGCTCTACTGGTGCTTCTTCTAAGTATTCTTTGAGAATTACCAAGTCGTATCGCGCACTATGAAGAGGGATAAATCCTAAACCAAAGGTAGCAGCTATGGATGCCGTACTAATACCTGCATCAGCGATTCCTGAAACTATAGATAAAGCAACATCTTGATGGTTGTGAACAATACGATCAAATCTTTTCACAACATCGAATGGCACTCGTTCTTCTTGGAGTTTGCGTTCTAAAAGCATCCGATTGCCAGAACCCACTTCATGGGTGACAACAGTCGCTCCAAATTCTACTAAGTCGGAAACTGTTTTAATTTTCATTGGGTTTCCTGGTGGGACTAACAATCCTTCTTGCCAAATTCCAAGAGTAATCAAGACGGCATCCTTACCTGTTAATACTTTTCGCACAAAGGGAATATTATGTTCCCCAGTTTGGGGATCGTATAAGTGCATCCCTGCAATATGTACCTCACCTCGTTCTAGACTATGCAATGCAGCCATGCTGTGGGCAAAACGATAATGAACTCGTAGCTGTGGATGCCAACGTTCAGTTGCTCTTGCTAAAAGTGAAAGCACAGGTGTACAACCAGCAATCACAACTGTATTGTGTAGTTTGTCTATATCATCTAGAAGCCGAACGGAGAACCTGTCTACCCTTACAGTTGATGCTCCTGTGTTGGAAAGTTCTGATGGTCGGTTTCCTTTGCTCGGACTTTCCGCTACGTCGCTAACGCCACTTCCTGCAATGGGATGGCTGACTGCGACTAGCTCACCATCAGATGGAATCATTTCAAGGCGAAAAGCATCTCTGCCTAATAGGGGATAAGCTATCCATCGATCTCCAATTCGCGCTAGACTAACTTGCGATCGCTGTATATTAGAGGTTGATCCGGCAAGAATTGCCTCAATTTTGGGTAAATCTTCCTCTTCTAGCCAGAATAAGTCTTCTACTTGGCAACCAAGTGCTTTAGCTAAACGTAAACAAATAGTAACAGAAGGCGCACATTGTCCTGTTTCTACAGCAGCAATAGCCTGACGGGTAACACCAACCATATTAGCCAGGTCTTGCTGACTCATGCCCAGACGATTTCTAATTGGCTTTAGGTTATTGCAAATATTTCTATCTTGCTTCATGAGGCTGTATCTCTCTTACAAAAAGCCGTAACAGACACATTTTACTGTCTAAGTAATAGCAAGGGTCTTATAATATGCGTCTTTTATACTGCAAGTCCTGTTAGTGCTTTTGTAATTTTGGGTACATATTGTTAATATACTTATCAGATTTTGTTTTTACGGTAAGTCAAGTAATTTCTGACTTTTTGTTAGTTTGGTACTATGTTTTTATCCTTTTTCAGCAAGTATATCATACATGTAGCCAAAATAATTGCTAAAAAATAAAAAGTTTTCCCTTGAATTTTTTTACAATATAGTGTGCTTATAGCAATTCTCGTTTGAATTAGGGACACGGCATTGCCCATTGGTGTCAACTTAATGTGAAACCCTTGTCAAGATGTGATATTCACTCCTCTGGCTGACCGTCACGATCCGCGTTACCCCACCCCGGTTTTGTCTAAAGCCAAAACCGCTATAACTAGAAATGACCAAATTTCTTAATATGGTAATCTGCTGTATGATACACGCGGAAATTTGAAAACAGAGAAATGAGTCTGAAAAAAGGCAAAATTGGAACTTTGTTTCTCATCAGTCATCTCATCTTCATATCTGGGTGCGCTGGAAGTGGATATATTCCTCCATAAATTTCTTCTGAGCCTGTGAAGTTTTCCATTATCAGCACCAATGATGGTATCGGCTTTATCAATGAAGCTGGTCAAGTAGTTATTAAACAACAGTTTCTAGAAGCACAACCTTTTTCTGATGGCTTGGCGGCTGTAAAGGTTGAAGAACGTTGGGGTTTTATCAATCATAAAGGTGAGTTTGTAATTCAGCCAAAATATACTCGTGTTCAACCGTTTTCAGACAAACTAGCATTAGTTTCTTTAGAAGAAGGATTACCTATCTTTATTGATCAGCAGGGAAACGTGGTAATTGAACCCAAACCAAATTGGAGCTTTGTTGGTGGCTTCAAGGATGGATTAGCTCCTGTAATAGTTAAAAGGAAATGGGGCTTTATTAATACTAAAGGAGAGATAGCTATTGAGCCAAAGTTTGATGGTGTTAGAAGTTTTTCTGATGGCTTGGCATTTGTCAAAGTTGGAGCAGATTATGAAGCATTGGTAGGGTATATCGATCACTCAGGAAAATTATCGGTTCCCTTTGAATCCTTTGAATATAAGGAAGGAACTGACTTTGCCATGAACAGAGCTATAGTTACTACAAATAAGTATAACGACTATATGTTAATTGATCAGACCGGAAAGGTGATAAAAAATCAACTAAGCTTGACTTGTGGTACTGATTTTAAAAGTATTGTCAAGGGAGTTACAGAAGGATTATTACCAGTACGTTTAGAGTTAACTAATCAAACAACAAATTATAATGGATATGGATGTGGTTATATTGATATGCAAGAAAAGATTGCTATTCCCCCTGATCCTAAAATCCAAAAAGCAAAACCCTTTTATGAAGGTTTAGCGGCTGTCCAAATCAAAGGTAAATGGGGCTATATCAATAGAACTGGTTTGAGAGTTATTGAACCAAAATTTAACGGAGTGTCACATTTTACAGATGGACTAGCTTATGTAATAGTTAATGCAGCCAGTCAAGGTTTTATTAACCATTCTGGTCAGTTTGTTTAGCAACCTGTAACTTTTAAATGAGAGCGATCACTCTTACTACTCCCAAGGTGAAGCAATGGTTTTTGCGCTGAAGCACTTCTGGTACATTCAGTCTAATTGCTGTTTCTCCACAGTTTAAGCATTTCACTTTCGCCTGTAAAATTAAGGGTTTGCCTTTTAGCAAAAACAAGGTTTGCTTGATGTCAATACTCCTAAATTGGGAAAGATATTGTCGATATAAAAGTTTTTCTGATTTTATATATTAACGATTTTAAGCCTAAATATTTTTGTGCTACGTATCCGTTGTATCTGTGCTTGTATGTTAACCACCTGTCAGCATACAACGCTTGCAACTTTAAAGCGATATCTACGACAAGTTCGACTACGCACAATTCATACTTGAATTCAGCAACGCCCAGACGAAATTTTTATGCAAGTAGTGAATTTAAGGTATTCCTTTTTATGGTTTTCGGATAATGCTACAAAATAGCTACCTGGTTGTAGGCAGAGGACACATTGGTTTAGCAACAGCTGTCTATTTGAGTACTCAAGGATATAGTGTTTACCTTTTCTCTCGACGTTCTTCTATTGTTGCCCAGACAAGAACCATTCACTCAATTGGATCGGTTTCTCCCGGAAGTTATCGAGTTGCAGCTTGTTCCAACAACATTTATGAGTTGGCGGCACTAAATGGTGGTAAGCTACCACTCAACGTATTGATATGTTGTCGCGGTCAAGACATCGAACCCTACGCCAAGATTTTAGCTGAATATGTCAATCCTCAAATGAACGTTTTGGTTTTCTGTGCTAGTCGCTTTGCAGGTCGGGTTTTTTGTCAGGAACTCCAGAGATTGGGAATAGCTAAGGAACAGTTGCCTGTTGTAGCTGATGTCAACAATACTCCGTTCGTCAGTCGCGGTAATATGGAGGATCGAGTTAAGATTAGCACGCTTACCAACAAGTTTTTTGTGGCGGCTCAGAACCAAACCATGACAAGTCGGATTGTGAGCGCTTACCAAGCTGTCTTTAGTAATTTATGCGCTGCTGGCTCGGTTTTAGAAATTAATCTCAATAAAGTTAATGACATTATCCACCTTCCCCTGCTTCTAACTTCATTAGCTAGATGGGAATCTGGTGAGGATTACAACCCTTATCATAACCTTGGCCCTCGTACTGTTGGACTTATTGACCACCTGGATCGCGATCGCCTAGCAGTAGGTAAAGCACTGCAAGTGCCTAACTTAATTGATATCAAAAGCCACTATCAAATTGCATACGGAACCACGGCATCGTCCCTATATGAACACATGCAGCAGGTTGGAGCTTACTCCAGTACGACGCTGTATAACCCTCATCACCGCTATTTAGTTGAAGATCTGCCTTATGGCTGTTTTCCCCTACAAGTTTTAGCTCGCCTAGCTGGAGTAGAAACACCATTTCTAGATAGTTGCATCACAATCGGAAATAAGTTCCTTGAAATACCTCTGGAGTGGAACGCTGAGTTTCTGGAATTAGATCGGCATCAGCTCATTGACATACTCACCAGGCTTCAGCCACAGGAAAACACTTGACGGTTCACAGCAACTTGCTACTCTTCGTCGTTTTACAATCGCTCTTTGTCCGTTTAAGGTCGTGCCGATGCCCCATGCCCACCATCTCTATATTTCTTACTAAGTCCCGCAATTTAGGCACAAACAGGATGTGGAAAGGGAAAGATGATTCGCGTATGATATTCGCCGTCTACTGACTTTAACTCATCGAACTCACGTTTTCTTAGTATTGTAGAAATTGGTAGAATTGGCTACCTCATAATCCCGTTGAAGAATTGAAAAGTCATGATGGCTCAAAATAATGGCAATGGCAACATCCATCATACTTTGCGATTCATTCAGTTTCTCTTCCAAATAAATATGCCAATAAACTTTCACATCACTTTCGAAAATTGGCTTTTCAATTGTTGTAACAACACCGTCTTGCTTGGGATGAATCGAGTAAGCACTGTACTTCCACTCATTCTTGTCCTTGAGAACAATGTCAGGGGAATCACCAATCTGTAATTGGAGATGTAACTCGTTTAAACGTACCTCCTGATATATGTCAAACATTCTCGATACAAGCTCTCCAGGACTGCGTGCAGCCACTTCCATCAGAATTGGTTCTTCACTACCTTTTTGTAAGAAGAAATCAATATTGATTACACCATTTTGGGGGTAACCGTGTTCTAAACTTTGTAACGTATCATTTGAGAATTGCCAAAGTTTTTGAAATTCTGGATCTTCTTCTCTAACAACAATATTGCCGAGTCGAGCGCCATAAATAAACTCATCATTCGGTCGATAGTGTTTGCAAGCAGCAAAATAACAAGGTTGACCATTTTTCATGACAAGACTTGTATTGTATAGTTTACCTTTAATGAATTCATTGAATTCAAATTCTTGAGATGAATTTACATTGCTGTCACACCAGGCTTTCAACTCATCAATAGTATGAATTCTTTTAGTTTTTTCACTTCCGGCTCCCGTAACTGGTTTGATAAAGATGTGATTACCTAGTTCTTGTTGAACAAAATTTAAGTATGAAACTGGGTCTTTACGGTATTGGTCTTGAGCAAAAATTAGATACTTTGGCACTCGAATTAGGGAATTTTTCAGGGCAGATTTGAGGTAACTTTTATCGGTAAACTGGCGGATCGTTGCTGGGCGATCGCCTTCCAAATTTAAAGCCTCACGCAACTGTGCAGCTAACAACACTGAATACTCATCATTGGTAACAATCCGATTGTTATCCAAAAGTTTATAATCAGTTTGAATCTGTTGATAGGTTTGAATCAGATTTTGCAAATTATAAGGTTCTACTATCTGCACAAGATCCAAGTACTGATACTGGGAGGATACAACCTTACTAAGTCCTCGTCTACTACAGAGTAAAACCAGATTTCTATTATCCGATTGGATATGCTTAAAATCAGTTTCGTAGGGAAGCATATCATGCAGCACAAAAATAGTCTGCTTATTGCTATCTATCTTACTACTATCCAAGGCAGCTGGATTTGACTCCTCATGGAGCATTTTTTGTATTAACTGGAGAATTTCTTGTGCACATCCCCATGACAGAGTTACTCCTGACCCTCCATGTCCATAATTATAAAATACGTGTGTATTTAAAACCCTTTCTACACAAACATTTTCCTCTGTTAATGGTCGTAAACCAGTCCTAACAGGCTCTTTCTCATCTAGTGGGAGTTCTCTTAATTCCTGTAGAAACTCCAAACAGCCATCATACATCTGTCGGATAATTGGAACCTCAAGAGATAAGTTGGTATCCCATTGGTCTTGCTGTGTTAATCCTCCCAAAACTACTAAATCATCCCCTTTAGGAACTATGTAAACGATGTCTTGCTCACTGGAAGAAGATTCTTCGTGGGAAATACAATGAGCCTCCGTCACAACTTTCCCTAAATTCTTAACCCTGACAAGTGCGCCTCTCAAGGGATACATGGAAGTATCTCCTGTAGTTGTGATCGAACCTAGTCCAGTACAATTAACAATTGCCCTTGCATTAAAACGACGAAGTAATTCTTGTTCATTTTCAACCACATTGACAGTGATTTTATCATGGATAATCTTACATCCAATATCCTTTACGTATTGAAGTAACCACTTCATATAAACATCAGTGTTTGTCATCGGAGCCATGTGTTTATAAGCATCTTTTATACCTCCTTGAAAATTTAAATCAATTGTTTGTTTGACAATCTGTAAGCCTCTTTCAAATCCATCAACTTTATCCTTCAACTCATTCATTTTGCGAAGTTCAGTAGGTCGATTTTCTAAAACATCCTTAAAATAGAAATACGCATCCCTTAAATAAATTCCTGTTTTTTCTGAACCAAACTCTGCGTATATTTTTTTGAATTTATTATAAGTAGTCATACACCACTCTTTAGAGCGTTCCAGGGATCTAGGAGATCCATGACGACCACAGACTGCTGGTGGCCATTCCCACAATGCACCTGCTACAACAGAGGTTAAATCTGGAGCAAAACGATCTGCAACAATCACAACACCAAAACCGGCCTCTCTCAAACATATAGCGGTTGTCAGACCACTTACTCCCGCCCCAATTACTAAAATATTTACATCTTTGTCTAGCAATAGATCGCTCATTAAGGATTGTCTCACTTTTTCTCAGTAGAAAACAAATGTATTAGCTTACCCATTAATGATATTAATTCGGGTAATTTTAGGTTGGCTTAGGGTTAATCAATTCTTAGTATTTGGTCTTTCATACGAGTATTACTTAGCAATATTTTTGGGTTAATAACTAAACAGTACTAATAATGAAAAAACGAGTAACTAGTTTGAAGGTGTTTTTAAAATTGGTTCGCTTATTTTCAAAACAGTTAGAAAAAATACGGAATGAAAGAATAAGGATTAAGTGCGTTTATCCCAGATTGCGAACCGACAGGTCAGCGCTTTTGCAGAGCAGACGCTCACACGATCGCTATCGCCAGCATTGTGAATTAATCTTGAGTATTGGTTCACCACTGACCACTATCCAAAAACTTTATTTCTCTTAAATCTTATGAATACATGATTTATCAAAAAAAGAACTCAAGAGTCAGAGTAAAGTCAAGCGATCGCGGTAAAATTATTGAAAATATATGTCATTAATCTTAATTCGTAGTAATTATGACCGTCACGCTGACAGAGAAAGAGGAGCGGGAACTGTGGGCGGAAGCTAATCACAATAGCCCACAACAACCAGAACCAGAGCCATTTACAATCCTTTGGAAAGTACCTAAGCAACTAGCACCGCTAGCAGCAACCACCCAATCCCAAGCTTTATTGCAGCAAGTTGTAAAACGAGTCAATCAAATACAGCCAGAACAACGAGCGGAAATTTCCGCTTATACCCAAATCTTAGCGGGATTAAAATACAAAAAGGACTTGATTAGAAATTTATTTTGGGAGAGTATGATGCGCGAGTCAGTGATTTATCAACAAATCCTTGCCGAAGGGGAACAAAGAGGAGAACAACACGGACGACAACAAGGAGAACGATCGCTCATTCTCCGACTGCTAACTCGCCGCGTGGGAGAATTATCCCAAGAGGTACAATCAAGGATTGTACCTCTCTCTATTGAACAATTGGAAAATCTTGGAGAAGCATTGTTAGATTTTCAGGCGTTCGCAGATTTAGAAACCTGGTTTAGTGGATTAGAGTAACTTGTTCTTCATATACTTTTAGGCGATCGCTTCTCACTACTTCAGTTGTCGGACTTGTGCGACAGTTAAACCCGTTTTCTGGGCGATTGTTTCTTGATCTAATAAATCCAGTAGCGATCGCGCTATCTCTAGTGCCTTGAGTTTTTCTCCTTCAAGTGGCTTACTTCGACTACGCTCAGTACAAGTCGGTACAAGTCGCTCAGTAAATGACTAATCACAACCCTCTCCTGAAGGAGACGCTCTTGCTAGCTTGCTTCCCCAGAGGGGTACATGAGTAAATATACGATTTAAATGCGTAACAGCTTATTAGTTTCTTTGAGTAGTGCGGGAAGACTGTCTTGTTCCTTGCGCGTCTTTTACCGAAGGCAATTATTCTGCTGCACCTGTCGTTGAAAATAAATCTTCAAGTCAAGTGGAACAATTGAATTAACACGCTTAACATCTCAAGAGAAAACCAATTTACAGGTATTGAGAGCAAAGGTTATCTTCATGATGACTTTGTTTTGCTGATGTTAATCAGGAAGTTGCTACCTCGATATCCGTGGTGTAAGATTGCAATTGTGAATGAGGTGTTAATTGAGTGGGAGGGTTAGCAATTTTAGTTGCCAAATCAGTGCTGTTGTTAACAGTTTTTGCTTCTTCCAAAGCTTCTCGACCTGTAATCAATCTAGAGCGACGATTACGAGTAATATAATTCCACGCCCACTGAAATACTACTACTAATTTAGTATCAAACTCGATTAAGAAGTAGATATGAACGACTAACCAAAATATCCAAGCAAGGAAACCTTGGAGTTTAATGAAGCTTAAATCTACAACAGCTAAATTTTTGCCAATCATTGCCAAACTACCTACGTCATTGTAACGAAATTGTGGTAGTATTTGACCTTTAAGGCGTTTTTGAATGAGTTTAGCTACATACTCTCCTTCTTGTTTGGCTACGGGTGCAACACCAGGTAAGGGTTTTCCATCTTGATAAGAGAAGTTGCCTAAATCTCCGATGACAAAGATATTTTTATAACCTTTAATCGTCAAGTCTGGTTCTACAATCACACGTCCAGAGCGATCACACTCTACACCTGTGCGGTTTGCTAAAACTTGCCCCATAGCGGAACCTTTCACACCTGCTGCCCATAATATAGTTTTTGAGGCAATTTCTTCAACTTCCTCGCCTTGCTTGAAAGTAACGATATCATTTTCAATATTCGTCACCCTGGTTTTTGTGTTGACTACCACACCCAACTTTTGCAAGGATACTTTTCCTACTTCTGATAACTGTGATGCCATATGAGGGAGGATGTACTCGCCTCCTTGCAATAACAAAATCTTAGTTTCTGAAGTATCGATATTGCGGAAATCTTCTTTGAGAGTTTTATGTGCCAACTCTGCGATCGCACCCGCTAATTCTACACCTGTAGGGCCACCACCGACAATTACAAAGGTCAACCAAGCACGGCGTAGTTCCGGATCGGTTTCTTTTTCTGCTGCTTCAAATGCCGAAAATATCCGGCGACGCATTTCTACCGCATCTTCAACAGTTTTTAAGCCAGGAGCCAATGGTCTCCAGTTATCGTGACCATAATAGAAATGGTTAGCACCTGTGGCAACAACTAATGTATCGTAGGGTATTGTTCTATCACCTAAAATAACTTCTTGGGTTTCTGGATCGATATCATTTACCTCTCCCAAGAACACATGTGTATTCTTGCTTTTGCGGAATATAGATCGCAATGGTGAGGAAATGTCAGCAGGTGATAGCGTCCCTGTCGCAACTTGATATAAAAGCGGCTGAAATAGGTGAAAGTTACGTTTATCGATGAGAGTAACATTGACATTCGCTTTCTTGAGAGTCTTTGCTGTATACAGTCCACCAAAGCCTCCACCAATGATTACAACCTGATGTGGTACATTCTTCTCAAGTGAAACTACCATAAAAAATATTTCCTTGTGTTAAGAGTCTTGTAACCTTTCTTAACAAAGGTGTAGCAGAATTATGATCTTCATTGCTGTTTATTTAGAACATTTGAAAAATAATGAAAGTAGTCAAAGTTATCTGCCCTTCGGGCGGCTCTATCAGAGGGCAGGAGACAGAAGAAAAAATAAGTGTTAAGCAATACCTTTGCCAAAATAAGAGCCTACAAAAATTTTGGCAAAATTGGCGATCGCACAGGTATTTGTTGGACTTGCACCGTCTCTATTCATGTTTAACATCAGGCGAACAAATATCTGAAATGAAAGCTGGCGATCGCATCGTTAAAATAGATATTGCTTTCAACCCTGCCGATTTTTTACAGAATTATGTTCCAGGATATCTGAGCAATTTACCTCCAAAATTAAGACAACTTCTGGAGTCTCCAGATGCCAAACCTTATTGGGAAAATGATGATATAATCACTTTCCAGATGCAAATAGCACTAGAGCCGCCCAAAAGTAGAAAAGCCCAAGTACACACATCAGCCGAGTATTGAAAAACTAAACAGATTAATCAATACCTTCGCTAAAAATAGAGCTATGTATTTGTCACATCTATCTTAACAAAAAAGTGAAATGATAATTACTTAAATAATCTGGTTTTAACAATTTTAAAATAGCTTTTAATTATTGATTATCGCAGAAAAAAGATTGGTAAAAAAAAGCTACAAAATTATAAAATATTGTATTTATAAAATAATTTTTTCTCTGCTAATCGCTATTTAGTTTGGTTAGATCAATTTAATTGATTAAGAAAATATTATTTCAGCTATATGTACGCTAAGAAGTAGTTTATATTTATTATTAAAATGCTGCAATTTATTGATTAGAGAGTTAACTAGTGACACAAACAACTCAATACGCACACTATATGCAGGCTGACCAACGCCCTAGTACCAAGGAGCCGATAGAACTCTCACCTTTAGTCGGTGACTGGATCAATACTAAATCGGATACTAAGTATTTGGTGCGGGTAGTTCTGACTGAGCAAGACGGTCGCCTGACGTTTCAGGGTTATGGAGCCAACGAACCCAATCCAATTGACTGGGGTAAGGTTGAAGCAGTGCCTTACGCTGCGGGAACTTCACTTATAGCAGCAGGATTCCACGCTTTTTACAAGTTAGACGGGGTTGAGACACATCTGGTGGCAAACCAAAAGTTGGGAATCTTAGTCATCCAGTCATATACCCGTTATGTAGATGGTAGTGGTCGAACCGATCATTTTGCCCGTGAGTTTTATCATCGTTAGTCACAAGAGGAAGATTTCAAGATGGAGCGAAACGAAATTTACGGGAACCAGCCCCAGGACAATGCGATCGATTTCACGCCTTTTTTAGGAACCTGGATAAACTCGAACACAAAGACTAAATGGATCGAGAAATTTATCTTAACCAAGCACAATGAGCAAATTATTATGCACGCTTATGGTGCTGAATCTCTCAAAGATTGGGGTGAGACTGAGGTGACACCGTTTGTAGATAATATCAATGAGAAAGCTTTCAGTGCAAAATTCGATGTCAATTCAGTAGAATCCTTGTTAGCAGCGAACATGAACAAAGGCTTGTGGGTCATTGCTGCGTTTCACAAGTTCAAGGATGGTAGCCAACCCAATTTTCTGTGTCGAGAGTTTTACTATCAAGTGGATTAAAAGAGCTTCACAAGCCTTGCTGTACAAAGAGTCTAGAGTTTAACACCTAAAACACTGCCTACCCATCTAAACGCTGTAACTAAAAGCCTTATCATTATCCATGTTTTCAAGGGACTGGGTGATAAGGGATTTCCAAAAAATAAAATCCTTAGTCAAGAGGAATGATAATAATTGTAGAGGATGGGGAGTTAGAGCTGTTGATCGCAGTCCTAACTCCTTTTTTGTAATAAGTTCAACAATGTATATAGGACTTACGCACTGAAGCCTGAAACCTAGATCCCCCTTAGTCCCCGATACATTGGGAGCACTTTTAATAATACCTTAGCCAATTTATGAGGGGCTAAAGTCTGTGGAAACGGCATGAATCCGTCCTAAAGAAGTAAGCTTGGCAAAAATTTGAGCTAACAAAATAGGGTCAGGCTGTTGGGG
>NZ_JBALFV010000041.1:0-156603 GCF_036916735.1 Nostoc sp.
GTTGGATAGAGTCCCTGGCGTTGACAGACACAGTTCCGCCCTCTCCTGTAGATTGTTCAGAAGTGGAAGCTGAAACCTGCGCTCCATCTTGAACAGTCAATTGCCCAGTTTCCACATTTAAGTTTCCAGCATTTCCAGAAGCTTCAGTTCCAACAAATAAGCCACTAGCTCCCATTTGCGAGGTTCCAATCAGTTGGATAGAGTCTGCGGTCACAGACAAGGTTCCTCCCCTTCCTTGACTGCGAGTATCAGCTGAAACCTGCGCTCCATCTTGAACAGTCAATTGCCCAGTTTCTACATTTAAATTTCCGGCATTTCCAGTACCTTCAGTTCCAACAAATAAGCCACTAGCTCCCATTTGCGAGGTTCCAATCAGTTGGATAGAGTCCCTGGCGTTGACAGACACAGTTCCGCCCTCTCCTGTAGATTGTTCAGAAGTGGAAGCTGAAACCTGCGCTCCATCTTGAACAATCAACTTCCCAGTTTCTATATTTAAGTTTCCGGCATTTCCAGTAGCTTGAGTCCCAACCAATAAGCCGCTTCTACTTTCACCATTTGTTCCAATAAGTTGGATAGAGTCCCTGGCGTTGACAGACACAGTTCCTCCCCCTCCAGTAGATTCTTTAGAAGTGGAAGCTGAAACCTGCGCTCCATCTTGAACAATCAATTGCCCAGTTTCAATCCTTAATTCTCCGGCATTTCCAGCACCTTGTGTTACAGTAAACAAGCCACTAGGTTTAGGTTTTTCACCTTCTATAATTGGGGAGGTTCCAATGAGTTGGATAAAGTCCCTTGCATTGACAAACAAAGTTCCTCCCCCTCCTGTAGATTGTAAAGAAGTGGAAGCTGAAATTTGCGAACCATCTTGAACAATCAACCGCCCAGTTTCAATCCTTAAGTCTCCGGCAGTTCCAGACCTTGTTGTCTCAGTGACCAAATGGCTTCCTTGCAAGAGCTCTACTGACTCCGATGCGTTCACCCCTAATGTTCCTCCCGATTTTGAGACTAGGGTATTAACCGCAATATCTGAAGCATCAAATGTAACGCGCCTGCCTTGTATTTGGATACCACCACCGCCTTCACCACTAGCACTTACTGTAGTTAAATTGGTAAGAGAGACATCTGCTCGCGCTACACTCTCAGGAAAACTTAAGCGGAAATTGTTGTTATCAATGTTCAACCCTACTGTTCCCTCTGCTGCTAATCCTCCTAATTCGATTCGACCATCTGGAGCATATACGATCGCTCCTTCTAAATTCACATCACCTCCCAATAGCACTAAATTCTGACCCTCAGGAACCGATAGAATTGCTCCATTAACTTGAATCGGCCCAACAGGCTGGGATGGAATTTGATTAAATAGAAATGCAGAAGGATTCACTCTCAGCAAGGGGTTAAGCGGATTGACAGGTGAAGTCATGGAAAATTCTCCACCACCTGAAAATTGGATCGCACTAGCTGTTGTGCCGATAAATGAACCGTTAATATTTAATGAGGCATTTTCTCCAAATATAATCCCGTTGGGATTCATTAAAAAGAAATTAGCTTTACCTTGAGTTTTAAGTGTTCCCTGGATGTCAGAGGGATTTCTCCCTGTAACTCGCACCAAAATATTATTGATGGTAGGGGCGTTTTGGAAATTGACTACCTCCTCACTTTTAATACTAAAGTTGCTAAAACTATGGAATAAATTTGTATTGCCAACGGTTGTACCCCCTGTAATATTCAAAGTAGTGTTGTCCATTCGCTCCACTTGAGTTCCCACAGAGGGATCAGCAGTGACCTGAGCGGATGTGCGATCCCCTCCTTGTATTCCAATCGCACCTGCTAGAATCACCAAGCCAGACAACCCTAAGTGGGAACCGCGACCAAACCAACTTCTTAAACTCACAGAACTTATCTCCTAACCCTTGAAAGTTACTTCATTGCAAGATAAACACCACTTTAGTAATGCTTGTGGAAACCTTTGCCTGTACCCTTCTCTAGGTAACTCTGCTGGAAGGTTAGGTTTTTGATTACTAATTTGCTGTTATGACGTAGTGACTGTATGAATTTTAAGACTTAACGTGAGTTTGACAAACCTCTTTCTGCCTTGAACTAAAGTTCAAAACTGTCCCTTTCCGAATCGGAGAGGGACGATTTTGCATAGTAAAATCTCTTAGATGTCTTTTTGATTGAGTTAATTAAGCGGATACTATAATAAGGCGTAGAATTCACGTTAAGACTTACGCACTTTACCAAATAATCATCCTGTATATCAACCTAAATACGTCTTTCAGCCTTTTCCAAATCACCCTTTATTGCTTGTGTAGGCTAGCAATAACCACAGCGAAAAGTAGAGCCAGGCGTAATAGCGGGTTTTTCGACTTGTACCCCTACTCCTAAAGCTTGCTAGCAAGAGCGTCTTTGAACAGGAAGAGCAACTGGCGGCAATGCCAAAAGCGAACTGTTAGCGCAACGTAAAGCCTACGGCATAGCTTCTCTACAAGACGCTACGCGAACGCTTAGAGCGACGCAGGAGCATCAATTTTCAAGACAGGCATCACAAAAAAGTCATTGAAAAATTAAATTAGAAACCTTAAAAACCATACCTGCTATTCTGGCTTTTCTGTCACTGTGTAAATGATGAATTGTTAGCAAAGTGAAGGTTACAAGGTAGCCAAGCTAACTGCTGATCAAGATAAAGTAGAGCACCAGTATTTGCGTTATAGCTACAATAACTAGGAAGTCCCACACCCCCACCAATTATTGTTAGTTGTGTAGATGGATTTTCTAGAGGAGGAGCAGGTTTCATGTCCTTACTCGAAACTTTTGTTGATGGTAAAACATCAGTTATAGAGTCAGTCAAGTTAATAGCATTCTCAGAAGACAAGGTGTCAATATCTTTGACACCAACGAGAATGTCATTAGCAACTCCTACCACTAAAGAGTCTTCACCTGATTTACCTATTAGAGTGTCATCACCTTGATCGCCTTTAGAGATAGCCTTATTGCTGCTAATAGTAGGGGTAATAATTTTAAGAATATCATCGTTAACTGAGAAGTCTGTAATTGTATCAATACCGCCACCTGAGTAATCTAAGACAAAGGTATCTCGACCACTACCACCAGTGAGATAGTCATTACCGCTTCCTCCTTCTAAGTAGTCATTACCTGCCCCACCTATTAGAGTGTCATTACCTGCATTGCCGTATATTTGATCGTTTCCTTGAGTCCCAACTAGATAGTTATTTCCAGAGGTGCCTTGAATAATTGCCACGTTCGTTACTCCCGGATAAATTAGTGTTTATACTGCTAATTTTAACTAGCAATTAGCATTACAGATGAGATTGGTAAAGAAACAAAACAGGGCGATCGCAACTAGAACAGCAATTCCATAATCAAAGTGCCAACCTTTCGTTTGTATATAGACAGTAGAAGGGGAGTTTGGCTCCCCCAACTCTAATAGAAAACTCTCCTGGAAAGTTAGATTTTTGATTCATCAATATTATTATTAGTTCTCGAAGCCACTACAGTAGTTGAATTCCAGTCAAGGTAACAAGGTAGCCAGGCTATCTGCTGATTTGAATAAAATAGAGCACCAGTACTTGCGTTATATGTAAAAATATTAGCAGATCGGCTAGCGGTACTCGAGCCGAGCGTTTGTGAACGAGTTGTAAAGTTAGTAGAGTCAATAGCACCATCTTCAACCTGTTCATAATTCCTCAGAGATGATGGTGTACCTATAAGATAGTTAGAAGCGCTAATACTTGAGGTAGTAACTTTAAGAATATCATTACTAACTGAAAAGTCTGTAATTGTATCAATACCACCACCTGAGTAATTCAGGACAAAGGTATCTCTACCACTACCACCAGTGAGAATGTCATTACCACTTTCTCCCACTAAGTAGTCATTACCCGCCCCACCTATTAGAGTGTCATTACCTGCATTGCCGTATATTTGATCGCTTCCTTGAGTCCCAGTTAGATAGTCGTTTCTAGAGGTGCCCTGAATATTTGCCACGTTCTTTACTCCGATAATTTAGTGTTTCCACTGTTTATCTTAACTAGCAACTAGCAAAACTGATGAGATTTGTTAAGTAATAAAAGAAGGTGCTTTCTCCAGCATTAACACTGTCAATATTGAGTTATCCTCTGTTTATCCACCGTTATAGCTGCATTGCAATTATTTTCCTAAACTATAACGTCCAACAATCGGCGCTTCAGTTTTAAATAAGGATTTGAGCCAACGGTAGACACTGCCCACCCGACAAAAATTTCTCGTTTTGAAAACAGCGTGATATTAGTGACAAAAGTCGCAATGTTAGTCACGAAAGTTGCAACGTTAGTAGCGATCGCTTCTGCATTCAGAGTGATTAAATAATTATAAATTCATAATTGATGGTCATAGAGCAACTACCCAGTCTGCAATCTAAAATCTAAAAATCGCTACGGCAATTAACTGGGTTCTGCCACGAACTATGAAGCGTGGTTGTGGGCGCATTAGCCGTGAGTACAACTTCACCTTTAGGATTTATCATCCACCCTTGCGCTTCCACAATCGGCGCTGGAATAGAACTAATTGCCTGAGTTGAAACACTTGTACTAGAGTGGTTTTCACCCTTTGGGTTGAGAGTTACCCAATCTACCTGGACTAGATCAGGAGTGAGGCGTTCGGTTGTGGGGTTGGGTGGTAAGCCACCGCGTCCGGTGATCGTAAAACTGCTTTGATTTTCACCAGGACGCACTTGACAAACTTGCGACACTTTGGTGTCAACTGGTACGGCTGGTAAGTTAATTAATCCTCGATAGGGGTCAACATCAAGAGTGTTGATATCTACAATGCCGCTTAAATTAGGACTTGTTTGGGAAATTGCTGTAATATCATTTGTCGGAAGTTGACGCGGGTCTAAATCCGTAGGGCGCAACCTTTTAAGGTCTTCCTCAGTTAGTGACGCAATTCCAAAAATCTTAGTAGCTTTAATTGTGACTCTCCCACCACTACCACTAAATGCATTGGCGGTGATGTCACTGTTTTCATTTGGTTTAGCGACGATGAAGCCGTCAGGCGCATCGATGGTAATATTACCGCCATTTCCACCCTGTTGATTAGTGCCTGCGGTAGCAGATATCCGGCTATTGCCGCTTAGTAACAATAAATCTAGATCGTGGAGTGTAATATCACCGCCATTACCGGATGCGGTTTCAGCACTGATTTCCCCTCCATTGTCTAAGCGAATGGAAGGCGATCGTACCTGAACGTTGCCAGCACTCCCTGACCCTTGAGAGCTAACAAACAATCCACTGTTAGCAGACTCATCCTCAACAAGACCCCCATCAATTCCTCGGACAAGCCGTTTAAAGGGAGCACTACCAGATATAGTTACCCTATCAGTAGCATTAACTGTGATATTACCTGCAATCCCACTGCTGCCCGTGAAAGCATTAGCAAGGATTTGTCCGCCATTAACCGCTTCCACAGTATTCGCGTTCACCGTGATACTCCCAGCATTTCCCTCACGTATAGTGCGGGCATCTACAACCCCATTGTCTGCTACCCGAAAAGCATTAGTATTAATAATGATGTTTCCTCCCTGCCCCCCTTGAGTGGTACGTGAAAATAATCCACTTACCGTTCTATAATTAATGTCAACTCCAGAAACGTTAACAGCTTCAGTTGCATTAACTTCTATTTCTCCACCTTTTCCTTGACCAAAAGAAGCACTAGATATTTGTGCGCCATTTCCTACAATTAACTGCCTAGTAATAATCTTTAAGTCACCGGCATTGCCAAACTTTTCTGTTTGAGTAGATAAAAAACTAGGGACTTGCTGCTTTTTGGATGATATTCCTGTTCCTTGTAATTCCACCAAATCGCTAGCAGCCACAAACAAATTTCCTCCCTTTCCTTGACCACGACTAGCAGTTAATACTTGTGCTCCATTCTGGACACTCAAGCGTCTGGTATTAATTGTCGAGTCTCCAGCATTTCCTGCACCGAAAGTTTGAGTGAACAAGCCGCTTTCAGCATCAATTAGTTCCACGGAATCGGTGGCGGTTATAGTCAAATTTCCCCCCTGTCCCTCGCCTTGAGTAGAAGTTGATACTCGCGCTCCTTTCTGAGAACTTAACCTTCGAGTCGTAATTGTCAAGTTTCCAGCATCTCCAGCACCTAAAGTTTGAGTGAACAAGCCGTTATTTGTTGTTCCTGCTAGCTCCACAAACTCCGAGGCGCGAACGGTAAGGTTTCCTCCGTGTCCCGTCTTACCTAAGCTATTAGCTCTGATAAATGAGCCATCCCCTTGGATACTCAACTGTCCAGTTTCAATCGTCACATCTCCTCCGGTTACAGTTGCTGTTGATAAAATATCGGCTTTAATCTGCGAACCCTCAGTGAGGCTAACTGCATTTTTTGTGTTTACAAGCACGTCTCCACCAGGCTCTGTACCTATTGTATCGGCAAAAATCCGTGAGCCTTGAGTTAGAGCCAAATTATTGCTCTGAATCTGAACATCACCACCGCCAGCATCGGTAACAGCGATATACGCTTTGTCTTCCAATCCAATATCGCCAAAATTATTTACAGAGGCGTACCCCAGTACCCAATCGTTATCTTTTTGGTTCAAGCTCACTTCTCCAACACCAGCCACACTACCTAGCTCAATCCGTCCTCCTGGAGCTGCCAAATTCGGTTGATTTAAAGCTGCTCGTTCACCTCCCTGCAACGTCAGATCACCGCCCACAAGTGCTAAAGTTTTACCAGGTTGCACTTCTAGGTCAGATCCTTCTACACGAATCTGTTCTGCTCCCTGAAATTGCAAGCCAATGGGAACACTTACTGTTAGCAGAGGTGTGTTTTGGGGAGGAAACGCGCTAAACAGAGCGCCATCTGCAAATTTTAGGTGGTTTGCTGTAGTTGCGATGAAAGAACCCTTGATGTCCAATTGGGCATTAGGCCCAAAAATAATTCCATTGGGATTGAGAAAAAACAAGTTAGCAGAACCATTGGCTTTAATCAGACCATCAATGAGAGAAGGAGAATTACCCGTGACGCGGCTGATGATATTTTGAACATCTGAACGGTTGTTGAAGTAAGCCTGACTGCCAGTGGGTACAGAAAACTGCTCAAAACTGTGGAAAAGATTACTTCCAGCTTGAGTTCCTCCTTCAATAATTCTGCTATTCCCCTCTAATTTGACAGTGGAATTATTCGGTAAAGTGCTATCAGGCGTAATTTGAGCAAAGGTGCAATCCCCAGTATTGAGGTATGCGCCACTAATAGCTAAAGAAATCATTAGCCTTAAAAGCCAGCACTTCGTGCGTAAGTTTTTAGTCATTTGATGAATTTTCCTTAATAAGAGAAATAAGTGTGATTTTTTGTGCTGTTTGGACAGCATAAATCATAAAGTTTTGTAAAGAAATGCACAATTGACAGAAAAATTTATGCTGCAACTTGGGTTATTAAATAGAGGTGATTTTACCTCTAAGGAAAAACAATCAATTGAGTGATTACTATGCATCATTCCTTGAAAATAAAAATCTGGGATTTAGACCATATTGAATCAATTGTTGAGCAGGACATCACAGATGTAGGGGCTGAAAAAATTGTCGGAGGAAGGGTGGTATGTGCTCCCAATGACTACTACTGTCTAATGAATGTACCTTCTATGCCTGACGACCCTCTTCCTTCCTGTATTATTGTTAATATTGAAGTTAATTTAACGAAAATAATCTCTAAATCACTATTGACAAAAGATTTGGTTAATGTAGCGACAAACTCAGATTTATCGCTTGATTTAAGTAAGTCGGCGTCAAAAAATCAACTTATGTAACGAAATTAAAGGATAATGTGGTCGTTTTTTAACCATTAAGTGGCCGCAGGGCAGAACTTAACACTTAAGGGAGTTTGAGACATTTGAATGCGATTGCCTTTGCCACTGCCCTTTGGGCGATCGCTCCAAATCCTGCACAACGGAATAATAAGCATTACAGCAATCCTTTGGCGGAAATTTTATCATTTAAAAGCCGCTACTTTATTCTTTAAACCATAATTTTTATGAGCCATAACGCGCAACAATTGGCACATCGGCAAATTCTGACAAACCAACAGCTTTTAACAAATTGGTTCAATCATCATTTCAGGTGCGATCGCTTGAATTAGTGCGGCGCATATCAGCTAAACTAGTTACAACATCTTGCCAAATATAATTAACAGCATAGGCACAAAGGACAAGTTCTAGTTATGTGTGGTGCGATCGCTTTACATTTCACATTATCGGCTCATTAGTTAAACCGTCACCTCAGAACTTGCACCAGTCCTCACGAACGCCTCAGAATGAATTCACCAGGCTTATAGTTAAAGTCTATCTATTGAACACTAAGTAAGGGTTGTAGTCCACGCTTAGTGGACTTGGGCTATAAGAAAAGAGAATAAATTCTCAGGTAGGATAAGCAGGTACAAGATATAACTTACCCTAAATGCAGAAACTGTCCTGGCAACATTACGACTGAAGTGGTTCCCGTTAAGTCTGAAGTGGCTCCCGTTAAGTCTGAAGTGGCTCCCGTTAAGTCTGAAGTGGTTCCCGTTAAGTCTGAAGTGGCTCCCGTTAAGTCTGAAGTGGCTCCTGTTAAGTCTGAAGTGGCTCCTGTTAAGTCTGAAGTGGCTCCCGTTAAGTCTGAAGTGGCTCCCGTCACGACTGATATCATGTCCGCTTGATTACTTACTAAACTACAAGAACCCCAAAGAGCCAAAGCTACGCTTCGTCTCCCCTCTACGGTATACACACAAGTCGAAGTAAACTACGTATCTAGGGTCTGAGTGCAGGAGTCATTGAAAATTCATTTCTTTAGTTTATCTAAAGTCGCATCTAAGTTCTCAAATTACTTTTCTAAGATAGAAGCAGCAACTATAAGTTGCCATACACGACTAAAACCCAATTAACAGCTAGTGGCTGCGGAGAACATAAAAATGGCTAAAGCGCCAGATTCAATAGAATCGCCTATCAATGATGGAATTACAGACAGATCCTTAGATCGTGATTGTACAACCTTATCGCGTCACGTCTTACAGCAACTTCAGAGTTTTTCGGCAGATGCACAGGATTTAAGTGCGCTGATGAATCGCATCGCCTTGGCTGGTAAGCTGGTTGCTCGCCGCATGAGTCGCGCTGGTTTAATGGAAGGCGTTCTGGGATTTACTGGGGAAGTTAATGTACAAGGAGAATCCGTCAAAAAGATGGATGTCTATGCCAATGATGTGTTTATCTCAGTGTTTAAGCAAAGTGGCTTAGTCTGTCGCCTAGCTTCTGAGGAAATGGAAAATCCCTACTACATCCCGGAAAATTGCCCCATTGGGCGCTATACCCTGCTGTATGACCCAATTGATGGCTCATCCAACACTGATAATAATCTCAGCTTGGGTTCTATTTTTGCTATTCGCCAACAAGAAGGAACTGATAGCGATCGCAAGGCAACTGACCTCCTCACCAACGGACGTAAGCAACTTGCTGCCGGATACATCCTATATGGTCCTAGCACAATGCTGGTTTATACTATAGGTAAGGGCGTTCATTCCTTTGTCCTTGATCCCAGCTTAGGAGAATTTATTCTCACAGAAGAAAACATTCGGATTCCTAACCACGGTTCTGTTTACAGCGTAAATGAGGGGAACTTCTGGCAGTGGGAAGAATCAATTCGAGAATATATCCGCTACGTTCATCGCACAGAAGGTTACAGCGCTCGTTATAGCGGCGCAATGGTAAGCGACATCCATAGAATTTTGGTTCAAGGCGGCGTGTTTCTCTACCCAGGCACAATTCAAAACCCAGAAGGGAAATTGCGCTTACTTTATGAAACTGCTCCTCTAGCGTTTTTGATTGAACAAGCCGGCGGTCGTGCTACTACAGGATTGGTAAATATCTTGGATGTAGTGCCAAAAAAATTGCATCAACGTACACCTTTAATTATTGGTAGTAGAGAGGATGTAGCAAAGGTGGAGTCTTTTATTCAAAACGGACACTAGTGCTGCAAGGCAAAAGTCAAAAGTTAACACTGAGCGACTTGCCTTGAACGCAGTCGAAAGGAGTCGAAGTTTCAAAAGTTAACACTGAGTCAAGTCGAAGTGTCAAAAGTCACTCAGGTTGAATTTTCGGCTTTCTGGTTGTAATGAAATGGTAAGTTTATTTATGCCGATCTTTAGTAAGTGTAAAAAGGCACAATATAGGAGCAAATAAAGCTTGTAAATAAAGCTTTTTAAACTTTTTCAACTGGATAGTTATTTTTGTCATGCTGCACTAGAAGACGGTAATAAAAGGATCAAGGATGCATCTAGCATCTGGCATTAATTAAAAGTTAATCATGGTGATTTAAGATTAGCGATGCAAAATACCACTTTTTGAAGATGTATTAAAGATTATCTCAGCTGGCTGATGCGATAAGTGATTGGCAACGCCACAATTCAAAAGTAACCATCAAATTTTGATGGGTTTTGCCAACTAACTTAGAAAGATCACTATACAGGAGTGAAACAAATTAGAGCTATGTCTACCAATCATTTACTAGAAATTAACCAATACGGTCAAAGTATCTGGATGGATAATTTGACCCGTGACATTATTCAATCAGGTGAACTCAAAGATATGATTGAAAATCAAGGTATATCTGGGATTACCTCTAACCCAGCTATCTTTGAAAAAGCGATCGCAGGTAACGCCATTTATGATGCCGATATCGAAGCCGGAGTTCGCGCGGGCTTACCCACATACAAAATTTACGAATCGCTAGTTTTTGCAGATATCCGTAATGCTTGTGATATTTTACGCCCTGTTTTTGAAGCCTCGAATAGACTAGATGGTTATGTGAGTATTGAAGTCCCACCAACTATCGCCCAAGATACTGAAGCAACAATAAACGAAGCCCGGCGTTATTTCCAAGAGATTGGTCGGGAAAATTTGATGATTAAAATTCCCGGTACAGAACCTGGCTTACCAGCAGTAGAGCAGGTAATAGCCGAAGGAATGAATGTCAATATTACGTTGCTGTTTTCTGTAGATAGCTACATAAACACAGCTTGGGCTTATATTCGTGGCTTAGAAAAACGGCTGGCTGAGGGCAAGGACATCAGTAGAATTGCTTCAGTCGCTAGCTTCTTCCTCAGCCGGATCGATAGCAACATTGACAGCAAAATTGATGCTAAGTTGAAAAAAGGCGTTGATGATATTGCCGTGGAAGCAAAGCTAACAGATGTTAAAGGAAAAGTAGCGATTGCTAACGCCAAGATTGCGTACCAGGAATACAAGAAAATTATCGAGAGCGATCGTTGGAAAGCCTTGGCAGCAAAAGGGGCTACAGTACAACGGCTACTTTGGGCTAGTACCAGCACCAAAGACCCCAATTACAACGACGTGATGTATATCGAAGAGTTGATTGGGCGAGATACCGTTAACACCGTACCACCAGCGACGATAAAAGCTTGTGCCGATCATTGTAACGTAGGCGATCGCTTAGAAACAGATGTAGATAAAGCTTACACGCTGATCGAAAACCTTAAAGATCCCGACATCAACATCGATCTTGATGCCGTAATGGATGAACTGTTAGTTGAAGGTATTGACAAATTCATTCAGCCCTTCCAGTCCTTGATGAACTCTTTAGAAGAAAAGATCAAGGTATTGTCACCAGTGTAGGGACTAGGGACTAGGGACTGGTGACTGGGGACTCTTTACTGGGGACTGGTAAACAATTTTCCTAATACTAAACCCCCAATACCCAATACCCAGTCCCTAATACCCAGTCCCCAATCTCAAAATCCAAAATCCCAAATCCAAAATTCCTATGGTTAGTCTGCTAGAAAATCCCTTGCGCGTTGGTCTGCAACAACAAGGGATGCCCGAACCCCAAATTATAGTTATCTTTGGCGCTTCTGGTGATCTCACCTGGCGTAAACTAGTGCCAGCACTTTACAAATTGCGACGAGAACGGCGGATACCGCCAGAAACTACTATTGTCGGCGTAGCACGTCGAGAATGGAGCCATGAATACTTCCGTGAACAAATGCAGAAGGGCATGGAAGAAGCACATCCTAATGTCGATTTAGGGGAACTTTGGCAAGACTTCTCTCAAGGTCTGTTCTATAGTCCTGGGGATATAGACAACCCCGAAGGCTACAAGAAACTAAAAACCTTATTGAGTGAATTAGACGAAAAACGGGGCACACGAGGTAATCGCATGTTTTACCTCTCAGTTGCTCCCTCATTTTTTCCCGAAGCAATTAAGCAGCTAGGAAGCGGCGGGATGCTAGAAGATCCCTACAAACATCGTCTAGTAATTGAAAAACCCTTTGGTAGGGACTTAGCTTCTGCCCAAAGTCTTAACCAAGTAGTACAGAAATATTGCAAAGAAAATCAGGTATACCGCATTGACCACTACTTGGGTAAAGAAACAGTCCAGAATTTACTGGTGTTTCGCTTTGCCAATGCGATTTTTGAACCCTTATGGAATCGTCAATTTGTTGACCACGTACAAATTACCGTAGCAGAAACTGTGGGAGTGGAAGACCGGGCTGGCTACTATGAAACCGTCGGCGCACTGCGGGATATGTTGCAAAATCACCTCATGCAACTTTACTGCCTAACCGCGATGGAAGCACCCAACGCAATGGATGCCGACAGCATCCGTACAGAAAAAGTGAAGGTACTCCAAGCTACTCGTTTAGCTGATGTTCACAATCTGTCGCGGTCAGCAGTCCGTGGTCAGTACAGTGCTGGCTGGATGAAGGGTCAAGCAGTGCCAGGGTATCGGACAGAACCAGGCGTTAACGCCAACTCCACCACACCCACCTATGTAGCGATGAAGTTTTTGGTGGACAACTGGCGATGGAAAGGTGTTCCTTTCTACTTGCGTACCGGAAAGCGGATGCCGAAAAAAGTGAGTGAGATTTCGATTCATTTCCGCGAAGTTCCATCTCGGATGTTTCAATCAGCCGCCCAACAGGTAAACGCCAACATTTTGACAATGCGGATTCAGCCGAATGAAGGAATTTCCCTGCGTTTTGATGTCAAAATGCCGGGAGCAGAATTCCGCACCCGTTCCGTTGATATGGACTTTAGTTATGGTTCCTTTGGCATCCAAGCAACATCTGATGCCTATGATCGCCTATTCCTTGATTGTATGATGGGCGATCAAACATTGTTCACACGGGCGGACGAAGTAGAAGCAGCTTGGCAGGTAGTAACGCCAGCCCTTTCCGTTTGGGATGCACCCGCCGATCCAAATACTATTCCCCAGTACGAAGCCGGTACTTGGGAACCAGCAGAAGCAGAATTCTTAATTAACCAGGATGGCCGTCGCTGGCGCAGACTTTAGCAAGTTAGGAGTGATGAGTTAGGAGTGATAAATTATGAGTAATGAGTGATGAGTTATAACTTATGAGTTTTTGAATTAATAATTTCAGTTCTCTAACTACTAACTCCTGTACAGATGCGATTAATCGTGTCTCTACTCTTAACTCCTGTACAGATGCGATTAATCGTGTCTCTACTCCTAACTCCTGTACAGATGCGATTAATCGCGTCTCTACTCCTAACTCCTGTACAGACGCGATTAATCGCGTCTCTACTCCTAACTCCTGTACAGACGCGATTAATCGCGTCTCTACTCCTAACTCCTAACTCCTAACTCCTAACTTATTCAACAAACAAAGCTGACAACTTAAAATTACTATGCCTCAAACTTCTACAATTTTTTCACTCCAGGCACCAAAAGATATTTCGCTTGACGAAATAGATACGGAACTGAATCAAATTTGGCAAAGCTACGGCATTACTGGCCAGGATGGTGGACTTCCCAGTGCTACTAGGGCAACAACATTTACTTTAGTGGTCTACGAACCAGAAGAAACTCAATATTTGTTGGCTGCTTTGGGATTTTACAACGGCCCAATTGATGGGATTTTAGGGCCACAGATGGCAGCAGCATTGCGAGAAGTGCAAAAAAAACATAGTCTGCCACAAACTGGAACAGCAACACTAGAAACTCTGACTGTATTACGAGAAGAATTCGCTAAAGTTCAGCGAAACGGGTCTGGAGGAGAACATCCTGGTAGTGGGATCTTAAATAATAGCGCCAGCCCTAGAATTGCCGATGAGATTGCCCTCCGTAACCCCTGCCGCATCATTGCACTATTTCCCATTGCTGGCGAAGATCAAGGGGTTAAAGCTCAAGTTTCTGCCTATTGCCCCATCCAAAAGCAATCGTCAAGGACACTTGTCTGCTGTGAATATATTACTCTTAGTGGTACTGCTGCTGCTTTAGAACGCATCGGTGGCATGATTCCAGCATTGTTGATCGGCGGCTTGCCGAAGTTTCTCTGGTGGAAGGCAACACCAGACCCTAACAACGGTCTATTCAAGCGCCTAGCAGCAGTCTGCAATAATGTCATTGTAGATTCTTGCAACTTTAACACCCCAGAAAGTGATTTACTCCACCTACAAGAGTTAGTAGAAACGGGTGTACCTTTAGCTGACTTGAACTGGCGTCGCCTCGCATCATGGCAGGAATTGACAGCTGAAGCCTACGATTCTCCTCACCGTCGCGTCGCCCTCAAAGAAATTGACCGCGTTAACATTGATTACGAAAAAGGCAATCCCGCTCAAGCTTTGCTGTTTTTGGGCTGGCTAGCAAGTCGGTTGCAATGGCAGCCAGTTTCTTATGAAAAAGAAAGCGGTGATTATGACATCACTCGCATCCGTTTTATTGCTCAAGAGCAGCGACAAGTAGAAGCAGAGTTAGCAGGAGTTCCAGTTGCTGATGTGGGCGATATTATCGGCGACTTGATTGCCTTGCGCCTCAGTTCGACAAATCCCCAGGCAGACTGTGGTACAGTTATCTGTTCAGAAACTGGCGGTTGTATGCGGATGGAAACCCACGGTGGCGCTCAATCTGCTGGTCTGTTTCAACAGGTGACTTCACTTTCAGAACAAAAGGCGGAAGCTTTGCTCAGTCAGCAGGTGCAACGCTGGGGCCGCGAGTCACTGTTTGAAGAAAGCTTGGGAGTGACAGCAAAGATTTTCAAATTGGAAACAAATTAGTAGTTCACCAACCCAAAATTGCTAGGTGGGGGCAGGTATAGGAGCAGGGGAGAGTTGTTGTACAAGTTCTTTCCCCTCTTCCCCTCTGCACCTCAAGCTTGTGAGAAATGCGGGTAAAGACCTGATTTATCGCGTCTCTTGTCTTAACCAAGAGCTATTGCCCCTTACTAGGGTGCAACTAAGTTGCATCGACTTGCAACGTTGTTATATCTAAGTTGCAAAAATGAGCTTACCTTTTCTTTCAATACCGTTCAGTTAAGATCCCCTTGCCTACAGCGATCCCTTTAAAAAGGGGGTAAAAGAGGCTTGGAAGCCCCACTTTTTAAGGGGGTTGGGAGGATCTTCAAAATATGAAAACGTTAGTCGAACCGTATTCCCTTTTCTTTAACCTTGTTTTATCTAAAAACTTAACCTTACTGATAACTTTAAGGTCGTAATGGGTACATTAATTATGTATATTACAACAGTATACTGATATGCCTACCCAAGATACAACACGCCGTTTGCGCCCTCAATTAATTAGTGAAGATGTTAATTCATGGCACGGCTTGCAAATTATTGGCACTTATGAAACAACCCGTGCTGATGCTTCTGCTACCAAATTACAGCAAGCTTATCAGACTATGTTGATCCAGCAACAAGCTCAAACCGAGAAATTAGCTTTATACCGTGCTGCTGCTGATGCTGCGCGATTGGCAGAATGGAAATTTCACAATGCAGTATTAGCGATGAAAGAAGTTGTGCGCGGACAATATGGATTAGATAGCGACCAAGCCCAAGCGGTAGGATTAAAGAAAAAATCGGAGTACAAGCGTCCTAGCCGCAAAAAGTTAGTCGCATCATAAGCTAAGAAAGATTAACACATTTTACATGTGCGATCGCTCTACATATTTACACAATAACAAAAACAAGGGTGAGCAAATAGTTGCCGACCCTTGTTTTTGTTAGAAGTTAAGGGAATATCTGCCTCCACGATCAAGCGCACGTTTGTAAGCAGGTCGCGCATGAATGCGATCAACAAATTCTTTGAGCTTTGGCCAGTTTTCGGCCTCTTCCCTTTGCATAACTATTACTTCGAGGGGAAAGCTCATTTGGATATCGGCGGCGGTGAATTCCTCCCCTGCAAACCATGTACTTTTACGAAGTTCACCTTCTATGTAGTCAAAATGAAGTTTGATCTGAGGCCCGACGAATCCATTAACAACGTTGCTGTCTCCTGCCCCGAAATTGTTCAATACTATCCACATTACCAGAGGTGGCATTGCAGAGCCTTCGGCGTAATGCAGCCAATATGTATAGCGCAGATGCTCAGGTGTATCGGATGCCGGAACTAGCCGACCATTGCCGTAGCGATTAATGAGGTATTCGATGATAGCGCCTGACTCAGCGATGGTGAGGTCTGCATCTGTGATCACTGGTGACTTACCAAGGGGATGGACTTGGCGCAGTGACTCCGGTGCTAGCATCGTTTTTGCATCGCGTTCATAGAATTTGATCTCGTATTCAATACCTAATTCCTCAAGCAACCACAGCACACGCTGCGATCGCGAGTTGTTAAGATGATGCACAACTATCATAAAACGTTCTTCTTCTGGTAGTTTATTGCTATCTGAGTCTCGGCTAAATTTCAACTATATTATTAGACAAATTTGTTCAGCCTAACTCTCCTAATTGGCTAGTTTTCTTGTTTCTAATTGGTATAAGTTTGAGTTAGTTGGTTTTAGATAAATCACAAACTGGCGCATCTGCTTTTGCAAAAAGCGACGATAGACGCACAGGCAATACTCAATTATCCGTTTGTTTCATTTATGGCTTTAGTCATTGCCGGGGAACGTAGTGGAGTGGGCAAGACAACAGTCACACTCACCCTTTTAGCATCTTTACGTCGTCGCGATCGCCTGGTGCAATCTTTCAAGGTAGGCCCAGACTACATTGATCCCATGTTTCATCAACACGTAACTGGCCGTCCTTGTCGCAATTTAGACCCTGTACTGACTTCTGAAGCCTACGTTCAGCAATGTTTTGCTCGTCATAGCCAACTGAGTGAATATGCCCTAGTGGAAGGGGTGATGGGATTATTTGATGGAGTTAAGGGGAGTAGGGATGAGGGAGTAGGGGGAGCAGGGGAAGAAGAATTATTGATTAATGGCCAATGCCTAACAGATTTTGCGAGTACGGCACACATTGCGCGGCTTTTAGATTTACCTGTGGTATTGGTGATTGATTGTAGTCGTTTATCTGGTTCTGTGGCTGCGATCGCTCACGGCTATCGGTCTTTTGATCCCAGAATTAAAATAGCTGGGGTAGTATTAAATCGTGTGGGGAGCGATCGCCATCTCTCTCTACTGAAAGATTCTCTCGAACCTTTACAATTACCCATTCTCGGCGTGCTGCGTCGTCAAGATAACATCACAATTCCTGATCGCCATTTGGGTTTAGTACCCACAGCAGAACTTCCCGAACTCAACGCTTTAATTAATCGCCTCGCCGATTTAGGAGATACTTGCTTCGATTGGCAAAATTTATTACCTTTATTAAAATCAGAACCATTCCCCAGTACAGAAGCGATTAATCGCGTCTCTCCCTACTCCTCATCCCCAGTCAGGATTGCAGTAGCCCGCGATCGTGCTTTTAATTTCTACTACCAAGACAATCTTGATTTGCTGCAACAACTTGGCGCAGAACTGGTTTTCTGGAGTCCCTTAGAAGATGCTGCACTACCAAAAGATGTGCAGGGAATGTATTTTGGCGGAGGTTTTCCAGAAGTTTTTGCCCAACAATTAGTAGAAAATTCCAGCGTTCGTAATGCAGTGAAAACAGCAATTTTTCAAGGAATGCCGACAGTTGCCGAATGCGGAGGATTGATGTATTTATGTGAGCAAATTATCGATTTTGAGGGTAAATCTTGGTCGATGGCGGGAGTTTTACCAACATCTGCTGTGATGGGTGGGCGTTTAACTTTAGGCTATCGCCGGGCAGTAGCTTTGCAAGATAATTTGTTAGTGAAGGCAGGTACAACTGTTTACGGACATGAGTTTCATCGTTCCGATTTAACCTTGACTCCGATTCAGCCCTTATTTAAAACTTATCGTTACGATTGTGACGAAAATATGGGATGCGAGGGATGGGGTTTGCCTGCAAATATTCATGCTTCTTATGTACATCTGCACTGGGGAGAAAGAGGAGAAATTCCCCAACAGTTTCTTAAAGAATGTCGCAAACTAGCATCTATATAAATAAACGTGGGTTTACAGCGCTTTTCAAGTAATTGAATTACACCACTCCCTACTCCCCATACCCCTAATCCCCACTTCGTGGGCAGGGCTGTTTCATTCCATTTCAAACAGGATTTGTCAAGATGGTTAGCGATAAAATTGTAAGTAAGGGTGACAATAATATGAACATTTAAGCCCTTAAATATCACTAAAATAGTTCATTTTCTCGGCACGCTGGGAACAAAATAACCAATTTTTAATTGCTAGAACCCTTGATTTTTAAAGCTCTTTGGGGAATGAAACAGCCCTGCACTTTGTGGGGGCCCCGAGTTCCCCACTCCTCGTCTCATCTGTGGTCTAAATACCTGAAAAATGCTGTAAACAAGCGCAAAACCTAGTAATATGAATTAAAAACTATCAGAGAATTAACTCCGCAAAGAGGTGACACTGAGATCGTCATTCAACTTGCGAATCAGACGGGATAACTCACGAATAATATTCACCGCAATTTCGGGAGTTTCTTCGATCGCATCATACAGCTGCTCTTGCGTCAGTTCCAAAAATTCGCAAGGTTCCAAAGTCGTTGCACTGGCGGAACGAGGTTGAGTATCAAATACTGCCATTTCACCAAAGTATTTTCCCTGTTCCACCTCTGCCAACTGTTTATTGCCAATGTGAACTTTTACTCGGCCTGACACAACAATATAGAGCGATCGCCCTTCTTCTCCCTGCCGAAAAATCGTGTAATTAGTTGGAAATGACAATTCGTTCATTACTGAAGTGAGCCGCACAATAAAATCATCCCGCAATTCCTTAAAAATTGGGACTCGCCGGACAAATAATAAACGGTCAACACTGGTTAGCATAATTACAAGTTAAATATCAAACATTACTGTAAATTTTAAAACTTAAGCTAGGGCGCGATTAGTCATATTAACCGATGTTGAAGGCTACCCGTCAAGAATATCTTAAATTTTACCAACACAAAACCACTTACCATCTCTTCAATCAAAGCGATGCCTACGGTGGTCACTGAGCCTATCGTTCGCGCAGCGTCTCGTAGAGAAGTGCGCTAAACTACACACATAAACTTCTCAAACTCAGTATTAGGTATTCTCTCGTTCCCATGCTCTGTGGCTGATTAAGGCTGTTTCGCATCAAACATTGAGTCAGAGTGTCAATGAATACATTACCATGCGGAGCATAAGAACGAGGGAAACATAAAGGGTTAAGTTATTAATCACTTTTATTTATCGTATTAAAAAACAAGAGTATTTGCTTTTATTTGGTTGTCAGCCCTAATATTTAGTTCATGAGCTCCAAGGTACCTTGCTGAGAAACAAAAATCACCAATTTCATTAGAGGCAATAGCTTCTAAAAACTGGGGAACTGGCTGGTAAAACAGTCAGAAAATCTCCTGAACTGCCCTGACATCGGGGAGCAGAGAAGGATTAGGACAAAAAGCATTGAATTATCGTGAGCAACAATTATGAGTTGGTTAATTAGTACATTAATTATTGGAATCTCTACTGCTTTTGCAACCACCTTTGACGACAATTTATATTTGACAGCTTTCTTCGGAAAAGTCAATCGCAGCTTTCGTCCTAAGCATATTGTTCTCGGTGAATTTCTGGGGTTCACAGCCTTAGTCTTTGCTAGTCTCCCTGGTTTCTTCGGCGGTCTGATTATTCCTAGCACCTGGATTGGTTTGCTGGGTTTGCTTCCCGTCGCCATTGGTATCAGTAATCTCATCAGTCAAGAGGAAGAAGACACAGTGCAAGCTGTGTCAATTGACTTAACCTCTCGTGTCAAATCTGGACGCCAGAAGAAATCACTATTGGAAACCATCCGCGATCCGCAAACCTACCGCGTTTCTGCTGTCACCATTGCTAATGGAGGAAACAACATTGGGATCTATGTACCATTGTTTGCTAGTAGCAATCTTCCAAGTTTGGGTGTAATTCTGTGTGCTTGCTATTTCACTGTTGGGATGTGGTGCTTACTCTCTTACAACCTGACTCGTAATCCTCTCATGGCTCCCGTTTTAACTCGCTTCGGTCGAAAAATCTTCCCCTTTGTCTTAATTTACTTGGGACTCTCTATCTTAATTAAAAGTGAAACATATCGGCTTTTACCTAGTCTGGCAATGCTTTCTCATTATGGATGAGGCGATGTCTACGACGGGCTACGCCTACGCACCCGCTCTGAAAACTCGAAATTCTTGATGGGTGCTATTTTCCTGATGTAACCAAAAAAATCAGCGATAATTTCCCATCTGAAAAGATTTTTTAATCACTTTAATTTATCAATTTGAATCACAATAATATTTGCTGTTATCAATCAATTTATCTAAAGTGAGAATAAAGCACATTATTGATGCCTCTTATAAAAGCAAGCCCAGCACTACGAATCATCAAAGGAAGGAACTAATGAATAAACCAAATCCAAACAAATTAACTCAGTGGATCGTAACAGCAGTATTTCTGCTACTTGTAGCAGGATTTTCACTCCTTGACCAGCAAGCAGTTAAAGCTCAAACACTAACACCATCCATACCTACAGAATCTGAATTCGTTCCCGTAATATCTCCGGTTACACCGCCAATGGAGTCTGTTACTTCCCCAGTAATATCTCCGGTTGCATCGCCAATAGTATCTGTGGCAGAAAACGTTAGACATTTATTACAAACCAATGAATGTATCGGATGTAATCTGACTGGAGCAATGTTAAAGGATGCAAATCTGCAAGCGGCAAACTTGAAGGGTGCTAACTTACAAAATGCAGACTTAGAAAGGGCTAACTTACAGCAAACAAATTTACAAGGGGTAAACTTTCAAGGAGCAGATTTAGGTAAGGTAAACCTTTTGGGAGCAAACCTTGTAGGAGCAAACCTATTTGATGCAGACCTAGAGAAAGCTAACCTGTTGGGAGCAAATCTGCAAATGGCTAATCTACAGGGCGCAGACTTGGAAAAGACAAATCTCACAAATGCAAACATCCAAGGAGTTAACCTGATGGGGGTTGATTTAGAAGATGCAATCAGACCGGAAGGATTCACTGTTCAGTGATTAAACTGAAGTTATCCGTGCAAACTTAATAAAAAAGTTCAATTGCCTGATTCAGTAATGAATACAGGCTTTATTTTTTAAAATGTAAGTTAGACGGGATTATTTTTACTAACAGGATACCGTTACTTCGCCATGTCGGATCTGTATCATACAAAATCGCCAAACTCATAGCAGGTTTCGCAAATTTGTCAAAAATTTGCAGGTTGTAAGAAAACATTCTTTATGCAAAAGTATCTTCTGATTTTGCTTGGATCTCTACATGGATTAATAGCCAAGTTTATTGTCCTTGAATTTGCCAGACTTTAACTAATTTATCTGCATATCTCCTATCAAGTTCTGCTTTGCGGGCAAGTTGATTGAAATTCCTTATCGAGAAATTCGTGGGGACGTTCACAATTAATTAGTTATGCTGTTTTGGGAAAGAAAAATTGCATTGCTTGGGGAAAGTAAGCTTCTAAAATTTCTTTCCACGGGCTATCATGATCTGCTCTTTCTAGTTTCTCGCTCATCAGTTGATTGCTATATGAGCTAGTAATCCTAAATCATTTGTGAACAACAAGATCCCCGATTTTTTAGAGAAGTCAGGGATATGAGGCTAGTGATTTTCATCAATATAAAAAGGATTTGCACGAAAATAGCAGTCGAACTCACGTTTTTAAAAGTTTGTACCCATGTAATTGTCGGAACTTGCGATCGCCACAATAGTAGATAAAGGAACTTCCGCAAAATATTGTCGCTGAAATTGTTCTTCTCTGACAGCAGCTAAAAATCTTTCCACTGCTGCCTCAGTCAAGTTTTCTGCACTATCGCTTGGATGCCAGGTGATTTGCAAATAACGGTCTTGTCGTTTGACTGTGAACCCTAAATATTTTAAAGCTTTGATGCCTACAAATAAGGTTTGGTGGGTGATGCCGATTTTTTCTAAAAGTTGGACGCGGGTAACTAGTTGATTTGTGCGACTAAGATATTTGGCAATTCCGACAAGAGTCAGCCAAATTTGATTAGGTGGTTGGAGGTTGGGTTTAGACCAAGCGATCGCTAATTGTTGGGAACTACTTATCGTTAGACATCGCCGCAACCACGCGCGTAAATCATCCCAATTTGTCGGACAATCTTCAAGCAATAGTGGGGGAGACGCGATTAATCGCGTCTGTACTTGGGAGTCAGAAGTGGGGAAGTTACGCCAGTCTAAGATAAGTGGTGTTAGCGATAGCGGGGCGTTTAGCCCATTTTGAGTGCTGTTAGCGGTAGCGGGGCGTTTAGCCCGTGCTGAGTTAACACTGGGACACACGGCAATTAATCTGATTTCATAACGTTTTTTGAAGGTGTTGTAGTCTAGTTCGGCTATGCAATCACACCTTCCTATGGGTAATTCATCTTTGTAGTGTCCCCACCATATACCCGGAAAAGCACTTCTGCTGGAATCATCCCGAATATCAAACTCGGTTTTAATGTACTGTACCTTTTTCCCTTGCCAATCCTGCTGATTGCGATGCCAAGAATTTTCAAACCAGCAGTTTTGAATTAGCAATTTCGGAACAGGATTACCCATTCCACAAGGTTCTAGCAGTTTGAGTTCCAAAAATAACTCTTTTCCCAAGTCTGCAACTGTTACCGTCAAGTCTGCTTGCACAGTTGGCGTTAGGGTTGTACTACCTAAAGATTGCCGTAACTGCTGATTAATCGCTGCTGTAAATAAAGGAATATTCTCTACTAGCAAACTCAAACCTGCTGCAAAAGGATGTCCCCCAAAGCGATGTAACAAATGTGCTTGGTCTTTCACCAATTGGTATAAATCAACAGAATTCACCGAACGGGCGGAACCACGAGCTAAGGATTGGGGACTTGTACTGAGCGACTTGCCTTGAGCGAAGTCGAAAGGAGTCGAAGTATTGGGAATTGGGGATTGGGAAAATTCCTCCCCAGTCCCCAGTCCCTCTGTACTTAATAAAATAGTTGGGCGACCTGTTTCTTGTGCTACCTGTCCAGCAACTAAGCCCAAGACACCCGCAGGCCATTGGGCATCTTCTAGAACAATGACGCTAGTGGTTGATAAGTCTAATTGAGTAAGTTTTTGTGCTACTTGCGCTTGCACATCCTTTTGCAAAGATTTGCGGCGGGTGTTTGCGAGTTCTGTAACTTCGGCTAGTTCGTTACAACGTTTGACATCTCGACTAGTTAATAATTCAACGCAAAAACTAGCATCGCCTTGGATGCGGCTGACAGCGTTAATTCTTGGCCCCAAACCAAAGGAAATATCTGTGGGGCGATCGCCACTTTTCTGACACAATTCTAATAATCGCCCTACCCCCGGACGCCGACGCGCTGCTGCTGGCTGTTGAAAATCTGCTTGCAATCGTTGAATTCCCATCTGTGCTAAATAGCGACAATCTCCACTTAACTGCACTAAGTCGGCAATTAATCCGACTGCTACTAAATCTAATAAATCTTCTAACGGATGTTTTGCAATATTAGGCAGACTTTGATATAATGCTTGCACCAACTTATAAGCTACCGCTACCCCAGAAAGATTGAATAGCTGATGTTCTCTGGGTAAATAACGAGGATTAATTATTGCTGCGACGGGTGGACGTTCGGCGGGTAAGGTGTGATGGTCTGTAACTATTACGTCTATACCTAGTTGGTTGGCATAGATAATTTCCTCTATGTTTGTGCTGCCTGTGTCACAAGTAACAATTAATTTGCAACCTTGTTTTGCAAGGTGATCAATCTCTTGATTATTGAGTCCGTGAGATTCTTTCAGGCGATTGGGAATGTAATAAATTAACTGAGTATTTTGTGTAAAAAATTGCCCCAATCCATCCCAAAGTACAGATGTGGCGGTAATCCCATCAGCATCAAAGTCTCCCCAAATGGCAATTTTTTCTTTGATGTTATATGCTTGTTGCAACCGGGTGATCGCTAAGTGCATTTCTTGCCCAAACTCAAACGGATTCGCTGGTTGATAAGCTTTGTGGTTAATAAAAGCTGTTAATTGTTGACGATCTTTAATTCCCCGTTGCCACAACAATTGTGCTGCATATATTCCACTTGATGCGGGTGTATGCTGTTTCACCGCTTGGATGAACCACTCTGGAGGTTGTTCGGTTGCTGCTATAGTCCACTGTTGTTCTGGCATAAAAGAAAGTTAGGAGTTAGGAGTGGGAAGTTAAAAATTGGAAACTGAAAAGTGAGAGGCTATTTATAAACAAAATATTAAGTAGAGTGTGTTACGGCAAAAAGTGAATATAGATATATAGCAATTCTCATTTTAATGAGATACACGGGTAGGGACATGGCAATGCCGTCTCCCTACGAGCATTTTATAAATAGTTTCTTAAAAGTTTTAACTCCTAACTCATAATTCCTAACTCCTAACTTTTGTTAAATTGATGATTGATCGTCGATTGTTTGAGATTCACTCACTAGGGGATTTAGAACTACTTCATTAGCGACGCTATCGGGTTTGCGGGCGCGAATTGCTGGACGCGATCGCCTGTAACCTGCTCTTTCAGCTTTTTGGTGCTCGTAATCAATTAATCTGCCATAATATTCATGCTTGCTTAAATTCATCGACAAGAAAATATGCTGGCGGATATTACCAAAACCTTTGCGGTTAAAAAACTTTAATGCTGAAGTATTGGTAGGATCAGTGTCTACCAGCATAAACCGCGCCCCATCTTCAATCATCCGAGCAACAACTTTATCAACCAACTTGTCTGCTACTCCCCGACGCTGAAACCTCGGGCTAACTCCCAGCCATAAAATGTATCCATAAGTCCAAGATGCTTTGGTAATAATAGTTCCCAAAATGAATCCTGCTAATTCTCCGTCTGTTTCAGCCACAAGACAATATTCTGGGTCGGTGTTGTAAAGTCCAATCACTTCCCATTCGTCCCAGGTGCGGTATAAATAAGGATATAAATCGCTGGTAAATAACCCTTCTCCCAAGTGATAAATGGGAGCAATGTCATCAATTCCTAATTCGCGCACATAAATGGCTTCAGTTTCGTCAAAGCTTGACATAAATTTAGAATTTGTGATTATTTATAGTGAAGAATTTTAAATTTATTAATTTGTTGTTTATTGAGAAAAATAATATTTATCGAGCTTAGTTATTTTAATTAAAATATTTTTAATTACCTTAAATTTAAAAAAAAGACTTTATATTAATTTTTAACTTTCGATAATAATGAGTATAAGGAATCTATTTTAATAAGACAATACTACAGATATAGCAGTCCTAAATCATTTGTAAAAATTATATATATCTCTTCTTTTTTCTTTCCTTTGTGTCCTTCTCTAACGAGACCTACAGGTTCGCGTAGCGTTCCGAAAGAAAAGCGTTCTTCTCTAAGAGACGCTGCGCGTTGGCGGAAGCGGAAGTCTCTTGTAGAGAAGGTGGTTCGTTTCCTTATCTATATTTTTCAGGACTCATTTAGGATTGCTATAGAATTAAAGTGAGACTTCTTGAATACTATCAAAATTGGGCAATGAGTCTTTCATTGCTTCTTCAATAACTTGTGTGCGATCGCACCGTTTGGCAAACTGACAATAATCACAGGTTTTGCTACCCTCCACCACTTGCGGAAACTGCTGGTTGTTTTGGTAATTTTCCAGCCAAATAGTTAACTGGCTTAACAGTCGATTAAGTTTCTTTGCTATTTGTGTATGTTGAACAGTATTGTAATTAAACTTAATATTTTGCGGTTTCCCCTCAGATTGCACAAACCAGTAAGTCATCGAAATATTTTCTGGCAAATAGTCGCTAGTTTCTGCCAATACATAGAGATAAAGCCGTGTTTGCCAGTTGGATTCTAACTTGCGTTTATTGGGTGGTTTAGGATAAGTTTTCCAGTCGAGAATTTGGGCTTGTTGATTATCTGCAATCAATAAATCATAGACAACCGTCAGCAAATAATCCTGAACTTGCAGAGTTCGGTAGTGTTCACTCTCACGGAAAGTTTGATTATCAGATACAGCCGTTAAAATTTCTGGGGCAGCATCAGCAAAAGCTAGCATCCAGCTTTGCAGTTTAGCATCTGCTTGCAGGAAACTATCAATTGGCAGACCCATTTCTCGCTGCTGCATTAGCAAGTGAAAGCGACTACCCAAAGTTTGCCGTTCTTCTTGTTCAGGATTTGAGGGCGAATTGAGTTGTTCTAGGTAGGTATGTTGAAATTTACGCGGACAAGCTTCTAGTAAGTTGAGTTGTCCTTGAGACAGTCGCAGTAGTTGAGTGGAAGTTGACAGCATTCTTCTATTTTAGAAGCAAATTATAATCTACAACTCACCTTTGGCAAACTATCTGTAAAAAACAGTGATTTTTTTACTGCCTTCACAGATAGTTTTCATGTCTGCTATTTCAACTCATCCTGATCTACATTATCCTGGTTATTGGAATATTTAGTTTTTTATTGAGACTTGATTGAGCCAAAGCTATAGACCATAGCTATTTTAACTATGTCAAAATATGCTGGGTGATTAGCTTTGTTAACGATCGCCAAAGAAATTGACCCTGCCACTAAGATGATTAAAAGTGGCGAAAGTGTTTCTCCCCCAGAGCCGTTGCTGTTGTTTGACATGATATAATCTCCTAGTGGGAAGCCTAGTCCTAACTTGCACTTAACCCAAGAAAGTTGCTAAAACTTCACTACGAACCTAAAATTGCAATTTTGTTGCTGATGATTGGGTGAGGAATCAACTCCAAGACTTAACAATCATGGCGATCGCAAATAGACAAAACGGAGTTTATTTTTTTATGGGCGTGCAGATGAATTATCCCGACTAAAGCGTTGGGTAGTTCAAGAACACTGCTGACTCATAGCACTACTAGGTATGGGGGGAATTGGCAAAACGGCCTTGTCTGTGAAGCTGGCAAACGAAGTTCAGGAGAATTTTGGCCACATCATTTGGCGAAGTCTTCGCAGTGTTCCACCTGTGCAAGAGATGTTGCTAAACTTGATCCGATTTGTATCTGATGAGCAAGAAAAGGATTTACCAGAAACTGTAGATGCTCTAATAACGCTGCTAATTTATTATTTACGAGAGCACCGTTGTCTTGTGGTCGTGAAGTTATCGAATGTACGTAAAGGTAAGTGTATCAAGACTTTCCAAGGGCATACCAAATGGATCTGGTCAGTGGTCTTCAGTCCTGATGGCCAAATTCTCGCTAGTGGCAGTGAAGATGAGACAATTCAGTTTTGTTTTGGGAGGTGACAACAGGCGATTGTCTGAAAACTTTCAGACCCGATAAACCCTACGAAGAAATGAATATTACTGGGATTACAGGGTTAACATCGGCACAGATAGATACTCTCAAAGCCTTGAAAGCCGTAGAACAATCGAAAAAATAAAAGGTAAAAGGGTGAATTTTACCAAGTTCCTTCATCCTTTTACCTTTTTTATGTACCTGATGCTTATTTCATGTTAGCCCTTGCGTCCTTCACTGCGGCAAAGAAAAATAATCCTGTGAGTGGAATGCTCAATGCCAGGATAATCGCAGTGGTCGTGAAACCAAAATCTGGTTGCCCGTAACTGAGTTCAAAAATCGAACCGACAGCTGCGATCGCACTTACACAAGAACCACCGAGAAATAAACCGCTTTTTGGAGTTAAATACACAACTAGCCCCCTATTTTATTGGTTTCACGGTTTGATACGAGAAGCCATTCTTAGATAGCTCCTGGGCTAAAGTCAAGGAGTTTTCCACACGGTCTACAAATACCACGCCGTTAAGGTGATCCATCTCGTGCTGAATGCAGCGTCCCAAGAGGTCATTAGCCTTTAATGTCCGGGGACGACCGTATTCGTCTTTATAGGCAAGTTCTACGACTTCAGGGCGCTTTACGTCTAGGTATACGTTAGGAATACTCAAGCATCCTTCTTGGGCTACGGAGATGTCGCGGCTTACTTGTTTTATGGTGGGGTTAATCAGTACCAAAGGTGGATTAGCTGCATTCTCTGGTTCCAGGTCGATGACAATTAGTTGTTTGTGAATTCCCACTTGGGGTGCAGCCAAACCAATGCCATCTTTGCTATACATAGTTTGCAACATTTCGCGCACTACTTGGCGGAGTTCGTCATCAACTTTCGCAACTCGCTTTGCAGCTTGACGTAGGACGCGATCGCCTAAATAATGCAGCTCCAAAGGTGGATTTTTTAACTTTTTTTTCTCTACAGCAATTTCAGAGGGCATGAGTCTTTATGGCTAGATGGTGAAAATTCCTACTATCTTAATTCTATCAATCTCGTAACTAGTGAGTGCTGAGTCATGAGTTATGAGTTATGAATTATGAGTTATAAATTTTTGACTGAGGTAATTTGTGTTTAAATTTTTCACGAAACTTGACTACCTGCTTAAAGAAACTTTCCTGGGTTTACTGCGGGGAGGTTGGATGAATTGGGCAGCTGTAAGTACTGTTACGGTGCTACTGTTTTTATTCGGCTTGAGCTTGCAAACCTCTTGGCAAGTTGAAAAACTCCTTTATCAGTTTGGTAATCAGCTAGAAGTTTCAGTTTATCTCGAACCGGATACGCAAGCCCAAACCATTGAGCCACTGATCGCAAAAATGCCAGAGGTAGCGGCGATACAAAGCATTACCAAAGAGCAAGCTTGGACTAAGTTAGTTAAGGAAATGAGAATTTCTGATATTGAGGGGGCTACACAGCAGCTAGGTGATAACCCCTTAGTTGATGAAATGAAGGTGAAAGCGAGTAATTCTCAAGTTGTACCAACTTTAGCAACGCAGTTGGCTAAATTGCCGGGAGTTGATACGGTGGAATATGTGGATGAAGCAGTTAAACGCATTGCTCAATTGCACCAAGGTCTGAACTGGATTACTTTAACAATTACGATTATTCTGACTTTAACAGCGATCGCAGTGACTACTACGACAATTCGGCTGATTGTCATGGCGCGACGCCAGGAAATTGAAATTATGCAACTAGTGGGAGCAACCTCTGCTTGGATTTACCTCCCGTTTATTTTACAAGGAATTACCTTCGGCTTAGTTGGTGGTGCGATCGCTTGGAGTTTCATTTCAGTGATTCAACAGTTTCTCGGTAAGTTGCTAGCCAATCAACCCGAATTTATTCAAGCTATTACCAACGGGGTGCAACTCACCCCAGCCCAAATTTTACTCTTGCCCCTGATTCTCTTAAGTTTCGGTTCAGCTGTAGGATTAATGGGAAGTTTATTCGCTGTCCGACGTTTTGCCAAAGGTTAGTCATTAATCATTGGTCATTGCAAAGGACAAATGACTAATGACTAATAATAAAACTTTATGAAATCGCAATGGGAATGTTTTCTGCAAAATCTTGGTGTATGGGAAGGTTCATTTACCAACTTTTCTCCTGAAGGTACACTTATAACCGATACTCCTAGCCATCTTTCTCTAGAAGGGTTAAATAATAACCAGACAGTGCGTCTAACTCTGAGTCGTTCGGGAAGAGATGATGTAATTAAAGAATATAGTTCTGTGGGAGGGGGTCTACTTTTTTTTGAAAATGGTTCATTTTCTGAAGGTTCAATTCAGCTAGGACCATTTTCAGAATTCGGTGCGGAACTCGCTTTTGTTTATGAAAATCGCCGCTTACGTCTGGTGCAATTGTTTGATAAGACTGGTAATCTAAGTAAACTAGTTCTAATTCGAGAACATCTAGCCAGAACCTCAACAACAGAATGTCCACCTTTGCAGATAAATGACTTGTTGGGAGAATGGCAAGGCCAAGCAGTAACAATATATCGAGATTTGCGATCGCCTGATATTTACTCTACAACTTTGAAAATACAAGTTGATGATACTGGGCGATTAATTCAAAGTACTTCTTTTGAAGAACGTACAATTACCTCAACTGCTACCATCAAAGGTTCCATCGTTCTCTTTGACCAAGATCCCCAAAAGCAAGTACAAGTATTATTGTTACCTGATGGCGCTTCTGCAACTTCTCCTTTAAAGGTGCAATTACGTCAACCATTATTTTTGGAAGCGGGTTGGTTAATCCAGCCAAACCTGCGCAAAAGGATGATTCGCAGTTATAACGATAAAGGCGAATGGGTTAGTTTAACATTGGTTACTGAAGAAAAAGTGTAAGGGATTTGAGAGTGCGATCGCTTATCCCCGGTAATTTCGATCAACACTTTCTAATCAGACTAAATCTTCTTCAGATAACTGGGCTATTTTCATTAAGGTTCGCAACGTTCCAATCTTTAAATCTTGATTGCGATGAATAGGAATTGACAGTATTTTGTCTACTTCAGAGTTTTCATAGATTATGATGACTGCCAGTAATTCTTCGCAAAACCCAACCTTTTTGTTCTACAATTTTGCACAATTGTTTGCCAGAAACAGATTTCATACAGCAATTTCAACAACTTGATCGGTTGAATCAACTGCATTACTACTGTTGGCAACATCAAGCCAACCTTTTATGGCATCCTTCAGATTAGCCATAACCTCTTCCATCGTGTCACCTTCAGTAATGCAACCGGGAAGCGCGGGAACCTCTGCCCAATAGCCCCCTTCTTCTGCTGAATGAATGATTGCTTTTATGTTCATTTTCTTAACTTATTGATCCATCTGTAAAATAACAAATAGCAGTTAAGCCCATTATCGCTTATTTCAGATGAATCATAAATCTTGCGACGCTGAATAGCCCGTCGTAAATATCGCACTTATGATGATGGAAGTGGTTAAGATTGTGAGTGGAAAAAGATGTTGGGTTTCCTAGCGTTAACCTAACCTGCAATATTAGCGATCGCACTAGAACATATTTTCATCGTACCTGAAGAGAAAATGAGCGATCGCCCTATCCATCTCAGATAGATTATGTTGCTTACTCAACACCTTTACAGTTCACCAGGGGCGTATAAGCAGTAAGCATTTCCTTTGTCAATATAAAGGACTGCGTCACCGAACAGCCGATCGTAGACATCGCTTCATTACTCATCTGCAAACCACTTTTCGTAGTTGCAACTCATCAGCATTTGCTTGACGGAATCAATGACCTAGAATGCTCATCCAGGCTTTACAGTTATCCGAAATGCACCGACGTTATCTGAGTACCAAATAAGTGGAATTGATTCTTGAGGTATTTTGTAAAGACTACTACCATCGCTAGCTAGTTTATCAGAAGCTTTGACTAGAGCGTCAAAATACTCTTTTGAAGCATCAACTTCCGAAAATGGAGATATGACTGCATCATTAATAATAAATGTCAACCATCCGTTTCTGACCGCAGTTAATGTTGACTGGTTAAGCTTTGTAACAACTTCTAAATCACTCAGTTTTAAACTGTAATCATTTATTAAAACTTTAACTGGATCTTTCGTTGCTAGAGATTGATCAGGCTTTTGTAATTTTTCCCCTGGTAGCACTACCGCCAACAACATACCCCAGTTCAAATCGTTGCGAAGTTTACACTGATCAAGACGGAATGGACTTTGAATATCTTCTCCATCGGGACCAGTCCAATTTCGACGAAAGACTTTATCTTTCTTAAGTCGGTCTTTGACTCGTGGAGATCCATAGAGTTGCATATCTTCACTAGGAACTTTTCCAGTCTCCATGTTTTGAACGATGAAATACCTTACTTGGTCTATAAAATTAACAATTTGATCTGATGCAAGATGGACACGCCCTTCAGATTCTAAAAGTACCTTTTGACCTTTCTCTAGATAAATTCCTGAATTTTGTAATCCGGCGGTTGCATCGATTGTTACATGACCACCTAAAGTGCTGTTATTTACGAATAATGGATCTCGTTCTTTGGCAATGCCAGCAATGAATGCAATAACGATAAGTGTTAATAAGAAAAGACTTGTGATGATGAAAACTCTCTCTCTTTGTCTTGGGTCTGCATTCCTGAAAAATATGAAGGCAACAAAAGTAAAAACGAGCGCAACCAATGCAATTATCCCAAAAAAACTTCCTGATTTTTCGATAATTGCGGGAATGTTTTGTACAAGACTATCCACATTACCTCTCTACACAGACTATTGGAATGTTTTTCTTACTACACATTTATACCAAGGAACAAGCACGTTGCAACGCTTGCTTAAGTAGCTTTTGATATTTTTTATCCTCAACCCGATAAGCCCCAAACCTCTCCAAATGCGGATTCATCATTTGGGCATCAAAAAACACAAATTTCCTCTGGCGCAATCTTTCCACCAACTTTACCATCGCTACCTTCGAGCCTTCAGGAATTCGGTAAAACATCGACTCTCCAATAAAAGCCCCACCGATAACAATCCCTAAAATTCCCCCAGCTAATTCGTCACCCTGCCAAGTTTCAAAACTAAAAGCATAACCACTCTGGTAAAGTAGCCAGTAAATCTTTTGTAATTCCGGTGAAATCCAAGTTGTCTCGCGGTTAGCACACCCAGCCACCACTGCTTGAAAGTCCCGATTAATAGCCACACTAAAACGCTCTTGATTCAAGACACGCTGCAAAGACTTAGGGTAACGGAACCGTTCATCCAGAGGAATAAAAGTTCGATCGCGACTTCCGTACCAACTCAGGCGATCGCTATCATCAGCCATGAGAAAATAGCCTTGTGCATAACCCTCAACAATAGCCGCGATATCATATTCCATAAATAAATATAAAAAAACACTCTTAGAAACGCAATTTGATGCTATCAATCATCCTTTGCGTTCCTGTGCGTTTCCCTTTGCGTCCCTCTGCATTTAAAATAAAAAAGATGACTCAACCAATTCCACCCATTACCCTACCACCGCCTGAAAATCCGTTGCTCGAAGGTGAATGGTTACGAGAACGCTTACAACGGTGGCTGGATACAGAATTTATCCCCGAAGCAGTCAACCAAAATATTGCCCAACGAGCCGCACAGATTTTTGTGCGTCAACGGATGGAAGGAGAAAACGACCTTGGTTCTCTGGTAATTGCCATTGTCACAGAGATGCAGTCGTATGATTTTTCCAATAGCTTTTATGGAGAGTTTGCGATCGCTAACGCCGTCAGCGATCTACTCTTAGAAAGTCTGGGAATTGATAAATGTTGTGGTCAATAATATTTTGTCATTAGTCATTTGTCCTTTACCAATGACTAATGACTAATGACTAATGACTCTTGACTACCAACTAGACTTAACAACTCCGGGTAAAAGACCTTCATGCGCCCATTCTCTCAGCACGTTCCGAGACAGTCCAAAATCGCGGTAAACACCTCTAGAACGACCAGTCAACCAGCAACGATTGCGGTGGCGAGTGGGCGCACTATTCCGGGGTAGCTGTTGAATCTTCCGGTGGATTTCCAACTTATCTAGGGGAGATGCTGCACTTTTAAAATCTTCCAAAAGAGCTTCCCGCTTGTCAGCATACTTTTCTATCAACTTGGTGCGCTTTTTCTCGCGCTCAATCATGCTCTTTTTTGCCATATATTCTCTAACTTATTTAAAGACACCGTTTTCCATTCTACCCTCTCTCCATCAATTCTGCGGTTCTTATAGTCGTTTCCCCTATAATCACTGGATTATTAGCAGCAGGACATAAATCAGCAAGTTCACAAGCAATGCAGACGGGAGAGCGGGCTTTACAAATAGCACGACCGTGATAAATTAGCCGAATTGACCAATTTTCCCAATCAGGCTGAGGCAATAAACTCATTAAATCTTGCTCAATTCGAACGGGGTCTTTTGCTTGAGTTAAACCCAAACGTTCGCTAAGGCGCTTGACGTGAGTATCTACCGTCACTCCAACATTAATGCCATAACCATGACCCAGGACTACATTTGCTGTCTTCCGCGCTACACCTGGAAGCTTTAATAATTGCTCCATTTGGTTAGGCACAACAGAGTCAAATTCGCTAACAATCATTCGACAGGCGGCTTGAATGTTCTTGGCTTTATTGCGATAAAACCCTGTTGAACGCACCAAGCTTTCTAATTCTATCAAGTCAGCGATCGCTAAACTCGCAGCATCAGGAAACCGATCAAATAAAGCTGGTGTAACCTTATTCACTCGTTCATCAGTACACTGAGCAGAGAGAATCGTTGCCACCAACAATTGTACTGGTGTTGAGTAGTTCAAAGAGCAAGTAGCATCTGGATAAAGACGCTTCAGCCGAGCTAAAATTTCTATCGCTCGTTGCTTTAAAGGTAAAAGTTTCTTTTCCCTATTCCCCACTCCCTACTCTCCACTCCCTATTTTTACTGAAACAATCTTTGTACCCACTCCAATTGGCTAGTTAATTGGGTGGTTTCTTTGACTATCAGAAAAATTCCTAACCCTAAGAGTAACACCAAACCTGTTTGCATTACACCTTCTTGAATCCTCGCAGGTATAGGCTTCCCGCGTAAACCTTCAATCAGCAGAAAAGCGAGTTGTCCGCCATCCAAAGCTGGTAAAGGCAAAATATTGATAATAGCCAAGTTAATACTGATAATTGCCGCAAAAGATAACAGGTTTACGCTATTGTCATCAGCTAATTTTGCACCAATTTTAACAATATTAACTGGCCCAGAAACTTGTCCAGCAGTTTGTTGAAAGTTGGTAATCAACTGCCCAAAACCGCTAAGTGTACCAACAAATAATTGTTGAAACCTGTTAGCAGCAATGCCAAAAATTTCAAAAGGACTATTAGGACGGCGATAAACTGCTGTAGCATTTGGACTAAGTGCCACACCTACTACACCTTTGCCATCGGCTCCCAGTTTTGGTGTTAATTTCAGAGTTTGTTGTTGGTTGTCACGTAAAATTTTCAGTTCGATTTGCTGATTGGGATGAGTTTGAATTTCTTTTGTCAGCAAAGGAGTTGACTTTTCAGAAGCGGGGAGTTCTTGACCGTTAATAGCCTGAATAATATCTCCTTCCCGAATTCCTGCTTGATAGGCAACAGATTCTTGATTAATAGGCTGTACAACAACACCTGCTTGATAGTTTAATTCTTTGGGAATGCCGACGATACCCAATTGCAGAACTAACACCAAATAGGCAAATATTAAATTTGCGATCACTCCGGCACTGATAACAATCGCCCGGTCTAAAACTGGACGGTTACGCAGCAGATTTGGGTCATTGGGTGGAACATCGCTATCGGGGTCATCATCGGGAAAGCCCACAAAGCCGCCCAAGGGAAAAGCGCGGACAGCGTATTCGGTTTGTGAACCTTGGTACTTCAAAAGAACTGGGCCAAAACCTAAAGAAAAACGGTTAACGAGAATGCCTTGAGAACGGGCTGCAACAAAATGTCCCAACTCGTGTACCAAGATCAAAACAGCCAAGACTGCGATCGCTGCTAAAACTGACATAGAGTAAATTAGTGAAAATATTAAGCTATAGTTATCTCCATTCTAATTGGGCATTGGGCATGGGGCATTAGGCATTGGTAAAAGACAAATGACAAATGACTAATTACAATACTTCACGCCCCAAGTAAGGTTGCAGCGCTTCTGGTATCCTCACTGTCCCATCAGGTTGTTGATAATTCTCCAAAATTGCTGCCATAGTCCGTCCCACAGCTAAACCTGAACCATTTAGAGTGTGTACGAACTGAGTGCCTTTCTTCCCCGCCTCTTTGAAACGAATATCAGCCCGTCGTGCTTGGAAATCTATAGTATTGGAACAGCTAGAAATTTCGCGGTATTTGCCAGAAGAAGGCAACCAAACCTCTAAATCATAAGTTTTGGTAGAGGCAAATCCTAAATCCCCAGTACTTAAATTTACTACTCGATAAGGCAACTTCAACGCCTGTAAAATTGCTTCTGCATTCTCTACCAATTTCTCCAATTCATCAAAAGAGGTACTGGGTTCGACAAATTTCACCATTTCCACCTTGTTGAACTGATGGAGACGAATTAATCCCCGCATATCGCGCCCATAGCTACCAGCTTCGCGGCGAAAACAGGGAGTAAAAGCACAGTGGTAAATAGGTAAGTCTTCAACAGCGAGAATTTCACCTCGGTAGAGATTTGTAACTGGAACTTCCGCCGTCGGAATCAGCCACAAGTCATCATCAGCGCATTTAAAGCTTTCTTCCGCAAACTTGGGTAACTGACCAGTCGCCGTCAAAGAGTCGGTATTCACTAACAGAGGCGGACTGACTTCCACATAACCAGCTTGAGTATGGAGAGTCAGCATAAATTGAATTAATGCCCTCTCCAATGCCGCACCAGCGCCTATCAAAGTCACAAAGCGACTTTGGGCAACTTTCACAGCCCGCTCAACATTGAGAATACCCAGCTTTTCGCCAATTTCCCAGTGAGGGAGAATATTCGGATTTTGGGGAATATACTCATCACCCCAACGGCGTACTTCTACGTTATCTTCCTCATTTTTACCAAGGGGTGTAGAGTCGCTTGGTAAGTTGGGAAGTGCCAACACAAGTTGGGCAATTTCAGCTTTGAGGTTTTTTTCCTGGGGTTCGAGTTCGCTCAATGTAGCTTTGACAGAGTTACCTTCATCCCGCAAAGCTTGAATTTCTGGGTCTTGAGGATTGATGCCAGATTTAATCTTCTGCCCGACAATTTTACCAATTTCGTTGCTACGAGCTTGGAGTTGACTGCGCGTTCCTTCAAGTTCCCGTTGTTGCCGATCTAACTGTAATATCGGTTCAATGTCGTATTTACCACTACGACTATTCAATCGTTCTTGAACTAATTGCGGATTTTCCCGTATTTGCTTGATATCCAGCACAGATTTTTCTCAGTTTTTAGCCTATTATCTTCCTGCCAACACATCAGCATATACTGATTTTGGCTTGCACGAGCAGAAAAGCAAACATAAAAGTTGTGCCCTGCCAATCTTACCAGGGCTAGAAAAATTTAAAATCCAAAATTTGATATTACTCCTCTGATTTTCTAAGGACGGTTAATGCGATTGAGCAACCAAAGCGATGCAATAACCCCTGCAAAATGTGCTGAAACAGTGTTAGTGTTTGCCTGCACCACAAGCATATCTAGACCACTAATAATTCGGGTGGGATCAAAAAATTGCGTAGTTATAGCTTGTGGGGATATGGATCTTGCTACCAATGTACCAACGATCGCTTGCGCCCCCAAAAGAGTTACCAGCGTTCCCCCTAAATTCACCCACAGCCCTAAGCGTAATACTTGCACAGTCTCGCTTTTGCGAGGGCGGTTGCTGGGATTAGAGGATTCCAATTGCTTGCCAATTCTAGTGTAACGGTAAGCTAAATAAATGCCCCCGCCCAAAATAACCAGTCCACAAATTGCTAAAAATACACCAAAGCCAGTCCCAGGATTATTAGTAGAACTGCTAGTTCTTTGATTAAAGATGGCGAACAGCAGCACAATTATGCTAGAAATAACGCCTAGTACTAGCTGAATCCAGAAGCTAATCCAGCCTATAAGGCGAAAAGTTTGAGCAATTGCCCGCAGAGTTGAGGAAGATGATGGAGCATCGGGAGTTTGTGACATAAACTGTAATCACCAATATGCTGGGCGCTTGATTAAGGAACGCGAGGACAAAAGGACGCAAAGAGTTCTTTACCCACATCCCCGGGTTTCCCCATCTTCTTTGTGACAATTCAGGTCATCTGGAAAACCTCACTTCTATTTCTCTCTCCTTGTAGGCGAAAGACATTGAACTTCCCCCTTTGCGCGTCGGGAAGGGGGTTAGGGGATTAGGGGGTTAGATTAATCGTTCGCTTTTCCATATAACCTGAATTGTCAGGTCTTCTTTGATAAATTTACTATCACGCTTGCCATAACAGACAAAAGATTCTCTTGTTCAGAAAATTAGTGATGGTTACTGCTTAAGTGTTTTCACTGGCGTAACAGCTTTAACCCAGACATATCCCTGAGCGTAGGCTTTCAAAATTCGCATTAGGAAAATCACTGTAAAACAAAGTGTTTATTAACTTTTACAGACAAAATAGCATTTTACCTGTAAAATTTCTTCGATGGCATTTTATTGCTTAAGCAGTTCTAACTAGTTTGGCATCACTTAACACCAAGATAGTGACTTTGCCAGTGTCTGTTCGCTCCTCAACACTCGTATCGAGTTTGAGTAGGGATACACTATTTTGTGCCCCTAAAACTCCCAAACTCGTCCCACAACTTCACAGGCGTGGGTAATTATTTCTTATTTACGCAATGGATATCTAGTCTAAGTAGCTTTATATATATTACTCACTTAGAGTAGCACTATATACTGACTACAAGGATTGTAGACCCTACCTTAAGGCATTTTTTTAGCCATTCACTAACCATGAAACTTGAGGATATATATCAATTCTTTGAGAATCCTCCGCCAACTTACCTTTGTCAGGAAGTAGCAGTTTGTTACATACTGTCTGTTTTGTTACAAGGTGAATCTTACGGAACCGAGTTAATTGAGCAATTAGAAACTGAATATCCAACCTATAGGCTTTCAGATACCGTACTTTATAGTGCAATCAAATTTCTGGAAGATGAAAGGGCAATCACTGGATATTGGAAGAAACTCGAAGGACGAGGACGCCCCAGGCGAATGTACCAAGTTTCTCCAGAATGGCAAGTTCAAGCGCAGGATTTAGCTTTTCAATGGCTTGACTACGTAAACAGGAGGATAAAGTAACGAATAATTGATAATGAATAAGTCTCTTCCAGTCAAACAATAACAATTAGTTATGGATACTGCTATTCTGCCATCTACGTTCCTGCTCACCTTGTTGTTATCAGTTGGGCTGTTTTTCTTTATTCGTGCTTCGACTAAAGACCGCATAAAAACAGCACAACTGGTATCTGAGCAAGACGAAGCTGCTTTAATGTCTCAATTAAAAGAGTATTTTCGCTCGCGGTCTTACCGAGTGGCAGAGGTAGACCGAGAACAAAACAGAGTGATTTTTGAAGGTAATGTCCGCCCCAGTTGGTTTTTAGCTATATTTTTAACTCTGCTGGCAGCGACTGGTATTGTTTGTCTATCACTAGTCGTATACCTGCTTTTTCCTAACCTCAGTACCTTTGTTCTGGCTATGGTACTGCTGTCGCCTTTAAGTGGTCTATTTTATTGGAAAAAATCTGGAAGACTTGAGAAGGTGTCGCTCAAAGTAGAATCAACTCAGAGCAAACAAACATCCTCAAGTAAAATCACTGTAGTTGCCCATCGAGATGAACTCAGCGAGTTACAAAGGATTCTACACCTCAAGGCTGGTGAATAATTGTTGGTTTTTATAACCATCTCTTAACTATGATATGCAGACTTCTGACCTGACATACTCTTTGGGCAATGGAAAGTAGGAAGGAGGAAATCAAGACTTCTACTTTGTCAATTTTCCCCACGACACAAGTCGTGGGGAAAAATTTAAATTCATTAACTTAAATTTGTTGACAGAGCTTGGTTAACAATTTACGGCATAAGAGCGCAACTTCACTAGCGCTTTTGCAGGCGCTTGCCTCTATACCTACTCCTTGTGTACTATTCACACTAGTACAGGTCGGCGGAAATAAACCTACCATTTCATTACAGCCAGAAAGCCTAAAATTAAAGCATGAGTGACTTTTGAATTTTGACTTTTGCCTTACAGTACTAGTATTAATCCATGCAATCTAGCGTGGTTTGACACAAGTTGATTTTCCAACTACCTGGACTAGCCTTAAAAAGCAGATCAGCTCCAAACTAAAAAAAAATTAAATTTTGCATAAACTTAGCAAATTTGCCAGTTAATGATAGTCAGGAGCCACATTCAATGCGCGAGATGATCGTTTATGGTTCACCGACTAGCTAAAGCAAGAGGTTCTTGACCTGGTGAAGGTTCTAACACCCTCAAGCTAGGAAACAAAAAATGGTTTTCCTCTACGTATTGAGCACCAAAGAGTCCCTTTTCTGCCCAGAAATAACGGTCTGTGGTGTGTTCATTTCGCTTTACGAGTAGCAACGCAGGTGGCAAAATACCTTCAGCTTGAATAAATCTTCTCGCTGCTGTCACAGGTTTTTCTTCGCCACTTTCGATGCTATATTGAGGCACATGTTCCAAAATTCGCCGTCCTTCCTGACGACGACGACTCTTCCTTTTGCGTCTCCTTGCCAATCTACTGTCCTCCTCTTTCAAGCTATAGATTGTAGTGATAGCTACAAAATCCGTCGTCATTATATAAGTTCTAGTTCAAAATATCAATAGTTTTTAACCTTTTAATTTAAAAAAATTAATATCTTTAGAGATAGGGAAAACAAAACTACCATTCGGATATAATCCCTTGGTACAAACCATCACTAAAAAGATTTTAGTTAAGCTTTATTAAATGGGTGAGGTAAAAACTAAGTATCCTCTTTTAATTATGATGCCTCAAAATCTGTAATATTGAGCAAAAGCTAAAAAATGTTAATGTCTGCCAGTTCCGATTTTCTTGCTCTATGTCGAGAGCAAATAGCGCTGCTAACCCAAGGGCTGGGAGCAACTTTAAGTATTGTGTACCTGACACAAGAATTGGTAGAGACTCCTTTGGGTGAGGCCAAACTGATTCCTGTGGTAATTTACCCAGAAACTGCATTATTAGTACCAGGGGAAAAGACTACTGAACCGACAGTACAGAAACAACTTCAAGTTGAAAATGTGTTTATATTACCCAATCAACAAAGAAGGTTATTGACAGCAGGATCGGAATCTCCAACCTCGTCATCGAAGTCTGAGATACCAGATGCGTCTCAACCTCATCTAAAAGAGGAATACCTATTTAGTGGTAACCAAATAGTCTTACCTCTGGTTTATGAGGGTGTGATGATGGGGTTATTAGTGACGGGTAGGAAAGATCGGGTATGGAATGAACACGAGGAAAGTCAGATTCAACGGATAGCCCAAACACTGGCGATCGCTTGTATTTTAGATCAACGGCGAGCATGGTTTGAGCAGCAGTTACATGAGCAACAAGTTCTCCAAGAAAAACAGCGAGATTTGCTGGATAATTTGTTGCATCAGTTTCGTAACCCTTTAACGGCATTGCGGACTTTTGGTAAACTGCTATTAAAAAGGCTTAGACCAGCAGACACCAACCGAAATGTAGCAAATAGTATTGTGCGAGAAAGCGATCGCCTGCAAGAATTGCTGCAACAATTTGATCAAGTAATTGACTTAACAGAGGCAGATTTAGCATCACTACATCTCCCCCAAGAAGTATTTGTGGAAGCAACTATCCAAAAAGACGCTAAACCGCCGTTATTATTGCCGGGAACAGGAGATAAAGCAGTTGATAGCTCGTTAGCAGATATATTAGAACCATTATTTATATCAGCCAAAGCGATCGCACAAGAGCGAAAGCTAAAACTAATAACTGAAATTAAACAAAATTCACCTCTAGTACGTGCCAACGTCAAAGCATTACGAGAGGTATTAACTAACATTATTGATAATGCTTTGAAATACACTCCTACGGGGGGTAAAATTTTGATTCAGGCGGGGCAAGAAAAGGCTAATTTTCAGGGAATTGTCATTAGTGACAACGGACCCGGCATTCCCCCTGAGGATTTAAAACATCTTGGAGAACGGCATTATCGGGGTGTACAAGCGCAAACAGAAATCCCCGGCACTGGTTTAGGGTTAGCGATCGCTAAACAATTAATAGAGCAAATGCAGGGCGAAATCGAGGTTTTCAGCCCTGCAATCAACTCTAAGCTAACTTCACCTAATGCGCCGGGAACTACATTTATTATTTGGTTGCCGAAAGTTGGAAGTTAGTTAGGAGTGAGGAGTGAGGAGTTAGGAGTTTAAAGTTAGGAATTTGGAGTTAAGAGTTTTCAATTAAACGTTGAACTTTAGTGTTACCCAACAATTACAATACTTTGATCCATTTCTTTATGAGGCTGCGCCAAATTTTCTTTCTTCCTTTGTGTCCTTTGCGTCTTTGCGGTTCGTTCCTTATATAATTTGGCGCATCATTATACAGAATTGGTATGAGATGTTGGGTTTCGTCCATCAACCCAACCTACATTCGGCTCATATTTTTTGTGAAATGGTATAAGCTATTAAAAATCAGAAAATACCTGCCAGCAGAGCTAGCAAAAGGAAAAAGTTTAATAAACTCATTATCGATTAACGATATTAAATAAGTAGATCGGTGTAAATATTTATCGTTAGGATGAGGCAGAAAGCAGGAGGAAAGAGGGTTTTACCCTCATTTATTTTTCTTAACATAGTTGTGTTTTTTCCGACCGATTTACTTAAGTATTTTAGAAAATATGAATATTGAGTGAGACGATAGAGAGATTGAATAGTTGCTGAAAAATAGATTTTTTAGGGTTAAAAATGAAGGCGATCGCCGACTATAGTTAAAGTGGCGATCGCCTATTAGAGGTAATTAAAATCACGACTTGAATTGAGTTACGACATAAGGCAATTAATTGTTAGGGTTTGACACGACATAAGGCGAATTAATTGCTGGGGCTTGATTAGAACTAACCAGTGCTTGGTAGATAAAAGCTGCAACCTGGGCGCGAGTAGCAGTTGCAGTTGGATTTAGGGACTTCACATTTGGATAGTTCACCACAATTTGTTTCTCTATTGCTGCTGCGATCGGGCTACGAGCGTAGCTAGCGATGTTAGAGGCATCGTTGAAATACCTCAGAGTGCTTTGGGTATTGCCACCAAAAGTATATCCCAGACCGTTGGCGAGGGAAACTAAAACCTGCTGGCGGGGAATAGCCTGGTTAGGCTGAAAGCGATTACCAGGATATCCTGCTAAGAAACCAATACTATAGGCTTGCCCAATGGCACTGGATGCCCAATATTTACTAGGCACATCAGAAAAAGCGATCACCTGCCGTTGCTGTGATTTTCGGAAAGCTTTATCGATCATAGCGGCAAATTGAGCGCGTGTCACAGGTTGTTCAGGGCGGAAAGTACCATCAGGAAATCCGGCAATAACACCTCGCTGTGACAATTGTTGAATAAATTGTGCCGCCCAATAGTTAGATGAAACATCAGAAAAAGCAGTAGTTTGAGCCGAAGATGAATTAGCAGTTTGAGCCGAAGATGTCGGAGAGCATCCTGCTTGAATGGGTTTATTTTGCACAGTATAAGTTATTGGTTCACAAACTATGCTTGCCGACCTAGACTCTACATTCCGCGTTGGCGGATTTTGTTTATCTAGCTTTGAGTTCCAATCACTATATATTTTTTCTATAGTGGGATGCTTATTCAAAAACTCTGAGTCGGCAACAACATCGTGAGGTCCCTTAACACTTATCTTAGAACTATTAAGGTAAATATTATAGTCATAACTAACGTTTTGAGTTTTAAAATTAGTGTTAATAGGCTTGTCCGGATATGCATAGAGAATGTTATTTAAAATTTTGACATCGGATGAATTATTAGCAAATATTTGCCCATCTTGAATTTCTGCACTCTGATTGTTTAAAACAGCAGTGTTATTTACAACATCAACATGATCGCTTAAAAATGCATGAATACCGGAACCACCATTATTATATGAAAGGTTGTTTTTAACTAAAGTACGTCCTGTATATGGACTCAAGTTTAACTTTCTCTCACCATTTCTTGAATTATCAATAATGATGCCATTTCCGTCTGTGATCCTTCCGACTGCTATCCAAGGGATATACATTCGATTGTTGTAGCTCTTGTTGTTGGTAACAAACATCTTATATCCCTGGTTATTGTCAGAATTCCAATTGTTCAACATTGAAATGCCACTGTTACCATAAACACTATACCAGGCATTATTAAACACCACGTTATTATCTACTGTGACATAGTCGGATTGAATCGCTGAAATACCTGCTCCTCCACAGTCATGCACTTTGTTGTTCACAATCCGAATGTGATGACTACGACCATTGGTTCGTCCGTCAATGTTGATGCAGTTTCCATTAGTCAGTGGGTTTACTTTGTTAGTCTTCTGACTCATCGCATAATCAAGGGTGATATTGGCATTGTTCCCTATGACCTCCAGCCCGTTGATCTCTATATATGAAGCTCCATTTGAAATCAGAATACCATTCCATGTATTGTGTTGAATTTTTGGGGAATGCCCAGGATATGCCTTATACCTAATCCATGCATTTGCAGTTCCAGAACGTTTAATATTTACTACACTCCCAGCTTTGGCTATATTTTTGTATACGCCGTTCATAATCAATACTGTATCGCCAGGGTTAGTAAGGTCTGCTGCCTTTTGAATTGTCCTAAATGCCGATGAAGTAGAGAGTCCGCTCTTTTTGTCGTTTCCACTACCACTAACATAGTATGTTTTCGGTTTTGAATTAGCGCTAATTAGCTGGTTGTTAGATAGGCTCATTTCCTTATTAGTGGATACCTGATGGGAATTTTGAAATAAAAATCCTTTTATCTTTTGTCCTTGAGTTAAAATAATTAATACTACGGGAATTGCAAGATATGCGCCTATACCGAAACGTCGAATTTCCACAAGCACAAGCTCCTTTATTGCCACTATTTAACAAAAATATCAGGATATTACGTAATTTTGAATACTCTTTTGGATAGAGAAGAAAATAGAGATGATTTTCCTAACTTCCCACATCACGCAATTAAATCAGGATTCTAATAAATATTAATAATGATTTAGACAATATAGAGGTAGAATAGTTGCTATTAAATATAATTTTTTACTATGAAAATTTAAGGCGATCGCCCAGTACATTTAAAGTTGCGATCGCCTATCAGGGGTAATTAAAATCACGACTTGAATTGAGTTAAATCTAGTAGCGGGATTGTGGTACTAAATTTAAGTTAGAATTCAGTGTGAGCTTCAAATCCTGTGCGGGTCTAAGAACAAAGGCACTTCCTTGTTTTTTCCTCAACAGCACACTTGCTCCTGCACCCGCAGCCCCACCAAGAACAGGTTTTAAATCGTCAATTTTGCGGTTACCAGTCACTAGTGAACCTAAAATACCAGCACCAGCACCGATAGCTGCATCAGTCAAAACTTGACCTGTGCTTGGCCCCTGCGAAACTTTTTGAGTTGTGGTATATGTGCGAGAACTTGCATTAATTGGCTGACGCTGACCATTAGAAAATTCTAATTCTTGAGCTACAAACCGCACACCTTTTCCTTGATTATCATCTGTAGTTCTTGAATAATAACTATCAAGGTCAACAGATTCTAGTCGTCCATTTACTTTAGTACCGGCGGGAATCAAGACATTTCTATTTCTGTCAATAATGTCATTTGCTATTCTCAAGGTCAAAGATTTAGTTTGCCCAGGAGCAATAGTGATTGTCTCTTTCTCGTAGGTAACAGGTAAAGCAACCCCAGAAGGAATGGTAACGTTTCCATATTGCCCAATTCTGTCTTGCCCAATTCTGTATTGTGCATTAGCAGGAGCTAAAGTTAACAGTGGGGCAGTCACGCTTGTGGTAACGGCTATTGCCATGAGCGCAGCAGTGCCAGATTTCCATTGATGTAGGCGAGTCATAAGTGGGTAAACCTTTGTGTATGCGATGTATTGAATGACGTGGATTCACTGAGTTTGTTTCTAAAATTTATGAAACTATAGGAGCCATTTGTGTGGACGCCTTAAGAGGTTGAGCAAACTGGCGTAACGTTGGTAGGATTTCTCATAGGTACGAGAACCGCAACAAACCTCGTTTTAGAGCCGAAAGATTTTCTAGTGTAATTGCATCCTCAAGGGCGAACACAAGCAGATGTTTTAACAGCTAATCCCTCTTTTGTCACTCTGGGGAGAGAAAAATATTATCCTTATCTTGAGACTCTGACATAATCAAGAATTGAGCGATCACATCCCTATTTTTTCATTGAAATTACCTTGTTACAAAAAAAACGTAAAAACAAGGGTTTGAGATTATTCTCTGCCGAAAGTGACAAAAGAGGGCTAATACCAATTCTTTATGAAGATGCACAGAATATTAAACGAACCGCCCTTCGGGTGACACTCCTTTGTCGCTCATAGCGTTGCTATGCAGTACCACTTTATGGAAGTAAGCGGGAGCAAAGCGTCTTTGATAGGAGAAGAGAAGGCTTTACGCTGCACTAACACCAGTGGCTTACGGTGGCAAACCTTCCTACAGCGCTGGTGAACCAAGTACGCCTTCTCTGCAAGAGGCTTTGCCAACGGGTAGCGTCTCGTTAGAGAAGAGCGCCAAGAATAGGAGTTACTCATTTAGTGCAGCTTTACATTAAATTGGTATAAAGCTCTGACTATTTCTTCTCCAGCAATTTTTTACTAGATATCAGGTACATCCCTACAAGGAATAGACTTGCTACTGTTGTCGGTTCAGGTATTGTTTTGATTTTGGCATAAATAGCTGTTTTAGTTGTCTCTCCTTCAAGAGCCTCAATACTTATTTGGCGAAGTTCTGGATTAAAACCAGTTACTTCAAGCGTGTATTTATTGCCTTCAAAGGTAAAAGTGGGATTACTCAAGTTTTCGTCTATAAATACAAAATCTGCATTCTCTTCTTCTGAATTTGTTAGTTTATTAAGTGTATTTACTAGATGTAACTTGAAGTCAAAAACTTGGCTAATTCCAACGGGGGGGCTGAAGGATACATTAAGATTTAAGGGTACATCTTCAACGCTTGTACCATTAACTACCGTTCCATTAAAATAAGCTAAATCACCTATTTTGAATACAGAGTTAATATCAGTTGAAAACGAATTTCCCGTAAAGGTAAGTTGATTTGGGGCTGTTATTCTACACTTACTAGCAGGATTGGGATTTGGTAAACACACATTAGCATCACCCCAAGTAAATGTGTTGTTTCCCACACCTGTGTATATGGGATTGGGATTTGTATCGGTGTTTCCTGGATTAGGTTCTCCCCATCTACCAGTAAAAATACCAGAAAAAGTTAAAGCATCTGCTTGGTCAGAGAAACCAAGTGCTATGGTCGCACCCATAAGAAAACTAGATATAGCAGTCGCAAAAACCAAACTTAGTTTCATAACTTAAGTATCCAAATTTAATTTTGGAGCTTTTTTAAACTATATATTCAGTCTAAACTAGTAAATTTACTTAAAACGCGCTGATATCTTACTGAATTTAGACATTACAAAATATTATTAAAAAATTTATTTTATTAAGTTAAGGTTATGATGTTACAAAAAAATGTTTTACTAATTTGTAATTAGTAAAAAAGTAATTGCGATCGTTACCTTACTTGGTTCTTCAATAAATTGTCAAGTCAATATAAAGTTACTTTTTTTTACAATCCCCGCGCTATTGAGACGAATGTGATTCATTGGTCAAATTCAAGGAGAACCAACTGCAAGGGATAAAAAAGCGTGTAATTCCAACCGAATCTTAAGAATTTGAACAACAGCTAAGGCAATACGGTTCAGTTAAGAAATTTATGCGTTGAGGTAGGCAAGGGAGGAGAAAAAAGCTTATCTCAACCGTATTGAAAGCTAAGGGAGTAGGGTAGAAGACAAGGGGAAAAATTCGTTGCAAGTTTTCACTCAAGTCACCTTGTCCTCTTTTCCCATTATCTCCCCTCCCTCTTTTTCAAGGGTTTTCGGTATATGCTTTATAGCTTTGACAAAATCTTTGGCAACAACTGACTAGGAACTTTAGATAAAGCCAGATTTTGTCCCTGTATGCCTAATTCATTATGAAAAGCACGAATAGTTTTCACTATATAATTAAAGGTTGTTTGATAAGCTTCGGGCTGTTTGCTTAATCCGTTTAAGGCTTGTAAATGCTTATCTAATGCTACTTCTAGGTGTTGAGAACGTATTGCTTTGTCACCATTAAATGACTGATCTATTACTAGCTGATAATGTGCCAGTCCCAAGCTATTATAAGAGGCAAGCAAATCAAAACTTAAAGGAGTACCGCTAAGTGAGTCAGCCAAGGCTATGGCCTCTTCGTAAGCGCTGATACATAGTTGCAGATATTTTTGCCGTACCTCTTTAGTTGTCTGAGATAGGTTTGCTAAATGCCAGTAGGCAGTACCGAGATTGTTTTGTGTAGCAGCGCAGGCGCTAGGAACATTGGCTGGAGTGCGATACTTGAGAGCTTCGGTGTAGACATCTATAGCTAGCTGAAGATTTTGGGTAGGTTGTTCGTATTGTGCTAGATTCCAACAGGCGGTGCCGATGTTGTTTTGAATCATGCCATACTTGAGTGGTTCCTGTTCGGGGTTGTAGTGTATAAGTGCTTCGTTGTAAGCTGCGATCGCCTTCTTTAAATGCACAATCGGTTGGTTGTATTGCCCTAAATGCCAGTAAGCAGTACCCAAATTGTTTTGGCAAGCCGCATACTTTAATGAGTCCATATCGGCCGTACGGTAGCTAAGTGCTTCATTGTAAGCTAAAATTGCTTGCTGCCAATTTTCAGATGGGTGAGAAAAACGAGCTAAATCACCATAAGCTGTCCCCAAATTATTTTGCACACGAGCGTAAGTTTCTGAATGTGTCTGGGGCGAGATCATCTTTAACGCCAACTGATAAAATTCTATTGCCTGCTCTATATAAGTTTGTCCTTCCTCAGAATTGGGCGGTGTACGGTATAGTATCCAGTAGAGTGTACCCAAATCATTTAAGATATCTGGGAGTTGTGGTGAGGTTTCGTCGTAGCTAATTGCCTCTTGATAGGCAATAATTGCCACCATCAGATTTTCTAAGGTTGACTCTCCTTGCTCAATACGAAGACGGTATAAGCTGCCCAAGCGATGATAAGCTTCTGCTAGTACTTCTCCTGGAACTTGCTTTTGGTGTAATTCTTCAATCTCCAACAAAAGCTGCTGCGGTTGTAAGTAATCCTCTGTACGTTGAGCAATATTTGTATTTATTGTTGCTATTACTAGCTCTGTTAACTCGCTACTAATATGAGATAAAGACGACAGCGATTGATTATTATTTCCGCTACCAGACCTATTACTAGATTCCTGCTGTTGTGGTGGCGCAGCTTTCAATAAATCAGCTGTTGATGGCGAAACTTCCTGGGTTTTATATCCGCCATTCCCTTGTGTTTCTGCCGAAAAATCGGAATTAGTCTTCAAATTGAACTTGTTACCTGTGTTTCTGAGTTCTTTTTGGGTAACTGATTCATCTACAATCGACTTATCAATATAGCCTAAATCCAAGCTTCTGGGACTAGAAAAACGTTCTGGATAACCTGAATTCTGAGTCGCTGGTGTGGGTTCTCCGGCAAACACAAATACGCCAGTCCGACAACGCCAAAACTGTGGTGCTGATTGCTTGATAGCAGATAACCAAGGACGCGGTATCCACAACAGCAAGTTAGATTCAAAGAATTGGCTAGATTCTTGTCCAGAGAAATATTGTTCGCTTAAGCGGAGATGATGCAAAAATAACCGTTGTGTAGCGACTGGTTGCTTAGTGAGATGCTCCACGCCGACAATCTGAAATGCTGGTATTGGAAAAGGTCTTCCAGGGGTATCTTTTGATGCTCCAACAATTGGCGGTGGATAGTTTGCCAACCATTGATTTATTTGAAGTATGGGATTGGGATCGTTTAAATTCAAACGCAACGTAACTAATCGCGGATAAGCTAAAGTGCTATTTTCCTGGGCATTTGATGGTTGAGATAGCACTTGTCCAATAGGATAAGCCAATGTAGAATGCAAACGAGTCGCTACTTGATTTCTCAAGTGTAAATCATCACATACTAATAAAAAAAGTTGTCGTCGTAAGCCAAGACTCAGAGCAAGCTTCAATCGTTGGTATACTTGCCGATTCCAAGTATAATTATCACTTTGTCTAGTATCATTCACGCTCATGGCGGCTAAAGAGCCAAAACACAATACATATTACCTTTCTCGGCGTATCCAAGTGGGCTAATCTCATCATAGAAATGATTTTTAACCTAATGCTGTGCTGCTTAGGATAAATTGAGCTTTTCAGTTTTAGTAAAATAAAATAGTATATAATTATACTCTAATTTCTAATTCAATTTTAACAAAAAATAAAAAAGCAGGCTCCTTTTAAAATCGGAACCTGAAAAAGTATCAAGAAAATTAAATTTTATTAAAAATTTTTGTGATCAACCGCTCTTAGAAACAAAGAAAGCAACTAGAATCAAGCCGCCAACCAGAACTGTAGCAGCGATTCCTAGTAAAAGATAAATTCGCTTTTGGCCTTGTGTGAGGGGTTCTGCTTGATAAATCTTTGGTTCCCGAGCAAAATTATTTAGAAGGCCGCCTTCTTCGTTTGTATAGGGCATGAATTAATTCCTTTATAATTATTGTTCATTTAATGTTACATAAATGCTAGATCCGCCCTCAAACTGCTAGACAAATCGTTACATTGGGGATTGGGGATTGGTTATTCCCGTTGTCTCCCTTGTCTGTCTATTCCCCAGTCCCCATTCCCTAACTAGTAATCGTCCCTGTCAAAGGTGAACTAGGGCTGGCATAGTCTTTGATAGGCATTCTGCCAGCAAGGTATGCCAAACGACCGGCAACTGTTGCTAAATTCATAGCACGAGCCATTACTGGGGGGTTGGGAGAAAGTGCGATCGCACTATTAATCAACAAAACATCTGCTCCCAATTCCATTGCTTGAGCGGCTTCTGAGGGTGAACCAATTCCAGCATCTACCACCACTGGCACACCCGCATTTTCGATGATAATTTGGATGTTGGCGGTTGTTTTTAGTCCTTGTCCAGAACCAATCGGCGATGCTAAAGGCATTACTGTAGCACAGCCTACTTCTTCTAAACGCTTGGCTAACATGGGGTCAGCGTTAATATAAGGCAATACTGCAAAGCCTTCTTTAACTAGTTGTTCTGCGGCTTGCAGCGTCCCAATTGGATCTGGGAGTAAATACTTAAGATCAGGTATTACTTCTAACTTGATAAAATTATTATCTTCCTGCCCTAACAATTTCGCCATTTCTCGCCCTAAACGCGCCACTCGAATTGCCTCTTCAGCAGTTTGGCAACCTGCGGTATTAGGCAACATCCAGATTTTTGTCCAATCTAAGGCTTCAGCTAAACCTTCATGTCCAGGGGCCTTGGTTTGTACCCGTCGGACTGCCACGGTGACAATCTGGCAATCACTGGCGGCGACGCTTTGCTGCATTTCTTCAATGCTGCGATACTTCCCGGTTCCAGTCATCAAACGCGATTGGAAGGTTTTACCAGCAATAATTAGTGGTGAGTCTTGAATGGGGAGTTGTGGCTGCTGTGGCAATATGGCAGGACGATTCCCGTTGGAGAAATTGGCAGAGTGAGTCAGCATTGGGGTAGAGGTAAATGGCTTGGACTGGAAGCGTGAATAGTGGAAATTAGCAAGTAGAGGGTGAGACTTTTGTTCCAAGATGAAATCGGCAATCAATGCGGCTGTTACAGGTGCAAGTAGAATCCCGTTACGGTAATGACCTGTAGCAAGGGTTAAATTTTGACAGTGGCTAGAGCCAAGGATGGGCAACTCATCGGGGGTGGCTGGGCGAAATCCCCACCAGAATTCTTGGATGGGATAATGCTTGAGTTGGGGATACAGCCGGATGGCAGCTTGTAGTAATGTTTGAATGCCTTCTGGGGTGTTGTTGGCAATGAAGCCAACGTCTTCGCTGGTTGCGCCAATCACAAGGCGATCGCTTCTTGGTACGATATAAATATCCTGCCCAAACAAAACCCGCTTCAAGGGCAATTCCGGCGCAAATTCTGGTATCCGCACACTCAGCATTTGCCCTTTTCTGGGACGCACAGGTACTGGTAATAACTCATTTGACCAAGCACCTGAAGCTAAAACATAGTGCGCGGCGCGAATTATTCCAGCATTGGTTTGCACGCCAACCACTTGTCCTTGCTGCTGTAAAAATCCTTCTACTGTAATCCCGTCTTTTAGTTTAACACCAACAGACTCAGCCGCCGTCCGCAATAGGTGAGCCAGAGCTTTATTATCAACTTGTGCGTCTTCAGGATACCACCAGCCACCAACTACCTCTGCTCCCAATCCTGGCTGATATTGATGAATTGCTTCTTTGTCTAACCAGTAAGCCGAAGACTCTTCGCTAGCAGAGGGGCAGAGGTCTATGGCAGGAACCCATAACGCGGGACGGGGGGACACAGGGGCACAGGAGAGGACTTCTTCTTTTTCTTCTGTTCCCCTGCTTTCTTCAAAAACGGGTGCGAGGATACCACAAGGACGGTAGCCAGTATTTAAGCTGGTTAGTTCTTCTAGTTTGCGCGTCCAGTCGGGATATAAAGCACGCGATCGCCAACACAATGAACGCATTGCCCCATTAGGGATTTTTTCTGCATCTGGTGCTAACATCCCAGCAGCAGCGTGGGTAGCAGCAGCCTGAAAGTCACGACAAAGCACGGTGACACTTGCCCCGCGCAGTTTTAGCTCAATGGCGATCGCTAAACCAATAACGCCGCCACCAATAATTACAGTCTCACTAGTCATTAGTCATTAGTCACTAGTCATTAGTCATTAGTACATAACTAATAACTCATAACTTATAACTTATAACTCGTAACATAGACGGATCTTATCGTTACCACAAGGCGCGAATTGGTTCGTTGCCTTGATTTGTATTGCTGGGCGTATTTGTTTGTGAAGAATCTGTATTGTTGTCTGTTGTAGTATCAGAAGGTGATGTTGAGTCCTCAGAAGTATTCTGAGCAACGTTACTCCTGTTCTCAGGTCTTGGAGCTACTATACTGCGTCTGTTTGCGTTTGTTTCAGTTGTTTCATTTCCTTCAGTTGCAGTTTCTTCATTCTTGCTGCCAGCACTGCTATTAACATTGATATTAGCTGGTAGGACTTGTGATTTTTTGTCACTAGGAGCATTAGCGGTTTGTACGCCCATCGGAAAGTTGATGCCCAGTAATGTACCAAGCAGAATGGCTAAACCTCCAGCCATTAAAATTAAGGGTGTCCATCTACCCATCTTGTCTTACTCCTTTTTAACCTTTTGGTGTCCACACTATTCGAGAACCTTGTCCCCAAAATCCATCAAACTTTGTCACTTTCACATCGCCTAAAACCTGAGTCTGGCAGTTTCTTACGTAAGTCTGTTGTAGGAGAATGAGGAGGAAGCGAACGCCGTGAGCGATCGCGCCAATTCGCTGCTGATACTTCATCCTCTACCTTAACCGCGCAGGTTCCACAACTGCCAATGTCCTGACAGTTGATTACCTTAGCTCCGTCATTGTAGAGGTCAATACCATTTTGCAGCAAAATTGTTCGGAGATTGCTTTTGCTTACACACTCAATTGTTTTACCTTGAGCTAGTACCTTAGGCATTTTTTAATTGCCAAACTGGCGTTTTGTTGTATATTGACACATTGCCTCGAAAGTTGTCTCGTCGGTCCCAGTTTTATGACCACAAATTCTTCACCTCAACTTTGGCTCTATGACACTACATTACGAGATGGCACTCAGCGCGAGGGGCTATCAGTATCGATAGAAGATAAGTTACGCATTGCTCGTAGACTCGATCAACTGGGAATTCCCTTTATTGAAGGGGGTTGGCCTGGTGCTAATCCCAAGGATGTACAATTTTTCTGGCAACTCCAAGAAGATCCGCTAAAACTTGCTGAAATTGTCGCTTTTTGTTCGACTCGACGCCCCAATTCCACTGCTGCAACCGAACCGATGCTACAGGATATTTTGGCTGCGGGGACTCGCTGGGTAACGATTTTTGGTAAGTCTTGGGATTTACATGTCACAACAAGCCTGAAGACGACATTAGAAGAAAATTTGGCGATGATTCGTGACACGATTGAGTACCTCCGTTCTCAAGGGCGTCGAATTATCTACGATGCCGAACATTGGTTTGATGGTTACAAGCACAATCGAGATTATGCTTTACAGACATTAGAGGCTGCGATCGCATCTGGTGCTGAATGGCTAGTCCTTTGTGATACTAATGGTGGCACTTTACCTCATGAAATTAGCCAAATTGTTAAAGATGTGGTAGGTATGACTGGGGAACTGGGGACTGGGAAAGACTCTTCCCAATCCCCAGTCCCTCAAATTGGAATTCACACTCATAACGATTCGGAAATGGCGGTTGCTAACGCAATAGCCGCCGTGATGGCAGGGGCAAAGATGGTACAGGGGACAATTAATGGTTACGGTGAACGTTGCGGTAATGCCAACCTCTGTTCGTTAATTCCCAATTTACAATTGAAGCTGGGTTATAGTTGTATCACAGAAGACCAGCTAACACAACTTACAGAAGCTAGTCGTTTTGTGAGTGAGGTGGTCAACCTCGCGCCAGATGAACACGCTCCCTTTGTGGGACTTTCGGCTTTTGCCCACAAGGGCGGTATTCATGTATCAGCCGTAGAACGTAATCCCCTGACTTACGAACACATTCAGCCGGAACAAGTCGGGAATCATCGCCGCATCGTGATTTCTGAACAATCTGGACTTAGCAATGTTTTAGCCAAAGCCCGCAGTTTTGGAATTGACCTCGACCAACTCAAGGTACAAGCCAAGCAAATTCTCCGGCGCCTCAAAGATTTGGAGAGTGAAGGATTTCAATTTGAAGCAGCAGAGGCCAGTTTTGCGCTACTGATGCACGAAGCTTTGGGAGGTCGCCAGAAGTTTTTTGAAGTTAAAGGTTTTCAAGTGCACTGTGACTTGATTGAGGGGAAAGAAGCTAGCAATGCCCTAGCTACGGTTAAACTTGCTGTTGACGGCAAAAATATTCTGGAAGCGGCGGAAGGTAACGGTCCCGTGGCAGCTTTGGATGCAGCTTTACGCAAGGCTTTGGTGAATTTTTATCCCCAAATAGCAACCTTTGATTTGACAGATTACAAGGTGCGGATTCTTAACGGACATACGGGTACTGCGGCGAAAACTCGTGTGTTGGTAGAGTCGGGCAATGGTCGTCAACGCTGGACTACATTAGGGGTTTCTACCAACATTTTGGAGGCTTCTTATCAAGCGGTGGTGGAAGGCTTGGAATATGGTTTGTTGTTGCACTCCCAAGCAGAAGCAGCTTTGAAAGCTTCTAGTTAATCAAAGTCACTATGTTTGTGTATTGGAGGTTACATGAGAACCTAGCTGTAGCAAGAGGTAATTCCAGCTTCTAAATTACCTCTCGCTAACGGGAAAATAGCTTTGATATAGTTATGGCAATTACTCGCTCTATGCTTAAGCGGTTCATTTAAACAACCTAAACTCTAACTAGTGCGATCGCTCACCGTATTTGCGACAGCAGCACGATAAAATTCTAAAACTATAATCCTACTAAAAGGTCTAAATGGCAGAAACATTATTCTTCAACGCCCTACGGGAAGCCATTGATGAAGAAATGGCGCGTGATTCAAGCGTGTTCGTTCTCGGTGAAGATGTTGGACATTACGGCGGTTCCTATAAAGTTACCAAAGACCTGTACCAGAAATATGGGGAACTCCGCATTTTAGACACCCCCATTGCCGAAAATAGCTTTACCGGCATGGCAGTGGGAGCAGCGATGACAGGGTTGCGTCCGATCATTGAAGGCATGAATATGGGCTTTTTACTGCTCGCCTTCAACCAAATATCTAACAACGCTGGGATGCTGCGCTATACTTCTGGCGGTAACTTTAAAATTCCGATGGTAATTCGTGGCCCTGGCGGTGTCGGACGGCAGCTAGGTGCAGAACATTCCCAGCGACTAGAAACTTACTTCCAAGCTGTGCCAGGGTTGAAAATTGTTGCCTGCTCCACACCAAGAAACGCTAAAGGACTACTAAAATCCGCTATCCGCGATGATAATCCAGTGTTGTTCTTTGAACACGTTTTGCTTTACAACTTGAAAGAAGATTTACCAGAAGAAGAATATTTACTACCTTTAGATAAAGCAGAAATTGTGCGTCAAGGTAAAGATGTCACAATTATTACATATTCTCGAATGCGGCATCATGTGCTACAAGCAGTAAAAACTCTTGAAAAACAAGGATACGATCCAGAAGTTATCGATTTAATCTCTCTCAAGCCATTAGATTTTGATACTATTGGTGCATCAGTACGCAAAACCCATAAAGTCATTGTTGTAGAAGAATCGATGCGAACTGCGGGTATTGGAGCAGAAGTCATCGCCTCAATAAACGATCGCTTATTCGATGAATTAGATGCGCCAGTACTGCGGCTTTCTTCCCAAGATATCCCCACGCCTTACAACGGCAACCTGGAACGGCTAACAATCATCCAACCAGAGCAAATAGTGGAAGCTGTGGAAAAAATGGTAGCGTTGCGAGTTTAAAAGTTAGGAAGGAAAAGTTAGGAGTGAGGAGTTAATAATTTAATGAATTTACAACTCCTAACTCCTAACTCATAACTCATAACTCATAACTCCTCAAAAGAGCGCTATTATAGCGTTTGTCAGTTGCGAGTTATGGTATGCAAAGACAGCGATCGCTATTAATTTTGATTTTAGTCCTGATAATCGCCGGGATTACGGTGATTGCCACAATTCCGATACCCCTTGGGCTGGACTTGCGCGGAGGTTCACAGCTTACAATTCAGGTAAAACCATCAGCAGATATTCCCAAAATTACCGAACGAGAATTAGAAGGTGTAAAGAAAGTTGTCGAAGGTCGGATTAATGGTCTGGGTGTTTCTGAGCCATTGATCCAAACAGTCGGCTCAGATAAAATATTGGTGCAACTACCAGGAGTCAACGATCCAGAACAAGCTGAACGGGTGCTAGGCGGTACGGCGCAGTTAGAATTTCGCACCCAAAAACCGAATACAGAAACTCAACTGATTGCTTTTCAAGCATCTAGAACCGAATTGAAAGGCAAGCAAGAAGAGTTGAGAAAGAGTAATGACAAAGCAGCAATTGTCAAGAATCAAGAAGATTTACAAAAAAATAATCAAGCGATCGCAGAATTGTTTGAAAGTACTAATCCACCACTAATTGGCAAATACCTCAAGGATGCCTATGGTGAACCCACTCAAGGTAACAACTGGAATGTTGCTATTCGCTTCGACCAAAAGGGTGGTGAACTTTTTGCCAATTTGACGAAAAATCTCGCTGGTACTGGGCGTAGCATTGGTGTTTTTCTGGACAATGAAGTTATTAGTGCTCCCACCGTGGGTATAGAATTTGCCGCTACTGGCATTACTGGTGGTTCTGCCGTGATTACAGGACGTTTTACCGCCCAACAAGCCAATGACTTAGGCGTGCAGTTACGTGGTGGCGCATTACCCGTACCAGTAGAAATAGTTGAAAACCGTACCGTCGGGGCAACTTTAGGTAAAGATAGTATTCAACGCAGTATTTACGCTGGTATTGGCGGATTATTGTTAGTATTAATTTTTATGTTAGTTTACTACCGATTACCAGGGTTAATTGCCGACTTTTCTTTAATTATCTATGCGCTATTGACCTATGCCACCTTCGCTTTACTAGGCGTTACATTAACTCTCCCCGGTATTGCTGGGTTTATCCTCAGTATCGGTATGGCAGTTGATGCTAACGTATTGATTTTTGAGCGCACCCGTGAAGAACTACGTGCTGGTAAAACTTTATATCGTTCTCTAGAGTCAGGATTCTACCGAGCTTGGTCTAGCATTTTAGATAGTCATGTCACATCATTAATTTCTTGTGCAGCACTGTTTTTCTTAGGAGCAGGTTTAGTTAAAGGCTTTGCTTTGACATTGGCGCTAGGGTTAGGGGTAAATTTGTTTACTGCCATTACTTGTAGTCGCACACTGCTGTTTTTAACATTGGGATTTCCCAACTTGCGTAAGCCAGAGTTGTTTTGTCCCAATCTTTCAACATCAATTAAGTCTAGTGCGGAGGTGCAGTCATGAAATTTAGTGTCATCAAACGTCAAAGACTTTGGTGGACAATTTCTGCCACCCTGATAATCGTTAGCATTGTAGCGATGGTGATTTCTTGGCAACAACTAGGCGCACCACTACGTCCCAGCTTAGATTTTGTTGGTGGTACACGACTACAATTTGAACGTGATTGTACACAACCAAACAGCTGCACTCAACCGATTAATATTTCTGATGTCAGGGAAGTAGTTGACGCTCAAAATCTAAATAATAGTAGCATCCAAGTTGTTGGTCAAAAACAACAGGGAATATCTATTCGCACAAAGACATTAAATGTCGAACAACGCACCCAGTTGCAAACAGCTTTGACTGAAAAAATTGGAGTTTTTAATCCAAAAGCTACTCAAATTGACACCGTTGGTTCAATACTTGGTCGTCAGCTATTTTCTCAAGGGTTATTAGCTCTGGTTGTCTCCTTTGCTGGAATTGTTATTTATTTAAGTGTGCGGTTCCAGGTAGACTATGCTGTAATTGCAATTCTTGCCTTGTTCCATGATGTTTTGATTACGCTGGGTGTTTTCTCAATCTTAGGATTAGTAGTAGGTATTGAAGTTGATAGCCTTTTCGTGGTTGCTATTTTGACTATTACTGGTTTTTCGGTAACAGATACTGTGGTCATTTATGATCGCATTCGGGAAATACTGAATCTACATCCTAATGATCGCATTGACAAAGTTGTTGATGATGCAACCAATCAAACTCTAACGCGATCAATTAATACCACGTTGACCGTTTTGCTAACATTATTTTCCCTGTTTCTATTTGGTGGTGAAACCCTGAGAAACTTTGCCCTTGCCTTAATTATTGGATTTACAATGGGTGCATATTCAAGTATTTTCATCGCCAGTACTCTCCTTGCTTGGTGGCGAGAACGCAGGGGTGAATCTCAGATGCTAGACAACGCAGAGTCGATTGATACATCTGCTAGTTCCCAGGATGGTTAAACTTGTATATATTTCACAATTGGGTGAAAGGATTTTGAATTGCTCACCCACACCTTGCAATTTTATTCCCCTATGGATCAACCCGAAGAACCATTAACTACTGTCCCAGACTTAGACAAATCTGACCCATCCTTTGCTCAACAAGTACAAAGGTTACACCAGCTAACAGTATATGGCAGGTGGCTGTTTGTGGGCTGTTTATGGCTCACCATTGCGCCTGTCTCTTTGTGGGGTCTACGTGCAGAAATCTCTCTATGGGAACAATATTTTACCTGGGTAGCGGTGCGATATGGACTCTTCTACCATCCACTGTCTACCTTCGGTTTAGCTTTTTGTATTGGAATGACTGCTGCTGTTTTAGTTTGGCAAAGTCGAAATATCTTACTCGGACTCCCGAAACAGGAAAAACAACGTTTAGAAAAACAAGTTTATCGGATACGTCAGCAGGGGCCAACTCATCCTTTATGGAAGTGGGTTTGTCATTAAATTTTCTTTTTCGTTGCATATACATATATACGTACAGCCATTTCTCGCAAAATATGACTTAAATATACAAAGATATTGCCAAAACTGGATGCCATACATGAACGAGTCTCAGATTCAATTTAGCGATCGCAAGTCTGAAATTGACCTTTACCAACTCCAAGAACTGTTAAACATTTCAGCTTTCTGGGCAAAAGGTCGCAGTATTGAAGATTTAGGTATAGCCATTGTTAACAGTGAGCCAGTAATTTCCGTTTGTGATCGCGATCAACTCATTGGCTTTGCTAGAGCAACATCTGATGGCATATATCGCGCCACAATTTGGGATGTTGTGATTCATCCAAAGTATCAAAGTAGTGGGTTGGGAAGCAAGTTAGTAGAAACCGTTTTGAGTCATCCCCACATGAGGCGGGTTGAGCGCATTTATTTAATAACTACTCACCAGCAGGGTTTCTACGAAAAGATTGGTTTTCAACCCAATACTACCACTACGATGGTGTTACACAACCTACCTAACCTTACTTTTGTTCCTGATACAGAAGTTCAGTTTCAGGAATCACTAGGGGGATAGAGATTTGTAATCTGCTAATCTCTTGAGGTGATTCCTTCGCAATGGTCGAGGACAAGATTTCTAACTTTCCTCCCATAACTTCCACCAGAGTCTGATTGATTAATAGCCTCATTCCTGGGGAAAGAGCAGCTTTTTCTTGGTCAATGGCCGGCTGATTTTCAGATTCAATCAAATCAATCGCTTCGCTCGAGGGTATGGCATGGGTTGGTACATCCAACCAAATGTTGACAAAATTACTTGTAGGCACTGTGCTGCTAGAAATACAGATGCTGCCTTCTTGCATTTGATTAATAGCAGTGTCTATTAAACTTATTAATATTTGGCGCAGCCAAAGGTAATCTGTCAAAACATAAATTTCTGGGTCGGCGGGTAACAATTGTAAGGGAAAATTGCGATTGGCCGCCAGCATATAAGTTAATTTATGAACATCTTCTAAAATTTGAGCTAATGATCTAGCCTGAATATCTAATTTATTAGTACCGTGTTCAGTTCTGGCAACGCTGAGAATTTCATCCATCAGCTTGAGTAGCTTCAGCGTTCGTTCGTGAGCTTGGGCAATAAATTCTCGCTCTTCAGCCGGATCTTCACACAGATCCGACAAAATTAACTGATGTAAGCCTATTAGACCACTGAGGGGCGATCGCAATTCATGGGTAGTCCGCGCCAAGAAACCACCTTTAAACTGGCTCATTTCCTTTGCCATCTCGTATGCCAGCTGCGTTTGCTGTAGCTGTTGCGATATTGGTGGCATCTCCTGTTGATTTAATGGCGCTACTGGAGATGAGCTAGATGAAACATTAGGCGATGCCTGCGGGGGGCGTAGCCATCGCACAAATAACTGACGGAAAATCATACCTAGTGCTATTCCTGCTCCTAGATATATCCAGTTGCTCCAATTCATAATCTGGCAATTATTAACTTGTTAATTAACCACACCAGCGCAAACCAAAGTTCCAGATTTCTCTGTTGTTAAAACCACGAAAACAACATTATACCTACCTATATTTAGTTATCACTGGAAATATCTAACTTTATCGCACCTTGCCGCAAAATCTGCCAATTTATTCCTGTCCATTTAGCAACGGTGGAAGGTACACCCACCCCCAGCATTTCACCCTGATATTCTAGAGTCAGAACTTTCGGAAACTGAACTTCAATTTCTGCCATCGTTGGCAAAGGCGGCTGACCAGAAAAATTGGCGCTAGTAGTAGCAAGGGGTCCTGTTTGCGCCAAAATAGTTTGAGCGATCGCACTGTTTGGGACTCGAATACCAATTGTCGTTGGATCAGTAGGGTTCATTACTTTTGGAACGCTATCTGAAGCTGGTAAAACTAGCGTCAACCCTCCTGGCCAATATTTATCTGCTAATTCTTGCCAAACTTTATACTCATTCTTATCACCTTTAACATAGAGCCACAAATCTTCAGCACTAGCAGCCATCAAAATCAAAGGTTTATCCTGACTGCGTTGCTTCGCTGCAAAAATTAATCCTGCTTTTTCTGGTATAGCTGCAAGTGCAGGCACAGTATCGGTGGGAAAACTCACCAACAAGCCAGCGCGTGCGCCAGCTATTAGGTCTGGGAGGAAAACTTGCGTCATCTATTTTACTAAATAAGTTGGCAAGAACAATTCCATATACAGTAGCTTTCATTTGCATGAAGTACAAAACTACGGGTTTTGAGGCAGGAAGCAGAAGGCAGAAGCTCTTTAATATCTGATGCATGAGTCCTACATTCTGTACCTCACTTTCTTGCAAGCTGCTGTAAGTGATTTTGTGTAAACCTAAAATTTCTCATATTTGCGAAATCAGTAATTAAGATAATGTATTTAACATTTAAGTATTATGTTGCTAAATAACCTGGTGGAGCTATTAACTGCTATTGCTTGGATAAAATATTAAAACTTCGGTTTTTCTTGAGGGTATTTTTCAAAAGTATCTAAGAGTAAGCTTACATAATTACGGTATTTATTCAATAGATTGGGGTTTACATAACCAGGAATCCATTCTTGGAATCTTCTGTCAACTATCAAAAACTGAGCCATTTCAGTACATGACTCTATGCATTTTGCATCATCTTGTATATATTTGTGTTCCCTTAATGTTACACGCCTTATCCCGTCCCCATAAACTCTTAATTCTGCTGTAAAATCTGGCTTTCTACCTTTTGTATTTCTATATAACTCAAGTAGGTCAAAACTTTTACCTAGTGCTTCGTTATAACTTATATTTAATGCTTGTGGGTCTATAATTCGGCAAATAACTGTATGTGGCTCAACTACTTTAACTGTAATAACTGCGGATGCAATTGATGATATTCCAGTGATATTGCAATGGCTCAAACAGATGGAGATAGCGAAATTAAGCAAGGGGAACCCTAACTTCTATAAGCTAGGGCAAAGCGTTCAATTCCAGCTAAATCAGCATGAATTTGAATTTTACAATAGCTACCTTGATTTTGCAAAAGTTCTTGCACTGCATCGGCCTGTCCTGCCATCATCTCAATCAGCCACACCCCACCCGATCGCAAATAGCTGGGAGAAATTTCTATCAAATGGCGAATGCAATCTAAGCCATCACTGCCACCATCTAAAGCTAAATGTGGTTCATGGTTAACTACTTCTGGTTGCAGGGTAGGTAAGGTACTGGTGGGTATGTAAGGGGGATTCGACACCATACCACTGAATTGACCTTTGAGAAATGTCAGTGGCTCCCACCAGGAACCTTGATAAAATTTAATCCGGTCAGCAAAACCTAAATTACGGGCGTTAGTTTGGGCGATCGCTAAAGCTTCCAAACTGTAATCAACAGCATGAATAGTTGCTTTTGGCAAGACATCTGCCAATCCCAATGCGATCGCTCCACTCCCAGTGCCTAAATCAGCCCAGTTTCCTGAAGAATTACTAGCAGATGCTAAAGCTAAATCTATTAAGCATTCTGTCTCTGGTCTGGGAATCAAAACCGCACTTGACACTGCAATTTGAAAGTTACGCCAAGGTGTAATTCCGGCAATATACTGCACTGGTAAGCGGTCATTTAATCGCCTCTGCCACAAACGATCTAACTCTTCTAGAGGTAATTGCAGTTGAATTTGGGGCCAGTTTTTAAAAGACTCCAAACGCAGTGCCAAGCGGTCTAACCCAGCAACTTCAAGCAGCAGCCAATCTACCTCGGTAGGTGGGACATCAGTGGCGATCGCTGCTTGGTGAGCTACATTTCGCCACTCCCAAAGTTGTAAACCAGAAACGATCAGATGTTTCTCCCCCATACCTCAACCTTGGAGCGCATATCCCTTATTTTTTCGGAGCGGGTGCTGCAGCAGGCTTGGCAGCTGGAGATTGATTCTGTACAAGGGAGCGAATAAAATTGATCGATTCCCGCGATGGATAGAGAACAATTTTATTGATACTAGGGTCGGTACTGCTATTAAGAGCCTCCATAACACCGTATAAATCCACCACCTGAATTTCAGTGTTGTTTGCTTCCTTTGGAACGGCTTTTTTGAATTGGTCTAACAGAGCCGTTGCTTGCTCTTTCTCAAAAAAGAAAGGGATATACCGCTCTTTGCCGTTGGCAACAGGAATGGTCAAATAGCTATTATCTTTCTTAAATTTGGGTACAAATAAGGGAATACCATTGAATTGCTCCCCTTTTTTACCATTTTGATTTAGCATACTTGTTGCTGAAGCTACCTGTGCTTGCGTCGGTACTAGAGTATAAATTACAGAGTCTGATTTCTTTTTACTTTCTTGGACTATTTTATAATAGTCTGCCAACGACAAAGGTCTAACCTGTAGGGTGCTTGCCAACTGAGGGTTTTCTTTTTTGAGGCGATTGTCAAGGAATTTTTGAGCATCTTGCTTGCTAATAAAAAATCCCACTTGCGAGATTGGTTTGGATGCGTTGTTCCTCGAAAGTACTACAAATTCGCCTTTAGGATTGGTGAGCGTGAATACAGGCACTTCTTGGAGCTTTTTCACTACCTGATCTTGTGGTAATGCGATCGCCTCTTGATTGCCTATTCCTGGTAAATTGCCTATTCCTGAAAGCCCTGTTAAAAATACAGTGCCAGCTATACTCAATGTTGCGCCCAAGCGAATAAATGATTTCATGATTGCCCCTCGTATTAATAGACTAATTAGTTAAACAAATGGTTGGATGTTGCACAGCATCAACTAGCTTTAGTTATATAGCAATCTATTTCAATTGTAAAAAATTCATTGTGCGCGTTGAGGTTAAGCGTTAACCGTCAACGGTCAAGATCCAATATTCCGCAACTATTTAGGCTTGCTATAGTAGCGTTTTGAAAAATCGACTGTGCAAAAGTTGTGTTTTTCTCGATTTCGTTTTTTTATTGACGACGAAATGCTGTAGATGCTTATTAGATGTCTTCTCAAACAGTCAAAAGTCTCTCTGTCTCTCGAACTTGGAGCTGATAAATGCCATTTTATCTGCTTTCTCTAATATCGGGTGACGCTATTACTTAATCAATCGTTCCATCGTGTTTGCTTTAATATCTTCTCAAATCTATACAAACCTTAATGCCAGGAATATCTTACTGCTTAAAAGGTAAATTTGCCTGTTAGACTTCAACACTAATTCAACACTATAACAGGCAATTTGTTTTTATCGGTAAAAATTTACAATTTAATTGCACACCTTATAAAGAAAGCTTGAGTGCAATGTGCCTTAACTGTTAAGCATATTAATTATTTAAAAAATCGGGATGACAGGATTTGAACCTGCGGCATCCTGCTCCCAAAGCAGGCGCGCTACCAAGCTGCGCTACATCCCGTTTCAACTTATGTGCTTTTTGTGGTTTGCTTTTATCCCATCAAAGCGATCGCGCTTTGCCAAAAGCATTAAGCTTACTATATCACATTAGACCGCTTATGCCTAATCTTTTTTATTCTTTGGCAAAGACAAGATAGATTACATTTTCACACTGATAAAGGTTTTTGCCGACTTAGTTTTACAAGATAGATACTTGCGCCTTCGTCGGCTGAAAAAAAGCAAAACCACATCAAAATAATAGATTTTCACTATTTTACCTGATTTACACAAGAAAATCAGGTTTGATTTTGATTAAGTGTTAGTGAGGATACCAGAACATGCCTTTAATGCCTTCCGGATCAGCCATAAACCCCATAGTTCGGTAGAAATCTACAACATGGGGGTCAGCAAAGAGAGTGACATTACTAATTTCTTCACTCCTAAGTTTTTTGAGAACGTATTTCATCAGTGCCTTACCCAGTCCTTGACTTTGAAAGTCTGGGTGAACCACGACATCCCAGATAGTGGCATTAAAGGCGTGATCTGAGGTAGCACGGGCAAAACCAATGAGCCGCTTTTGGTTTCCTCTCACCTGCCACATTGAGGCGACAAGAAAACTATGCTCAATAGCTTTTTTCACTTTTCTTAGAGGACGACGCGACCAACCAACTGCATCACAGAGTTCTTCTAGCTCATACAGGTCAATGTCTCGCTCCGTACTGAAGACGATGCGAGTCTCCTTTGAAGAAGCTTCGCTAATGCTGCTGGGGTTGGAGTTGCCTGCAGTATCGGCTCTATATTCTTCAAAAGGGTTTGTCCTACTAGGCGCTACAGATTCAGGAGTACTAAACCAAGTTTTCCAAAAACCCATGCCAACGTGGTTCGGGTAGTATAACTGAATTGGTTTCCACTCTCAGGAGTGTTGATTCCCGTCTAACATAGCTATCCCATTTACTACCTTTTACACTCAAATTTTTTCGGTTGTTTTCGGGATTTGCAATGGTAACAGCCAGTTAGGGCGTGTTTCACACCAATCATTTTCAACTTTAGCATTTTGTTGTAGAAGCTAGGAGAAATTCACCAAAAGGGTAAGGATATGAATACAGGAGTTTTCTTTTGCATGAAATATTGCAGGTTTTGAGGCAGGAGGTAGAAACTTTGTATAGATGATGCGTGAGTCTTACATTTTGTACCTCACTTCAAAAGCAAACTGCTGTAATTCAAAATTCAAAATGGAAAAACCTAATCTTGGCAATTGCTCGTATAGAGCTTAAATGCACGTTAGTTTAGGAGTGAATCGTATATAAGAGATTGAGTATTTGATAAAATTCTTCCCCAGTCTCTAGTCCCCAACATCCAGCCCCTAGTCCCCAAGTGATGAAAGCAAGCGAGTCTTACCTTTAACAATGGCTTCTGGTTTAAAATCTTCGACACTAGAACTCCTAAAACGCTTTAATCGAGCGTTTCCCCAGTTTTATGAGCAATTCGTCAGCAGTGAGATTCAACTGCAAAATTTGCGGCTAGCCTACCGTCTCTATAAAACTAGACGCGCTGTTATTGAGCTAAAACCTGAAGGTAGCAAAAGTGCCTTGCATTTTGCTTACCGTAACCAGTCTTTTCTTCTAAGTGATATTTTTGGTGTACTAGCAGCTTATGGGTTGACTATTCACGGTCTGAGTCTATACGGTCAGATCCGTCCGCCAATGTTAGTTTTTATCAAACTGTTGGTATCTCGTGGTAGTAAAGCCTTGACCGAGAAAACCGCAGAAAATGTCTGTCGTGCTATTCGTGAAGCTTTAGGAGGTCGGTTTGAGGTAGAAGAGATGTTGGCAGTAGAATTCAATCTTGATACTGGCTTAGAGCAGGTACAAACTGAGTTCTATGTCGATCCGGTCTTTCATCTTCCTGCTCTAATGATTGAAGCCGATAATCAACCAGGATTATTTTACAAAGTGATGTACGCCATCTGGCAGGAAGACCTGCTGGTAGTCAATGCAAATTTACTGGTTTGGCGCGGACGCACACGGCTAATTCTCTACTTGTTGGGGCCGAATGAAAGTCTTATCCCTGAATATCTGGGTCACAAAATTGCTGAAGGGGTGCGACAGAGGTTGCTAGATAAATGAAAAAGTTATGAGTTAGGAGTTATGAGTTATAAGTTAAAAACTAACAGATCCTCACTCTTGTAAAGACGCGATTAATCGCGTCTCAACTCCTAACTTTTCGCACTCCGTATTTAGTGGCACCCATCCTTCGGGGTACGATATAAGTATGGCAACTATTGAAATCTTGGGCGTTCCACACGCATACGAGCTAACGGCTCCCACTTCCTGCCTTCATGCTTTAGTATTTATCCACGGTTGGCTCAATAGCCGTGGATATTGGCAACCTGTGATTTCTCGCTTATCAGATGATTTGCAGTGCCTTTCTTATGATTTGCGGGGTTTTGGTGAATCTCAGTCTCAGGTAAAAACCGATTTTAGTCGGGCAGAAACGTCTTTTAGCCTGACGCCCATCTCCAGTAGTGCGCTTGGCTCAACAATCGATTCTCTTTATACTCCTGCTGCGTATGCTCAGGATCTAGCAATTCTCCTGAAACAGTTGAATATTAACAGTGCTTGGCTCATTGGTCACTCTTTGGGAGGCACGATCGCTCTTTGGGGAGCAGATCAAATACCTGAGTGTGTTAAGGGAGTGATCTGTATCAACGCTGGTGGTGGTATTTACCTCAAAGAAGCTTTTGAGCAGTTTCGCTCGGCGGGTCAGAAATTTTTACAAATCCGCCCGCGCTGGCTGTCCCAAGTACCTTTGATTGATTTGCTGTTTACCAGAGCCAGTGTCGCTCGTCCTTTGGGACGCCATTGGGCACGTCAACGCGTAATAGATTTTGTTGTGGCTGACCCAGAAGCGGCTCTGGGAAGTCTGTTAGACTCCACAACCGAAGAAGAAATCAATCGTTTACCTGAACTAGTATCCCAATTGAAGCAGCCAGTTTATTTTTTGGCTGGTGCTGAAGATAAGGTTATGGAACCTAAGTATGTACGCCATTTAGCTAGCTTTCATAGACTTTTCCAATATTGTGGTGACAATGTTTTGGAAATTCCTGATTGCGGACACCTGGCTATGTTGGAACAGCCGGATGCTGTAGCTGAACACATCCGATCAATAGTCAATAGTTATAGGGCATAGGGCATTGAAGCAAACAGAAAGTTTTTCTCTCCTGACAAATGAGCAATGACTAATGACTAATAACTAATGACTACTCTACAGATTGATACAACTTCATCACTTGGGTAAGGGCTAACCTAGACTCAACGCCTAGTGTGAGGGGGGATGTATGACCACGAGATAGGTGTTCGGCGGCAGCACAGCCGATCATGGCGGCGTTATCGGTACAGAATTTTAGAGGTGGGAATAGGACGCGTAGGTTATGTTCGACGGCGGCGGCTTGGAGGTTTTTTCTCAAGCCGCTATTGGCTGCTACACCGCCACCAATTGCAATTGTGTCTAGACCATAGTCTAGGGCACAGGCGAGCGCTCTTTTTGTAAGCGCTCGCGCGACAGTTTCCTGAAAGCTAGCTGCTACGTCTGCCACTGGTACTTGTCCACCATCTTTCTCTAACTGCTGCACTAAACGCAATACAGCCGTTTTTAATCCACTAAAACTCGCATCATAACGATGAAATCCTCCACCAGGTAAAGAAACTTTTCCTTCTGGTAGAGCAAAGGCTTGGGAATTTCCTTGTTGCGCCAACTTGTCAATTATTGGGCCACCCGGATAACCCAGGTTTAACAATCGCGCCACTTTATCAAAGGCTTCACCCGCAGCATCATCACGAGTTTGTCCCAGCGTTTCATAGTTACCACAATCTTTGACATAAATCAAGCTTGTATGTCCGCCAGAAACTAATAAACTCAAGAAAGGGGGATTTAAACTTGGTTCGCTCAAATAAGTTGCGTAAATGTGACCTTCAAGGTGATGAACTCCCAAAAATGGTTTGTTGTGTACCATCGCCAGGGTTTTGGCAGCAGTTAATCCAACTAACAGCGCTCCTACGAGTCCAGGGGCAGAAGTGGCAGCAATTGCGTCAATTTTCTCCCAGTTTAGTTGGGCTTGCTCTAAGGCTTGAGCGATCGCAACATTTATCGTTTCCAAGTGTTCACGAGACGCTACTTCTGGCACTACCCCGCCATACTGCTGATGGACTGGAATTTGCGAGGCTACAATGCTACTGCAAACTTTACGATTGTTTACAATTGCGACTGCTGTTTCATCACAACTGGTTTCTATTGCTAAAACGGTTGCCATTGAGGGTGCTGAGTGCTGAGTTTTGAGTATTAGAGATAAAATCTTGCTTCTTTACTACCCTACAACAACAATTCTGATACTCAGGAATCGTTTTCACCACTTAGCACTCGATAAAGACTTGGTTGAGAAGCTTTAACTTTTATTTACTTAAACTTTACTCGGTTCCCACCCAAGAGTATGATGACTTCCTAGTTATGCAAATAAACAACTGTACAAGCCGCTTCGTTTTGTACATAAAACTTTTTGTTTTGTAGTAAAAGGAAACAACTCTATGCGACGATTGTTTGCTTTGATTTTAGCGATCTGTCTTTGGTTCAATTTTGCCTCCCCAGCAAAAGCTTTAGGGGCTAATTTGACACCGTGCAAGGATAATCCCGCTTTTCAACAGCTAGCAGCTAATGCCCGTAACACCACTGCTGACCCCGAATCCGGAATAAAGCGATTTGAGCGTTATTCTCAAGAGATGTGTGGTCCTGAGGGTTACCCCCACTTGATTGTTGATGGCCGTCTAAATCATGCTGGTGACTTCTTAATCCCTAGCATTCTGTTTCTCTATATTGCTGGTTGGATTGGTTGGGTAGGTCGTGCTTACCTACAAGCGATCAAGAAAGAGGGTGGCAGCGTCGAATTGAAAGAAGTAATCATTGAAGTTCCTTTGGCACTGCCAATTATGCTCTCAGGCTTTACTTGGCCCCTAGCAGCCGTAAAAGAACTTCTGTCTGGTGAATTAACAGCTAAAGATACAGAAATCCCCATTTCGCCACGCTAACCCTTCTGACAACTTTTGATTTATTTAGGAGAATGATTCATGCAGCAAAATTATTTCGTAAAATATCTATCCTTGGGACCAGTTTTGCTTTTTGTCAATTTGTCTTTAACAGCAGTTTTGTTGATTTTATTCAACTATTTGTTTCCTGACCTACTTTTCCACCCACTACCATAAGTTGAAGAAAGGATTTCAAAATTTTGTTAGCTGTTAGTTGACAATTAACTAGTAACTAGTTACTACTAACAAAATAGTTCTTTGAAACTCGTGATGCTGGGAACAGCTTACGAGTTTCATACTTTTGAAAGCAGCTAAATTAACTTTTCTAAACTTCCTAGTCAAAAAGCATCTTTAGCCTCAATTATTATTAATATAAAAATGCCACCATTTTAAATTTAGAGGCGAAGATAAAACTATGGCGCAAGCAGTAGATGCATCAAAAAATCTCCCTAGCGATCCCAGAAATCGGGAAGTTGTTTTTCCTGCATTCCGCGATCCGCAGAAGGGTAATCTAGAAACCCCGATTAATGCTTCTCCGTTAAGCAAGTGGTTCATTAATAACTTGCCAGCTTATCGCCCAGGACTCGCTCCTGCAAGACGCGGTTTAGAAGTTGGTATGGCTCATGGTTACTGGATATTTGGCCCCTTTGCCAAATTGGGCCCACTGCGCGATACAGATAATGCCAACTTAGCTGGATTATTGGCAGCTATTGGCTTGGTTGTTGTTCTGACGGCGAGCCTATCCCTCTATGCCAATAGCAATCCTCCGAAAGCGCTTGCTAGTGTTACTGTACCCAACCCTCCAGTAGATGCTTTTAACTCTAAAGAAAGCTGGAACAACTTTGCCAGTTCTTTCTTAATTGGTGGTATAGGTGGTGCAGTAGTTGCTTACTTTTTGACTAGCAATCTGGGAGTAATTCAGGGTTTATTTGGTTAATTTAGAAATGAGGAGTTAGGAGTAGAGACGCGATTAATCGCGTCTGTACAGGAGTTAGGAGTTAGAAGTTTAAAATTGATAACTTCTAACTTTTAACTCTTAACTTATTGAAATAAAACTGTCTCAATGTCATTTAAAGCAGTTTCAAAATCGTCATTAACGATTTGAATATCAAATTCATCTGCGGCTTTAATTTCTTCTTGGGCGCGAAGTAGACGACGGGCGATCGCTTCTTCAGAATCTTGGGCGCGATCGCGTATCCGTTTCTCCAATTCATCAAAAGAAGGCGGTAAAATAAAAATGCTGAAGGCACTGGGGAAGGAAGCACGAATTTGTCTTGCTCCTTTTAGCTCAATTTCTAGCACCACCAACCTGCCAAAATGAATTTGGTTAAGTACAGCTTCACGGGGAGTGCCATAATAGTTCCCAGCAAATTCTGCCCATTCCAAAAATTCGCCTTCAGCAAGTAATTGTTCAAACTTACTGCGACTGATAAAGTAATAATCTTTGCCATCGATTTCTCCTGGACGGGGAGAACGAGTCGTCACAGATACAGAATAATACAGTTCTGGATGACGGTTTAGGAGCGATCGCATTAAAGTGCCTTTACCGACCCCGCTGGGGCCAGTTAAGACAATCAACCTGCCTAAATGTAAGCGTTCTTCGGTAGTAGCAATACTCTGGATGGGTAAAACTGGCATCATCTCCTCAATCTGTGAATCAATCAATAGATATTATTTATTAGTCTTGTGTTCCTGGCCAAGTTCATTAGTACCGTAAGGCAGACATCAAAAGTCACGCATTCACGCCTGCTTTAACTTTGACATTTTTGGCTGTAATAAAATGGTAGGTTTATTTCCGCCGACCTGTACTAGTGACTAAAGAATTTGTAGCAAGGGTGACAGAAAACATGTCTAATTCACATAGTACTGCTGATGTGGTATAAATAGAAGTGAGATTGTTAATCTACTCCTAATCAATTATCTACAGTTTGATGCTCGCGGGAAATTACAAAGCGATTCGCTACCGTTTCCGGCTGAATCGCCGACAGAATTACGTGGCTGGAATCGGTAATAATTACAGCCCTAGTCCGCCGACCGTAAGTTGCATCAACCAGTTGACCCCTGTCCCGTGCATCGGTGATAATCCGCTTAATCGGGGCAGACTCTGGACTGACAATGGCAACTACTCGATTGGCAGACACGATGTTACCAAAACCGATATTGATTAACTGAATCTCCATAAAAAAATGACGCCAAACGCGGTTTGAGAAGCTTGAAGTAAACTTATTTACATGTTATCGCCAAAAAACGGGAGTCACAACGATTAAATTCAAGCCAGCCTTCGTTTTTAAATAATGTCTGCTTTTTTTCCCTATTTATCAGCTATTTTTCCTCAAAATCTTCCCATAGATACAGGCGCAATTACACTGATACAAGCTAGTTGGGTAATGTATCTTATCAATAAATAAATGGTGGTAAATAATCCACATCTAAAATTTGCTCAATGCTATATGGGCAAGTTTGCAGAAAACAATTCAATCCACTTTTCTTTTTCGCTTGTCGTAGCGCATCAATGTAGACTTCTTCAAGCACCGTGAGCAGATAGTTGTAGAGGTTTTTAGATTTGGTTAATTTCCTAAGTTCCACCCGAAAATTATCAATTTCCACTTCCCAATGATTTTTACATTCAGGAAGACTCCAATGCTGATACAAAAGCAGATGTTTGAGAAGTTGCAGTAGATAACTTTCCAGCTTGTGTTTCTGTTCATTACCCAATCTTTCAATCTCCTCAATCAAATGATCCCAATCAAGATGCTCTAAATCTCGTTCTTGCAATTGTTTCAACGTAGTTTCTAACCACAAGTGATAATCCTGTTCATAAATAATTTGAGTGAGTATTTTAGACATTATTTAATATTCTCCTAATTTACGAAGATTTGGAATTAGGTTTTCTTGACCGAAGTATTATGAATTACGAATTATTGTGACGTATACTTCCAGCTTGACAATCGCGTAACCAAGTTTTAACTCCTTGAGCAATAGTGCCGTTACTACTATCGCGTGGTGGATATAGTGGTTGCTGTGTTGAATAGGAACCAATTTGAGAAAACATCATCACTAAACGCCAACCAATTTTAGTTTTAGTCAACAATAGCCAGTGGAATTCCTGCAATTCTACCGCTTTCTTTCCTATGTATTGCCGTTCTAAGGTAGTAAAGAAAACTTGCTCAACTCCTGATGCAGAACTTTTAGAAGCGTCTGCACTATATTCTTCAAGGTTAAGGGGCAAAGGAGTAAACTCAGGTCTTCCTGCCACTAGGATATAACTGTAAATATCACTGCTTCTTCTAAGGCGGCGGGCACGTTGACTAGCACGATTAGTATAACTAGGTAAATCTTGCAGTAGCTCTATAGTTAATGTCTCTAAATTTTGCTCAGAACATAAAGACTTCGCCCCGTCGTTGACATTTTCCTTTTCTGCTAGCGCAGAGGGTTTAGGGGTGAGGTTTATCGAGAACGCTGGGTAAGCAAGGCTATTTGATACTAAAACCCAGAAGCCACAAGCTAAAAGCCAACTATAATTTTTCTTTTTGAGCGAAGAGGTAAGATTGTTCTCCCCTACACACTGCACCAGATTCCCTGGCTTCTTACTGACTTTTAGCTTCATGCAACTGTGGTTAACTCCTGAGAAATCCTCTTCCAAGCTAACTCCGGCTCAGTAGTAGCAGTGATGGGACGCCCAATTACTAGATAATCTGCGCCTGCTTTAATGGCTTGTGCTGGGGTGAGCGATCGCTTTTGATCGCCTTTATCTGCCCAAGTTGGCCTAACCCCTGGACAAACAAGCAAAAAGTCATCTCCACAACTTTGTCGTAGCTGTGCCGCCTCTTGGGGCGAACAAACTGCCCCATCCAATCCCGCCTCTTGAGCTAGCAGTGCCATTTCTAGCGCGTACTCTGGTAACTCTAGGGGAATCTTTAAATCAAACGCCAGCTGTCTAGCAGAAATACTCGTTAATAAAGTAATGGCAATTAACTTAGGCGGTTTTACACCTGCTTGGGCTGCCCCTTCTTGTGCCGCTTCTCTGGCAGCTTTCAGAGCCTCAATACCACATATTGCATGAATTGTCAACAAATCTACCCCGTAACGGGCTGCACTACGACTTGCACCAGCGACTGTGTTCGGGATATCGTGAAACTTTAAATCTAAGAAAATGCGCTTTTGTTTGGACTTTAGCACTTCTAGAATTTTTGGGCCAGTACTGGTAAACAACTCTAAGCCAACTTTCCACCAAACCACTTGCGGGAGTTGATCTATAAGAGCGATCGCACTTTGTTCATCTGCCACATCCAAAGGCACTATAATTCGTTGTGCCTGTTCACTATTCCCCATTCCCTACTCCCCATTTAAGGCACTAAACGCACAAACTTATTTTTTCCAACTTGTAAAACCTTACCTTGTAACTGGGCGGGTTGAGCAAAAGTAGTATCAACATCGGTAATGCGATCGCCATCTAAGCGCACTCCACCTTCTTGAATTTTTCGCTTTCCTTCCCCAGTACTTTTGCATAAGCCAGTGACATTCAGAATATAAGCTAACTTAACGGGATGCGATACCTCAGCTAAAGAGAATTCTGGAACTGCACCGAACATTCCACCACTTTGGGCAGCTTCTTTAGCCTCTTGGGCTGCTGTTTCACCGTGGTACTGTTTGACAACTTCCCATGCTAAAAGTGTCTGGCGATCGCGGGGATTTTTTGGCAGTTGATCCAGAGGTAAATCTGTCAACAGTTCAAAATACTCCTTCAGCAGATTATCGGGAACTCCTTGTAATTTCTGATATTTTTGCCCAGGATGTTCCGACAACCCAATATAATTACCTAAAGACTTGGACATTTTTTGCACCCCATCCGTGCCAATCAAAATTGGCATTAGCATCCCAAACTGGGGCTTTTGACCAAAATGGCGTTGCAAATCTCTGCCCACAGCAATGTTAAATTTTTGATCAGTCCCTCCTAATTCCACATCTGCCTCAACGGCAACAGAATCAAAACCTTGCATTAACGGGTACAGGAACTCATGGATAAAAATTGGATTCTCTTTTTTATAGCGATCAGCAAATCCTTCCTTAGCCAACATCTGCCCCACGGTCATTGTGGAGAGTAACTCTAAAATTTTCTCTAAGTTTAGCCCAGAGAGCCATTCGGAGTTATAACGCACCTCTAATCTTCCTGGTGTGTCAAAATCCAAGATAGGACGTACTTGATCGAGATAAGTCTGAGCATTTTGGGCTACATCTGCTTCTGTAAGCTGACGACGCACTTCAGATTTACCTGTCGGATCGCCAATACGTGCTGTAAAATCGCCAATAATCAGAACTGCTATATGTCCTGCATCTTGAAACGCTCGCAGTTTCCGTACTGGTATGCTATGACCAAGATGAATATCAGTACCTGTAGGGTCAATGCCCAATTTGATCCTCAAAGGTTGGTTTGTAGTTAACAAGCGCTTTTCTAGAGTTTCACTGTTAACATCAGTTGGTTGTGGGAAAACTTCTACCACACCACGACGCAGCCAAGCTAAATCTTGCGTCATACTAGAAAATCCACTATTAGCTATGTTTTGCACACTAGAAGTTAAGTTGGTTATATTCACTGGCAATTTATCCGCTTTCTGATCTGCAAAACTACTATAATTGCAAAAAATTAACCGCCTTGCTTCGCCCAATCAATTACAGTTAAATTTACAAGTGAGGAAGTGAAATCGCCGTGTCGTCGTCTAGGACTTTTGAAGATAAACAGCCACAGCGTCGGGCTTCATCAGGTTTTGAGTTTTTGAAAGGAGTCGGTCAGGTAACTGGCGGTACTCTCCTCTCAATGACCATGCTGGCAAGTTCCATTGTAGCCGGAGGACTGGTTGGTTTAGCCATTAGTTTCCGCAATTTGCCAGATGTGAGACAGCTACGTAACTTCTTTCCCTCAGAAACAACTTACATCTATGACGTTAAGGGTAAACTTTTAACGAGTATCCACGGGGAAGCCAACCGGGAAGTCGTGCCCCTCGATAGAATTTCCCCGAATTTAAAACGGGCAGTATTAGCAAGTGAAGATAGCCACTTTTACGATCACCACGGGATCAACCCTACTGGTGTTGGCCGTGCTGTAATAGTTAACGCTGTAGCAGGTGGAGTCAAAGAGGGTGGCTCTACTGTTACTATGCAATTGGTAAAAAATCTATTTTTGTCTCACAAGCGTGCCTTTACCCGGAAGTTAGCAGAGGCTGTGCTGGCAATTCGGTTAGAACAAATTCTTACTAAAGACCAAATTTTAGAAATGTACCTCAATCAAGTTTATTGGGGTCATAACAATTATGGTGTACAAACGGCAGCCCGCAGTTACTTTAATAAGTCAGCAGAATATTTAAGCTTGGGTGAGTCAGCAATGATGGCAGGTTTGATCCAAGCACCAGAAGAATTCAGCCCGTTTGTGAGTACTAAACTGGCAAAACAGAAACAAAAAGAAGTGCTAGGACGGATGCTGGAGTTGAACTGGATCAGCCAGTCAGAGTACGACAATGCCCTCAAACAAAACATCAAATATGGTAGAATCAAATCCTTTCAAGGTAGTGCCCTACCTTATGTAACCAATACCGTAGCCCAGGAGTTGGCTAAAAAGTTTGGGCGTGAAACACTGCTCAAAGGCGGGATGCGGGTTCAAACTACGGTTGATGCCAACTTCCAAATCATGGCAGAGGAAACTGTCACCAAGTGGCATAAAACACTTTTGGAGCAAGGATTATCTAAAAATCAAATGGCTCTGGTGGCAATAGATCCGCGCACACATTTTATCAAAGCATTAGTGGGCGGTATAGATCCTAAGACTAGTGAATTTAATCGTGCAACTCAAGCTCAACGCCAGCCCGGATCTTCTTTTAAACCGTTTGTATATTATACTGCTTTTGCTACTGGTAAATATGGGCCAGACTCAACGGTGGTAGACGCTCCAGTTAGCTATAGAGATGGTAATGGTTGGTACTTTCCTAGAAATTATGATGGTGGTTTTAGGGGAGCGATGCCAATTCGCACAGCTTTAGCTCAATCGCGTAACATTCCCGTGATCAAAGTTGGTAAGGCTGTGGGGATGAATAGAGTCATAGAAACTTGCCGTACCTTGGGCATTACGAGTCCAATGGAACCTGTGACTTCTTTACCACTTGGTGCAATTGGTGTCACACCTTTGGAAATGGCTAGTGCTTATGCTACCTTTGCTAATTATGGTTGGCAATCGCCACCAACTGTAATTGCCCGTGTCACCGATAGTAGTGGTAACGTGTTGCTAGACAATACCCCTAAACCACAGCTAGTTCTCGATCCTTGGGCCTCAGCAGCAATTATCGATGTGATGCGATCAGTAATTTCTGAAGGTACAGGTAAAGGTGCTGCTATCGGTCGCCCAGCCGCAGGGAAGACGGGAACAACATCATCAGAAAAAGATATTTGGTTTGTGGGTACTGTACCACAACTAACAACTGCTGTCTGGGTGGGGAGAGACGACAACAGACAATTAGCTGACCATGCTACAGGTGGTGTTATGGTTGCTCCTATCTGGAAAGATTTTATGGAGAAGGCACTGAAAAACACACCAGTAGAAAACTTCAAGCCACCTTCCCAGTTTCCTCGGCCCAAGTCACAATAATTTTGGATTTTGAATTGTGAATTTTGGATTTTGGATTGGCAATTAATCCAAAATCTAAAATCTAAAATCTAAAATTGACTAGGCTTGTTTTTCTAGTTCGGCTTTCATCCGTTCTAAAGTGAGGTGCATTTGGTCAAACATTTGTTGTGGGGTGACACCGAATTGACCTAATTGTGTTTTTAGTTGTTCTACTGTCATTTGTGCCATGAAATCTTCTGATAGCTCGAAGCGCTTCATAAAGATGCGATACCGATCCATCATGGCTTCCATTTGCTCAATAAATAGCTTTTTGCCATCGCGGTCAAATTTACCGTAGTTATTACCAAGCTTGATTAATGCTTGATAATCCTCAAACAGCTGTTTTGCTTCTTGCTGAATTATCTCAGAATCGAAGAATCCCATATTGCTTATATTAAACTAAGTGTCTATACTCAGCAGCTTAATAGTTTTACTTCTATTATTATTTTAGTCTAGGAGAGTAATCTAGTAACGAAGCTTCGTTTTTAGTACGGTTTGTTACCGAAATTTCAACACTTGACTAGAGAACCTTTCCTTTGAGTAAACCGACTTAATAGAGCTGCAATACTCATAGCTGTAGCCATTGATTTAGGATTGGTGCTTTCACAAGATTGAATTTTCAGTCCGGGAGCGTATTTCAAAGCTAGTGAATTTTGTGGATTCAGTTTTAATGCTTGGCGGATGTAAACCCTAGCCATCCCGATAAATTTCTGTTTTAAATATACCAAACCTAATAAGGCATAATATTCGCTGTTATTTGGCTCTAAGTTGATAGCATCGCGCAATTCTTGCACAGCTAGAGACCATTTGGCTAGCCTGACGTACTCAATAGCTCGTTGGTAGTGACGTTGAGCGTAGTTTGTCACAACTGGTTTGACATCAGTTTTTTCATTTAATGTCAATTCAATTGGCTTAACTTCTACCTCAGAGAGGATGCTAAGAGCTTTTTGTGTTGCTCGGAAGTCTGGTTTATGTAACCGTAAGTATACTAAATTCAGTGTATTAATTTGTTGCGTTACCTGATAAAACTGCTCTAATAATTTATATTGATCTTCTGCATAGCAGGTGATCGCTTCTTCATAAAACAATTCTGCTTGGGGTGTAGACATTTCGATAACTTTCTGAGCTATGGGACTTTGAGAAGACAAAGGCTTCTGCTCGAAAGCTTTTGCTTGCGATCGCAGCATAGCAATCGCTATCAAACGCTTATCTTGATGTTTCAGTTGTTCATAAGCTGGATTGATTAAATGGCTAAATATTGCCGTTGCTAATTCTTGGTCTGGATTGCAGTTTTTAGCATGGCGATCGGGATGTAGCAGCTTCGCTAAAGAGTGATAGCGCTTTAAAATCTGGCGATTGTCAGCAATTACAGAAATTCCTAGCACAGCGTAAGGATCACAAAGCTGTTCAAGCCATTTTGGCGGTAGGAAGGTCTGTGACATAGTAGTAGTAATAAAGCTGTTAAAAACTTAAAATTAGCATCAAAGCTCAATGCACGGTCATGTGAAACTTACTCAAATTTCTGCAATTACTAAATTATGTCCGGGAATTTCCATCTAAAAGTTTGAAGAGCAAGGCAGGATAATTGACTGTCTGATTGTCAAAACTGTGGTATTGGTATATTTATTAGAAATATGTTGACTAAGCGCAAAAGTCGAAGTGTTGCTGCTGTTTTAGCTTTTTCTGGCACGCTGACAATTTCAGGATTACATAAATTCTATCTGGGACAGCCATTTTGGGGTGTTTTGTATTTTTTGCTTTCCTGGACGCCAATCCCCAGAGTAGCTAGTGCCATTGAAGGAGTTTGGTATTTAGCCCAAAATGAAGAAGCTTTTGATCGTAATTTTAATCTAGGTAAGTCAGCAATAAGAAACTCACAAAAGGTGAGTAATCAGGTAGGAGTGATCGCTGATGCAATGCGTGAATTGGATGCTTTGCGCCAGGATGGACTAATTTCAGAGTATGAATTTGAGCAAAAGCGTCGCCAATTGCTAGACCAGATTTCTTGAGGTAAGCAACAACATGAATAACTGGCTACCTTTGAACCCCAGGCTGCAAAAGCTCCGCACCAAGCTCCTCAACGATCCCTACTATCGCCTACAATCTGGGGAAGAAATTCAGCTAGCGGCTAAATTAGGTATCCGCATTGATGCTAATCAAGCGACTGTAGATGATTGGTTACGCCTACCAGGTTTGTCAATTCACCAAGCGCGATCGCTTGTAGAACTTTCGCATTCGGGTGTTAAATTTTACTGTATTGAAGATATCGCTGCGGCTTTAGCTATACCAGCGCTGCGCTTGGAGCCATTAAAGCCTCTGCTGAATTTTATTTACTATGACCACGAATCTTTAGAAAGTCCGGCCCATTTAGTCAACCCAAATACAGCAACAGTTGAAAATTTAGCCCAAATTCCATTTATAGATTTGTCTCTAGCACAAGCAGTGGTGCAAAATCGGCAATCAGCCGGGCCTTACCGTAACCTAGCTGATTTCCAACGGCGGTTGGAGTTAACTGGTGATGCGATCGCTCAACTGATGTATTACTTAAGGTTTTAAGTTAGAAGTTTTAAAATAACTCCTAACTTTGCCAATTTTAGATTTTGAGTCACATCTTTGATGCCCTGACAGTGCAACTTGGATTTTCGATTAAAGGAAAAATCTAAAATCTAACATCCAAAATCTAACATCCAAAATCCAAAATTGATTAAATGAACCCAATGCGATCAAGAGGCCAAAAGCGAAATGCTGCACGACCGATGATATTTTCTCTGGGTAAAAAACCCCAATAACGAGAGTCATTACTATCGTTGCGGTTATCTCCCATAACAAAAAACTCATTTTCTGGGACTTTCACTGGTCGATATGGCTGATTTGGGGGTTCAGCGATGTAGTCTTCTGTCAAAGGTTCACCATTAAGATAGACTTTGCCAAAAGCAACACTAACTACCTCACCAGGCTGGCCAATAACCCGCTTGATGAAGGCTTGGTCTTTGGGATATCCTCGACGTTGTAGTTCTGCGGGTGGCTGAAAAACAATAATATCCCCAGTTATGGGAGGGTGAAAATGGTAGGATATTTTTTCAACTACCAAGCGATCGCCTGTATGTAAGGTAGGCAGCATCGAATCCGAAGGTATATAGCGGGGTTCGGCGATAAAAGTCCTGATTATAAATGCCAAACACAATGCGATCGCAATTAAAATCAGATTTTCTTGCCAACTACGCCATACTTTTAACGACGCACGCTCTTCTTTTGCATCACTTTCGTGAGGAATCATAAAAGTTTTTAGCCAGTTCAAGAAGTGGAACAAATACCTTGATTATTTTGACTCAAAAGGTATACTAATAAACAAGCTGGATTCTGCAAAAATCCATACCAGATATTAAACAATACAATTATCGCATCTACCAAAGATAAGCAAAACTACTGGAAATAAACTATGACCTGTCTAAAGCAATATAAACTGATGAATAGGATTTTTAGATAGATAATTAAAAATCTTAATTCTAATTGCTGCAATTATAAGGCAAGTTATGAGATGATTTTCAATTTTGCTTCTTACTGCTAAAAAAGCAGTTACCGATTGGTAGAGCGATACAGCCAGTCGGTTTTTTCTTTGAGAAAAAATTGGTCGTTGAGTGGCAAAACAGTTTAGAGACTTTCAACAAATAAATTACCAATCTTGTGGGGTCAGCTTCTTGCCTGTAGCCCAAGGTAGGCTTTTTGGTCTACCCTACAACAAATAGTCAAGTATTTTTTATTTGGAAGTCCCTTACTGAATGCCTTACTTAAATATAGTAATCCGATTGAATTACGTGAAAAAATCTAAGTATATGTACTGCTGTGACCCAGATAATAGGTGTCAACTTAACGTATAAGCTAAATTTGGCAAACTTTCTAGATTTGACCCTTACCCCCAACCCTGAAGGCAATTTTGCCAGAGGCGAGCAAATTCTCTAATTCCTTGAATCCCAAGTTGGGAGAAGGGGTTAGGTGATGAGGGCAAAACGTCCTCTCAAAGCAGATTTTTTCTTAAGTTGACACCAATGGACACAAGCTAAATTAGCGCAATAAATTTTGTAGTTGTGTCGTTCGCGTCAGCGTCGCGCAGCGAAGCATGAGATCCAACACCCCGATGAATGTTGAGTTTCACGTTGCATCATTTTATCTGTATTACGCGGTATACTTCAAAAATATGATAATAAACCTCTCTATTAGTATATATATATACTAAGTTACTACTGTGAGAACGGTTTTGCTATAAAGATTTGAATAAATTGCGTAATTTTACTGTGACAGTATATACTATATTGTACTATTAATAATATATAAATCTCCCTTACTATCAAGAAGAAAATTAACAGACAAAAACCTACTAGTAATTTAGGCTTAAATATCAGCATCAAAAACAGAGTTAAGCTGCTGATACAATCATTTTTGCTGAATGATTTAAAAGCATATAGATTAACGAATAAATGCCCCTTGGCAATGAGAAACTATATTTAATTAATTTCCGTCTGTCTATTTCATAGAAAGTTCAAGGCAACATTCTGGAAGTTAAAAATTTAACTTTTTCTTAAAAAGGAAGGAATGGCAGCAGGCAGTAAGATATATCTTATCAAGAAAATGGCTAATAGTTTATTAGACTCTTTTCATAAAGATACCCCGCTCCTTGTAAGTAGTTTTGTATGTTAATTAAATAATTTACTCAGCTACAACCTGTACAGCTTTTTTGTCAGGAAGTATTGCTATAAAAACTTCAGCCTACAAAAAACAGTAATTGTAGGCGTGATAGTTGAGCTACATTTTATTTGCAAAGCTATAAAACTTAAAAGGATAATGCTGCCTTAGTGGTGAAGTAAAAGACAGAAACTAATTCAGAACTGTGATAAAGAAGATTTTGCGGTGTCATTAATTATTCGATTGCACTCCTTCTTAGAGCTAGGGGTAAGAATCTCCTCTTTTATAAATGGATTGACATTAAACAGTATCAAGTATTGTATAAGCGATCGCCCAAATCTAGAGCATCTAGATTTCAGTTAAAGCTGTATAGTCTATCTTCTCAATTTTGAATTTTCGTTATTCCCGATTCTAATTTTCAGGATTACCAGAAAGCAGCGGGTAGCTAGGATATCCAAAAAAAATGTGCTATAACGTACCGTCATAACGTGGTGGATGGTTCGATCTTTGAAGGAGCTATGAGGTGGAAAACAATAAGTCGTTTCTGTGGCCAGAAGGAATATTAATTGCACTGCTTGCGTTATGTGGTGTTTTTAGCCTTGCTTTCATGATGCTTCTAAGACCAAACCCTTCAGAAGCTCAGAGTAGACAAACTATAAATGTCAAGGATGTAGCTGCAAATGTAGGAACTGAGGAGCGAATTGAGAAATTAAAGTCGGCCATGCTTACAAGTTGGCAGCTAGAAGCACAAACAAAAGGACTATCCTACGCTATACCATCGCGTTTTCAAGGGGCAATAGTTGGAGCGGCAAAACTCACTAAGGGGCAGAAAGTAATTGCTCTCACTTTTGATGATGGCCCTTGGCCCAAGACCACAGAACAAGTATTAGATATTCTGAAATCAAATAATATCAAAGGGACGTTTTTTGTCATTGGGCAGAACCTAAAAAATTATCCAGAATTAGGAAAGCAAATTGTAGTTCAAGGTCACGTCATTGCCAACCATACTTGGCATCACTGGTATCACTTCATGAATCCACAAGCAGCTGCTTTTGAAATTGATCGCACAGAAGACCTAATTTATCAAGTTACTGGTGCTAAAACACATCTTTTCCGACCGCCTGGTGGCATCCTACATAATGGATTAGCTGCTTACGCTAAAGGCCAAAAATATACTGTGGTAACGTGGTCTGCTGACTCTACAGACTATAAATTACCAGCTGTACCAAGGTTGATCAATAACGTGATTAAAGATTCAAAACCTGGTGGTATTGTCCTAATGCATGATGGTGGTGGTAACCGTTCCAGAACTGTGCAAGCTTTACCAGAAATTATTAGCAACTTTAGAAAACAAGGCTATCACTTTGTTACTATTCCAGAGCTTTTAGAAATGGAAGATGCAGACCAAAAGTTGATTGCTAACAAAAATAAAAAAGAATAATTCTTAATTATGGGTAATTAAGTCGATGAGGAAATTGATAAGTATGTAACGAAAAATTAATCAGAATAATTGAAGTTAAATTTAACATGCGTTTACTTCAATTAAATCGCGTTTAACCCAGCGATGGAGAGGCAATAACTGTCTAAGCTGCCCATATTATGTTTTCAGGTACTTATTGCAATGGTCAGTAGTGCTTTTAAAGTATGAAAAATAATCATTTTGAAAACTTTTTATTCAGAAGTCAGAAGTTTTCTGCTCGGATGTTTTCTTTTTTATAATAATTGCTATAAACAAATTCTATTTGTTAGCAAACATTTATATGGTAGTTTACCAGCATTTAGATAATACCTTCTATTCCCAATTAGGTAGATTTCAACAATTATCAGTTATCGGTTATCAGTTAAAAAATGCAACTCAATTGGGAGTCAGAGCCTCACACTTCTAATAAGTGCTGTGTTTCAGTCGGGGTCAAATCCTCGACTGAAACCGTGATAACTAATAACTGTTGACTGTTCACTGATTTAAAACAGTGCTGATCTCGACTTTATTACTAAACTTCACAATCTAGTTGCTCAGTCACTTTTGTTGCCTTAGTCTAAAGTCCAGTTGTAAATAATTTAGTGATATTCCCCCTAAATAAGGGGAAATATATTTTCTCTCTACAGTCTTTGTAAGGGGTAAATTCAAGCGACTGTTTTAAGTATCCAAAGGGGTTTTCACAGAGTACCTGTTTGTGCAGCTTCTCCAACAGGAGAATGGCTTAAGGCTGAGTATGAGAATGGTTACAGTTACTAATGACTGCTGACTAAACTGAACTCAGTTGTGTTTTTTTGTGGATCAGCTTCGGAACTATCAGCTTCAGAAGGTGGAACCAACTGCCAGAATTTAGGTAAAAATTCTTGCCAGTTTTGCAAAATTTTATTCGCCTTTGGTGAACCAGTGCGTTCCGCATGAGTTTTGATTAACTCTTGCAGTTGTTTTGCACCTGCTTGTGTAATCACCCGTTGGATTTTGACAATTTCCGGGTTGACTAACTCACGAAATGAGTCGTTTTCATCCAAAAAGTATGCCAGTCCACCAGTCATTCCGGCTGCTACGTTACGTCCTACTTTGCCGAGAACGACAATCACACCACCAGTCATGTATTCACAGCAGTGATCCCCAGCGCCTTCAATCACTGCTATGGCTTTGGAGTTTCTTACAGCAAAGCGTTCTCCTGCTAAACCGTTTGCAAATAACATGCCACCAGTAGCACCATAGAGGCACGTATTGCCAACTATCACGTTTTGTGATGCGTTATAGGTAGCATCAGTTGGAGGTTTGATGATGATTTCACCACCATGCATCCCTTTACCTACGTAGTCGTTTGCCTCTCCTTCTAGGGTCAGAATTATACCAGAGAGGTTGAACGCACCAAAGCTTTGCCCAATACTGCCTGTGAAGTTGAGATTAATTTGTCCTTCAAAGTCGCTATCACCGTATTGAGAAGCGATCGCTCCCGCTAATCTTGTGCCTACTGTTCTGTCAGTATTGACAATAGGGTAAGTCTTGGTAACAGTGGACTGATCCCTAATGGCAGTCTGAATGTCGGGATCGGTAAGCATCTTGTCATCCAAAACTACGCCGTTGCTATGGACTTCTTCATGCAGCAACCAACTACGATTGTCTCTGGTATCTGGTAGCTTCAGTAAACAGTCCAGGTTCAATGATTGCGTTTTAGTGAGTTTTGCCTCTGGGCGCAGTTTCAACAAATCTGCACGTCCAATGATTTCTGATAAAGAACGGTAACCTAGTCTTGCTAACAAACTACGCACTTCTTCGGCGATGAAGTAGAAGAAGTTGACAACCTGTTCCGGCATTCCCGTAAACCGCTTGCGGAGTTCTTCTTTTTGAGTAGCAACACCCACAGGGCAGGTATTCATGTGGCAAACTCGCGCCATGATACAGCCTTCAGCAATCATGGCGATGGAGCCGAAACCAAATTCTTCACCGCCCATCAATGCACCTATTACCACATCCCAGCCACTTTTCAGTCCACCATCTACGCGCAAAATCACGCGATCGCGCAAGCCATTTTCCATCAAGACGCGATGCACTTCACTTAAACCCAGTTCCCACGGTGAACCCGCGTGTTTTATCGAACTTAATGGCGATGCACCTGTACCACCATCATGACCAGAAATCTGGATAATATCAGCGTTTGCCTTAGCTACACCAGCCGCGATCGTGCCAATGCCAACTTCTGCAACTAGCTTCACCGACACCTTTGCTTTCGGATTAATTTGGTGTAAATCAAAAATCAGTTGCGCTAAGTCTTCAATAGAATAGATATCGTGGTGTGGTGGTGGTGAAATCAGCGTCACACCTGGCTTTGAGCGTCTTAACATCGCAATGTATTGGCTCACTTTTGGCCCTGGTAGCTGTCCACCTTCCCCAGGCTTGGCACCTTGGGCAATTTTTATTTCAATTTGTTTGGCGTTGACTAAGTACGCTGGCGTAACACCAAAGCGTCCTGATGCAACTTGCTTAATGGCACTATAGGCTTTATCACCATTTTGCAATCCTTTTAAATGAGGAAGGGTTGGTGAATGACCAGACTCGTCTACATCATCTAAAACTGTATAGCGCACTGGGTCTTCACCGCCTTCTCCTGAATTTGATTTACCGCCAATGCGGTTCATGGCGATCGCTAAAGTTTCATGAGCTTCTCTTGACAAAGCGCCTAGAGACATGCCGCCGGTGCAGAAACGTTTGACAATTTCAGTTACCGACTCTACTTCTTCTACAGAAATTGGGGTGCCCTCGCCCTGGAAGTCTAGCAAGTCCCGCAGGGCAGTTACTGGTCTACCTTGGAGGTGCTTTTTATAAACTTCGTAGTGGTCGTAGTTTTTGCCATCTAAAGCTTTATGCAGCGCCTTAACCATTTCTGGACTATTCATGTGGTACTCGCCGCCTGGACGGTACTGCACAAAGCCCAGGTTTTGTAACTTATTGGCTGTCACTTCTGGGAAAGCTTTGCTGTGGAAGGAAAGCACTTCATCAGCGAGTTCGCCAACACTCAAACCTCCGATGCGGGAAGTCGTACCACAAAATCCCAGTTCGATTAAATCTCCACCGATGCCAATAGCTTCAAAGATTTGGGCTGCTTGATAGCTGGAGAGCAGAGAAATTCCCATCTTGGAGAGAATTTTTAGCAAACCTGACTCTACTGCTTTGCGATAGTTTCCTAAAGCTTGTTCTAGGGTGAGGGTTGGAATTTTTTGCACACCCATTAACTTTTGAGTTTTGGGATCAGACCACCAATCACGCACCGTATCCAAAGCCATATACGGGCAGACTGCACCAGCACCATAGCCAATGAGACAAGCAAAGTGATGAGTACTCCAGCATTGGGCAGTATTGACAATCAGGGATGTTTTCATTCGCAACCCTTCCCGAATCAGGTGATGATGTACAGCACCCACTGCTAACAGGGGAGGAATGTATGTATTTTCTGGGCTGATACCGTCATTTCCCTTATCACTTAAGATTAAAATCTTTGCACCTGCGCGGACTGATTGAGCTGCTTGTGCTTGTAAAGATTGGACTGCGGCTTTTAATCCTTCAGGGCCACTGGCGATCGCAAATAGGGTTGACAACTCGGCTGTGGCAAATCCCGACAGCTTAATCGCCTCTAATTCAGCATCCGTTAAAACTGGCGATTCCAGCTTCAATCTTTGAGCATATTCTGGCTTGGGTTCTAATAAGTTACCCCGTTCACCCAGTTCAACTTTCAGAGACATCACTAGCTTTTCCCGTAGGGGATCAATCGCCGGGTTTGTCACCTGAGCAAAACGCTGTTTGAAATAGTCATACAGCAGGTGGGGTTTTGTTGACAGCACTGCTAAAGGAATATCATCACCCATGCAGAAAGTCGGCTCCGAACCTGCGATCGCCATTGGATGAATTACCATTTCCACATCTTCTGTGGTGTAGCCAAAAGCAGTTTGCAGCTGAAGCAATGTTTGCTTGTCAATTGTCACCTGTTTTTGGTCATTTGTCATTTGTCCTTTGCCATTGCCATTTGCTAATGACGGATGACCAATGATCCCTTCAGGGTTCGCCAATCGCTCATGGGGGAGACCCCCAGACGCTCGTTCGCTCTTAGCGTCTCCCCTTGGGAGAAGACCGCGTTGGCTTACCAATGACTTTAATTCTTGACGGTACTGTTGCAGCCATTCACCATAAGGGTGCTGCTTGGCAATGCGCTGCTTAATCTCCCAATTCTTCAGGACTTCATGATTTACTAAATCCACGGCAATCATTTGCCCTGGCCCGAGTCTACCTTTTTCGACAATATCGGCTTCTGGAAAGTCTACTACACCAGCTTCCGAAGCTACTACAATGTAGTCATCTTTGGTGATCGCGTAGCGAGCTGGTCTTAAGCCATTACGATCTAGTGTTGCACCAACTTTTTTGCCATCACTGAATACTAAAAGTGCTGGCCCGTCCCATGCTTCTTGCAGACCACTGTAATATTCGTAGAAATCAACAATTTCTGGATAATTATCTAAAGAAGGCTGATTTTGGTAAGCCTCTGGAACCATAATCATTAAAGCTTCCAAGGGGCTGCGTCCAGAACACACTAGCAATTCTAGTACGTTGTCTAGGGTAGCTGAGTCGCTATTATCAATATGAACTAATGGCTTAAGTTCATTGATGCGATCGCTCCATACAGGATGATTCAGGCTAGCTTCTCGTGCCATCATCCAGTTGATGTTACCCAATAAAGTATTGATTTCACCGTTGTGACCCAAAAGCCGCATCGGTTGTGCTAGAGGCCACTTGGGCATTGTGTTGGTACTAAAGCGGCGGTGATAGACAGCAAAGGCGCTTCTGTAAATTGGATTTTTTAAATCGTCATAAAAGTCGCCCAATACAGCAGAACGCACCATGCCTTTATAGACAATTGTGCGGCTTGACAATGAGCAGATATAAAATTCTTCTGAGATGTTGGTTGCAGCTTTACTAATTCGGCGACGGGTAATATACAATTGTCGTTCTAATTCATCGCCACTCTTGTCAACAGAAGCTAACAAAACTTGTTCAATTTGGGGTTGATTTTCTCTTGCTTGTACTCCAAGTAAATCAGGTTGCACTGGCACAACTCGCCAACCAAGTATAATGAATTTTTCTTCAGCAGCTACTTGCTCAACTGCCGCTTTAGCTTTTTGTGCTGCTTCCTGGTCTTGTGGTAGAAAGATCATCCCAACAGCTATATTATTGATGCATGGAAATTCCTTTCCACTTTCGGCAAAGTCTTGTTGGAACAACTCCCAAGGAATAGCTGTCAATACTCCAGCACCATCACCAGAGTCTTGATCGGCGCTACAACCTCCTCGATGTTCTAAGCAGGTTAAAGCAGCTAAGGCTTTTTCAACAATTTCGTGGCTGGTATGATTTTGGCGATGAGCAATAAAACCTACACCACAGGCATCTCGTTCCTCTACTAACCACTTTTGCCCCTGATAGGTATCTCTTGAGTTTATATCCTTTGTGATTTTCTGGTCTTGATTCATCGGTTTATTATTCATACCCTGTTCCTGAAGTATTGAGTTACCAATTTTGCCACTACGTTATGGAAAAAAGTTCTAAATTCAGCGATGGAAAAATATACAGACACCGAAATTTAGGGAAAAAAAATTTTAACTTCGGTTTTACTTTGTTAGTTAACTCGTGTTAAAATTTTTGCTTATTTTTATGTATTTATGCGGTGTTAAACAACTTACCTGCGCCAAGACATCATTTTTGCCCTGACAGTTCCTTTTTTATATTTTGAAGCTAAGTATTTTCTCAATTCTCTTTTTCCAGATGCACGCTAGCTACTCATAGAGCCTATTCCGGCTCACCTGAAACAAAACTAAAACTGAAGGCTGTACTATTTTTTCAAGCCAAAGCCAAGATAATTTGTAATTGATCGTGACGATCAAGAACTCACTCTAAGCATTTGCGTAGCATCTCGTCTAGATAGCTATGCTAAAGGCTTTACGCTACGCTACCTTAATTCGTGGTTGCAATCAGTGAGGGGTTCTACCCTCCATTGTCTTGTTAACCATTGAATTAAAACTGAGTCTGAGCTGGTGTACCCTTTTAATTACAAATTACGTTAGCGTAGCGGGGCGTAGCCCATTACGAATTAGTAATTATTTGGTTATCCTGATCCAGCAATAAAATCAGCGTATTACAATATATACCCATTTGACAATTCCCAAATATCTTTGTTGTCTAGAGTTTTGCCGCTTACCAGTTCGCACATGTATTACTACTAACTAGACCTTACTGAATTAGTAACGATCAGTCAGGATTAAATATCTTAATCCAGTTTTGATTATCAAAACTACCGTGTATATTGTGGTTAGAATTAGTGCCAGTTAAAACACTTGATTGCAGTGGCTTTAGCGTCTAAATAAATTGATTAGTTTTTAAAAGATATAAATAGCCAATATATAGGATAACATGTTTTATCAAAAATAAACTCATGTTTTTTTTATATTTATAAATCAAATAATTAGTTAGTTTATACCTTGGCTGATAGCAATACGGTTTAAATAAGCCTTTTTCTATCCCCCTGCCTCAAGAGCTTCCCCTGCTCCCCCTGCCTACCTAAACAGATAAATTTCCTTAACCCAAGCATATTGTGGCTGATAGTTTTCAAAAAACCTACCTAGCAAATTATGGTAAAAATGCTGAATTATAGCCAATCAGGCAATGCCATTGGCAAAGTCCGCCGTTCGCGTAGCGTCTCGCAGAGAAGGCATCACAGATTTTTACGGGCTACTGTATCACCAATATTTTTAATAACACTATGTTTAACTACTACCTGTACTACCAACGCCCAATCAATACCAAGGCTGATCTCCCAGTTACCTGCACCTGCTTTAACAGGCGTAGCATCCTCTGGTAATCAAATTTCCCTGAATGGTCGTACTTTAGCAGGAACATGGTTGCAGCAACCTGGAAAAGCTGGTCAGATTACAACTTATTTGAGTGATGGGGGATTTAGGCAATTAATTGGAATAAATTTTTTAAACAGTAGTAACTCAGCAAGGCAACCAATACAGTGGTTTTCATCGGTGACAAAGCCACTGGTTTTATCCACCAAGCTACTAGGAGCATATCGCTATTTGGATATTAGCAATTTTGCTCAAACATCTGGATGGGAGATCCGAACCAATGGCAACATTTTGGTAATTGCTACCCCAAAAGCACAAGTCACAAATATTGTTCAGAGCCAGGAGCCTCCAGAGGCTAATGTTAATCCTTTGCAACAGGCTCGAATTCTTGTCGATTTAGATCGTGCAACTCCCTGGCAAGTTGCACAAGGGTCAGCGATCGCAAAACCCCAAACTCCATCCCCCGATCCAGACACACCAACTCCCAAACCCACTACACCGCCGAATCGAAAGTGGACAATTACCCTTGATGGAATAGCCGATCCTGTTTTAATAGAACGCTATACCCCCCAGCCACCAGCAGCACCAGCACCACCAACATTGCTGCCAAACTTGCTCAAACAATTATTACCAGTTACACCAACACAACCAATACCACCGGCACTGGTCCCTGAACCACTGATTCAACAAGTGGAGGTGGTGAAAAACCAAACCATCATTAGTCTGAGCGTTCCCTTCGGTCTATCGCCTCAAGTTAGTACTGTAGATAACCCCAATCGCCTGATTATCGATATTCGACCCGATCCTCTAGAAGAAAGAGATATTACTTGGGCCCCAGGATTGCGCTGGCGACAGCATTATGTCAACTTAGGCACAGAACGTTTCCCGGTGATCTGGTTAGAAGTTAATCCTCGTAAATTTGGGCTAACGTTGAAACCTATGTGGGCTAGTCTTGATGGGCTTGCGGGTACTGCTCCCTTAATTCAAACAGCACAACGTTACTTAGCAGTAGCTGGAATTAACGGTGGTTATTTTAACCGCAATAACAGATTGCCATTGGGTGCAATTCGTCGGGATGGCCAGTGGTTATCAGGCCCTATTCTCAATCGGGGTGCGATCGCTTGGAATGATTCTGGCCAATTTTACTTCGGTCGTTTCACCTTAGAAGAAACTTTAATTACAGCAAATGACCAGCGCCTACCAATTCAGTTTCTCAATAGTGGCTACGTCCAGAGTGGCATTGCCCGTTACACCCCAGCTTGGGGATCAACTTATACGCCCTTGACCGATAACGAAATTATTCTAGTGGTACAGAAAGACCAAATTACTCAACAGTTACCAGGCGGCAAAGTTGGTGAGACGGCCGTTCCCATTCCCCAGGATGGCTACCTACTAACCTTACGCACCAACGCTGCTAGTGTTGCCTCACAGCTACCTATTGGAACTACATTAAGTATTTCCAGCGCCACTAATCCGGCTGATTTTAATCGTTATCCCCACATTATCGGAGCCGGACCGCTATTAGTTCAAAATCGTCAAATTGTCCTCGATGCCAAAAGCGAAAAATTCAGCAATGCTTTTATTGCCGAAAAGGCAATTCGTAGTGGTATTTGCACAACAGCAACAGGCACATTAATGATTACCGCTACACATAATCGTGTTGGCGGTTATGGCCCTAATTTGGCAGAACATGCCCAATTGCTACAACAGATGGGCTGTGTGGATGCCCTAAATTTGGACGGAGGTAGTTCTACCAGCCTTTACTTAGGAGGACAGCTACTTGATCGCTCGCCTAGTACAGCTGCTCGTGTTCATAATGGAATTGGTATTTTCCTGAAACCACGATAATCAGAGAGTAGGGAGTAGAGAATGGGGAATGAAAAAGTCTGTTAATCACCAATGCTCAATGCCTACCCCTCAAGGTCCTGAGTTCCTCTTTTCCGAGTGCTGAGTGGGGAGTGGGCAGAGGGGAGAATAAATCTTAACTTTTGTACAGACGCGATTAATCGCGCCTGTACTCCTAACTCCTAACTCAGCACTGTTTTGCCCCATGCCCAATGCCCCATCTTTTTTAAAGTTTAGAACAAGGTGTCATTTTGTCTGATGAAGACTTGGTGTAGATGCAAGAATTTTAGGAGTGATGATTTACACCATCATGTTTGATTTTGCTATCTTGATCAAAGTGCGACAAAATTAGTGATTTTCAACATTGCAAGATTGCGCCAGATTTTTTATCAATAGTAAGAGTATCAACGGTTTGTTATGTCTCCAAATAAGGTAAATATGGCTCGATATCAAGAAACTACACAGATTGAGACTCTACACCTACCTTCAACTATCACATCCAAAGGCGTTTCTGCAACTGAGTTACGTCCTTGGGGTGCTTTTACAGTTTTGGAAGAAGGGCGCGGATACAAAATAAAGCGCATTGAAGTTAAGCCCGGACACCGCCTCAGTCTACAAATGCACCACCATCGCAGTGAACATTGGATTGTCGTATCTGGTACAGCTAGGGTAACTTGTGGCGAGAAAGAAGTTCTACTGAGCAATAATGAGTCAACCTATGTACCCCAATGTACATCTCATCGTTTAGAGAATCCTGGCGTGATCCCCTTGGTATTAATTGAAGTGCAAAATGGCGAATACTTGGGTGAAGATGATATTATTCGCTACCAAGATGACTATGCCCGTACCAAAGATTAAAGCTCTAATCTAAAAACTGAATACATTTTTGTTTGTGCAAACCATATTTGGGAACCACTACACCCCGGAAGTCCCTACCTCGTTAAGGTGGGGACTGAAATATTTTGTGCTATAAATGTAGTAATAGCAATCTCGCTCATCGCTTTGATGATTTGGAATTTTCAAGAAGCTAGGATTAACCCATCTGTCTGTAAAATCAAGATGGGGTCTTCAATTGCAAAAAACGAGTTTTATGATTCATCTGAGTCAAGCCGCCGCCAGTGAGATTGGGCGAATCAAGTCCAAGCAGCAGCCAAATGTTTTGTTTCGATTGGCAGTCAAACCAGGTGGTTGTTCTGGATTATTTTATGATATGTCCTTCGATGAAGCAATAAAAGTTGACGACCAAGTTTTCAACTTGGATGAAATTCAAGTAGTCATAGATGTCGCCAGCTTAAATTACCTCAACGGTTTGAGGGTAGATTATTCAGAAGACTTAATGGGTGGTGGTTTTCGCTTCCACAATCCCCAGGCGATCGCTACTTGTAGCTGTGGCAATTCATTCTCCATAACTAGTTAATAGTCCTTAATTAGTGATCGTTTGCCAATAAAAAAGCAAAATGACCAACTAATTAAGGAAAAATTACAATTGACACAAAACCATAAAAAACGATATAATTAGGATTTGTTAAAACTTAGACATATAAGCAGCTTTACGCGCTGTAACTCATGCCAACAATACAGCAGCTAATACGTAACGAGCGCGAACAAGCGCGTCAGAAAACCAAATCCCCGGCTCTGAAACAATGTCCCCAACGTCGGGGAGTTTGTACCAGAGTATACACGACCACACCAAAAAAGCCTAACTCAGCTCTACGTAAAGTAGCAAGAGTCAGACTGACCTCTGGATTTGAAGTCACAGCTTATATTCCAGGTATTGGTCACAACTTACAAGAACACTCAGTTGTAATGATTCGTGGCGGTCGGGTTAAGGATCTACCAGGCGTGAGATACCACATTATCCGTGGCACCCTAGATACAGCCGGAGTCAAAGACCGCAAACAAGGGCGTTCCAAGTATGGAACCAAGCGTCCGAAAGAAGCGAAAAAATGAGATTAGGCGATTAATCGTATCCAACACGATTAATCGTCTACCTGAGAAACGCTCAAGGACAAAAAACTATCAGGATCTGTGTTCTAAGAGTAGTTATGAAAGCTGCTCAAGTCTGTTAAAAAAATCAAGCAAGCTACATCTACACTAAGCGAGCAAGTGTAGAAGTTCAGAGGAAAACGCTGTAACCCACAGCAGAATTCTATATCTGGATATTAAAGTTTAGAATGTTGTCGCCTTAAGTATTTAGTTGCAGCTAGCAAGTCAATGAATTTTAGACTTCGACTACGCTCAGTCGAGCGATTTGCAGTTTTGGATTGGTCGAACCCACAAGGGGATGAGGCTTACAGACTTTTGATTTTTTCCAATCCTTGTGGTCGGAACATCTACCAAAAACTCTAATCCAAAATTGGCAGTTAATAAGTCAGCCTAGCTGTAACAATCGAAAACAAAATTGAGAAAGTCTGAGGGTTGAGTTCCACAGCTTTTGGTTTCCGGTGTCTGATAGCATATAATTTCGTTGCCAATTGCGAATTAAAGGTGAAGTATGTCTCGTCGTGGTGTTATTCAAAGGCGTCCAGTTCCGTCTGACTCCGTATATAATAGTCGCCTTGTGAGCATGATTATCAGGCGGATCATGCGTCATGGTAAGAAATCACTTGCCGCACGGATTGTTTATGATGCATTAAAAACTATTGAAGAACGCACTGGTGCTGGTGCTTTAGAAACCTTTGAAAGAGCAGTGCGAAATGCCACGCCTTTAGTAGAAGTAAAAGCTCGGCGAGTTGGTGGAGCAACCTACCAAGTACCAATGGAAGTGCGTACAGAACGGGGCACTACCCTAGCGCTGCGTTGGTTAGTGCAATATTCCCGCTCCAGACCAGGCCGAACAATGGCAAGCAAACTGGCAAATGAATTAATGGATGCTGCCAATGAAACTGGCAATGCGATTCGGAAACGCGAAGAAACGCACCGGATGGCGGAAGCTAACAAAGCATTCGCACACTATCGTTACTAAGTAGAAAAGCGATATATCGCCCTCCAGAAGCGGTATATCGTAGATTTACAAAAAAAAGACGGTTTTCCGTAAAAGTATAGAATCTTAACAAAGAGTAATATACAAGATATCATGAGGCAAAAACTATAGGAGGTAGCTGTGGCACGCACGATCCCGCTAGAGAAAGTACGCAACATTGGTATTGCGGCGCATATAGATGCGGGCAAAACAACAACAACAGAGAGAATATTATTTTACTCTGGGATAATTCATAAAATTGGCGAAGTTCATGAAGGAACTGCCGTCACAGACTGGATGGAGCAAGAGCGGGAGCGGGGAATTACCATTACTGCTGCTGCTATCAGTACCAGTTGGAAAGATCATCAAATTAACATTATCGATACTCCGGGTCACGTAGACTTCACAATTGAAGTTGAGCGTTCCATGCGCGTGTTAGATGGTGTAATCGCAGTATTTTGTTCTGTGGGCGGCGTGCAACCGCAGTCTGAGACAGTGTGGCGGCAAGCAGAACGCTACAAAGTTCCTCGGATAGCCTTTATTAACAAGATGGATCGTACCGGAGCGAACTTTTATAAAGTTCACGATCAAATCCGCGATCGCCTACGGGCGAATGCGATCGCCATTCAACTACCAATTGGTAGCGAAAATGACTTCCAAGGGATCGTTGATCTAGTCCGGCAACGTGCGTATATTTACGCCAATGACCAAGGTACTGACATCCAGGAAACCGATATCCCGGAAGCATTGCAAGCGCAGGTAGACGAATACCGCACTAAGCTGATAGAAGCCGCAGCAGAAACCGATGATGCTCTGATGAATAAGTACTTTGAGGGCGAAGAACTTACAGAAGAAGAAGTTCGGACTGCTCTGCGTAAAGGCACAATTGCGGGGACGATTGTACCAGTACTTTGCGGTTCAGCATTCAAAAACAAAGGCGTGCAGCTGATGCTGGATGCCGTTGTAGATTACCTGCCAGCGCCAAGTGAAGTACCGCCAATTCAAGGCTTACTGCCCAATGGCGATACTGTTGAGCGGCGGGCTGATGACAACGAACCCTTAGCGGCTCTGGCATTCAAGATTATGGCTGACCCTTACGGTCGCCTGACATTTGTTCGCGTTTATTCCGGTGTCCTGAAAAAGGGCAGCTACGTTCTCAACGCTAGTAAAAATAAAAAAGAACGGATTTCCCGCTTAGTTCTAATGAAGGCAGATGATCGGCAAGATGTCGATGAACTGCGAGCGGGTGATTTGGGAGCAGCTTTGGGATTGAAAGATACCTTGACAGGTGACACGCTCTGTGATGAAGGATCGCCAGTAATTCTGGAATCTTTATTCATTCCTGAACCTGTGATCTCGGTGGCGGTTGAACCCAAAACCAAAAACGATATGGACAAGCTGTCCAAGGCTCTGCAATCTCTCTCAGAAGAAGACCCCACCTTCCGTGTCCGCGTCGATCCAGAAACTAACCAGACCGTGATTGCGGGAATGGGAGAGCTACACCTAGAAATCCTAGTAGACCGAATGTTACGAGAATTCAAGGTGGAAGCGAATGTAGGTGCGCCACAAGTAGCTTACCGAGAAACAATTCGGAAAGCTGTGAACAAAGTTGAGGGCAAATTCATTCGCCAAAGTGGTGGTAAAGGTCAATACGGTCACGTTGTGATCAATTTGGAGCCTGGAGAACCCGGTACTGGCTTTGAATTCGTTTCCAAAATTGCCGGTGGTTCAGTACCAAAAGAGTACGTTGGCCCCGCAGAACAAGGGATGAAAGAAAGCTGCGAATCCGGTGTTCTAGCTGGATATCCGTTGATTGACGTTAAAGCGACGCTAATTGATGGGTCATACCACGATGTAGACTCTTCGGAAATGGCTTTCAAAATCGCCGGCTCAATGGCGATGAAAGAGGCTGTGCTCAAAGCATCACCTGTCCTCTTAGAGCCTATGATGAAAGTTGAGGTTGAAGTTCCTGAAGACTATATGGGGAACGTCATTGGCGATCTCAACACCCGGCGAGGGCAGATTGAAAGCCAAAGCACCGAAAAGGGACTCGCTAAGGTAACATCCAAAGTTCCACTAGCGAGTATGTTTGGCTACGCCACTGATATCCGGTCAAAAACGCAAGGTCGGGGTACCTTCACGATGGAGTTCAGCCACTACGAAGAGGTGCCTCGCAGCGTAGCTGAAACTATCATTGCAAAAAGCAAAGGGAACGCTTAGTTAAAATAAGGAAATGAGCATTCATGGCACGCGCAAAGTTTGAAAGAAATAAACCCCACATCAATATCGGTACTATTGGCCACGTTGACCACGGTAAAACCACGTTAACGGCAGCTATCACCCTGACCTTGGCAGCTCTTGGTCAAGCTACAGCTAAAGGCTACGATCAAATCGATAACGCGCCAGAAGAAAAAGCACGGGGTATTACCATCAATACCGCTCACGTTGAGTATGAAACCGAAAGTCGGCACTATGCTCACGTAGACTGTCCTGGACACGCTGACTATGTGAAGAACATGATCACCGGCGCTGCCCAAATGGATGGAGGTATCCTTGTAGTAGCTGCTACTGATGGCCCTATGCCCCAAACCCGCGAACACATTCTGTTGGCAAAACAGGTGGGCGTTCCTAGTCTAGTTGTATTCTTGAACAAAGAAGACTTGATGGATGACCCAGAACTCTTGGAACTAGTAGAGCTAGAACTGAGAGAACTGTTAAGCAGCTATGACTTCCCTGGTGATGATATTCCCATTATCAAAGGCTCTGGTCTGCAAGCTCTTGAAGCAATGACCAAGAATCCTAAGACCAAAAAAGGTGAAAATCCTTGGGTAGACAAAATCTACGAATTGATGGACGCTGTGGATTCTTTTATCCCCACCCCTGAGCGGGATGTTGATAAGCCCTTCCTGATGGCTGTAGAAGACGTATTCTCAATCACAGGTCGTGGTACTGTTGCCACTGGTCGGATTGAACGGGGTGTTGTCAAAGTTGGCGATAACGTTGAACTAGTGGGTATCAGAGATACTCGCGCCACTACCGTCACTGGTATTGAAATGTTCAAGAAGAGTCTAGAACAAGGTATGGCTGGAGATAACGCTGGCGTACTACTCCGGGGTATTCAGAAGACTGATATTGAACGGGGCATGGTAATTGCTAAACCAGGTTCAATTAAGCCTCACCTGGAATTTGAAGGTGAAGTATACGTCCTAACTGAAAAAGAAGGTGGTCGTAAGACTCCATTTTTCGCTGGCTACCGTCCCCAGTTCTACGTGCGGACAACTGATGTAACTGGTACTATCAAAGCCTACACCTCTGATGAAGGCAAAGAAGTAGAAATGGTGATGCCAGGCGATCGCATCAAAATGACAGTAGAATTGATCAACGCGATCGCTATTGAACAAGGAATGCGCTTCGCTATCCGCGAAGGTGGTCGCACCATTGGTGCTGGTGTCGTCTCCAAAATTATCAAGTAGCACCTTTTCGCTCATAACAAAGGAGCAGAGATGGTATTTATTGTGCCTCTCTGCTCCTTTCTCTTCCCTCTATAAATAAGGTAATAGGTTACAGGGGACAGGTAATAGTTTTCTGTAACCTTTACCCTGTAACCTTTAACCTGTAAATACTCCCTTAATTACGCAGAACCTGGAAAATTAAAATGGCAACTCTACAGCAGCAGAAAATTAGAATTCGCTTACAAGCTTTTGACCGACGCTTATTAGACACATCTTGCGAGAAGATTGTAGACACAGCTAATCGTACCAACGCTACAGCCGTAGGCCCAATTCCTTTACCAACAAAACGCCGGATCTATTGTGTGCTGCGATCGCCTCACGTAGATAAAGATTCACGGGAACACTTTGAAACCCGTACTCATCGCCGGATTATTGATATATACCAGCCCTCTTCTAAGACTATAGATGCCCTGATGAAATTGGATCTACCATCGGGTGTAGATATCGAAGTCAAACTTTAATTTAGTCATTGGTCATTAGTTATTAGCAAAGGACAAAGCGCAAAGTCTGAGCAGAGGTTTCCTCCGTTGGCGTAGCCCCCGTTCGCATAGCGTCTCGCACAGATGGCATCAGAACTTTGTAAGAGAGGACAAATGACATTAGTATAAACTTTTACATTGCCCTGAAGAAATATATCTCAGGGCTTTTATTTCGCTAAGAAACAAATGATAGAATGTAGACAATGTACGGGGAAAGCAGAGAAAAATGATTTTTAAGATTAAGTTTATACCAAAGTAACAATGACATCATCTTCTAAAATTGCAGTTCGTGAACTACCTCTGTTCCCGTTACCCGAAGTAGTTCTGTTTCCTACCAGACCATTGCCTCTGCACATCTTTGAATTTCGCTACAGAATCATGATGAACACGATTTTGGAGAGTGATCGCAGGTTCGGTGTTTTGATGGTCGATCCTGTTAAAGGTACAATTGCAAATACTGGTTGCTGTGCAGAAATCGTTCATCACCAACGGCTGCCAGATGATCGTATTAAGATGTTGACTTTAGGGCAGCAAAGATTTCGGGTATTAGAGTATGTTCGTGAAAAGCCATACCGCGTTGGCTTAGTTGAGTGGATTGAAGACCAACCACCGACTAAAGATTTGCGACCTTTATCTTCTGAAGTAGAACAACTATTGCGGGATGTTGTGCGTCTATCAGCCAAATTAACCGAACAAAATATTGAACTGCCAGAAGATTTGCCTGACCTACCAACAGAGTTATCTTATTGGGTAGCCAGTAATCTTTATGGTGTCGCTGCAGAGCAGCAGTTATTGCTAGAAATGCTAGATACTGCAACTCGTCTTGAGCGGGAAGCAGAAATTTTAACTTCTACTCGGAATCACTTGGCAGCTCGCGCTGTTCTCAAAGACACGTTTAATGAAAAGTGAGGAGTGAGGAGTTAGAAGTTGAGAATAAATAACAAAAAATAAAAAATTGGAAACTTATAATTTATATTCCCTACCTGATAATTAATAACTGATAATTCCTAAATCCTAACTAATAATTCTTAACTCCTAACTCCTAACTAATCACTCCTCACTTTTAACTCCTAACTTTTCAAGTAACAGTGCTTATCGGCAAAACATTATAAGCGCCAAGAATTTTTAAAATTTCTGTGTGCATAGTTAACTCTGCTAAAGCAAATTGCATTTGTGCTTCTTTGGCATCCGCTTCTAAATCCATGAAAAACAAGTATTCGCCTAGCGATCGCTTCGTCGGACGAGATTCAATTCGGCTGAGGTTAATTCCTAGTTGAGCAAATATTTGCAAGGGTTTGAGTAATGCTCCAGGTGTGTTGGCAGGCATACTAAAAGCCAGCGATGTATGGCTAGTAGGTGTTGTTGATGCCTGGTATCCAGCCTCCCCTTCACCCTGACTTACTACCCAAAAACGAGTAAAGTTTTCTGGATTGTCGTTGATGCCACTAGCAAGTATGGGCAGATTGTATAGTTGAGCTGCTCTACTAGATGCGATCGCTGCTGTTGTTGTCTCTTGCTCTAATCGCTGTAGTGCTTCGGTTGTAGAATTGCTCGGAATAATCTGTACAGTCGGGAGAAACCGCTCTAACCATCCCTGACATTGTGCCAAAGCTTGCGGGTGAGAGTAAACAGTTTTTATTTTATCTAAGCTAGACGCGCAAGAAATTAACGTATGAACAATGGGTAATACCAAAGCTAACTGAATTCGCAAATTGTCTAACTGCCAAAGTGTATCCAGTGTTGTTGTAACACTTCCTTCAATAGAATTTTCTGCTGGCACAACAGCCAGGTAGGCTTGACCATCAGCAACGGCGTGCAGTGACTGGGAGATGGTGGGATAAGGACTTAACATAGCTTCAACTCCCATACTTTTAGTCAACCAGTTGATATAAAGAACAGCTGCTTGTTCTGTATAAGTGCCGGGAGGCCCTAAATGTGCGATCAATAAAGTCATGTGTTCATTAATTATCTGTTTAATTTATAGACTATATCGTGAGTAAACCCACCCTTTCTTTATTGACCAAGAATATTGCTTTAATTTGATTTATTTAATTACATAATTAAATTTATATTTAGTATAAATATATACTTTTAAAACAGTATGGGTGCTTGACTAACTAGAGCAAATGTACTATTTTGACTTCAGTGTTTGTTTTAGTAAAAAATTAAAGATTATGAAGTTCTCTTACACAATTCTCTATGTAAAGGATGTTGTTCAATCGGTCGCTTTTTATGAAAAGGCGTTTGGTCTGAAACAGCAGTTTATTCACGAGAGCAAACAATACGCCGAGATGGAAACGGGTGGAACAACTCTCGCTTTCGCCTCAAATGAACTTGCAAAATCTAACCTTCCCCAAGGATTCCAAGAAAACAGCCTCTCAAATCTACCTGCTGGTATTGAGATTGGTTTTGTAACAGACGATATAACAGCAGCTATATCCCGTGCCATAGAAGTTGGTGCTGTGATTGTTGTAGATGCCAAAGTTAAGCCTTGGGGACAAACAGTGGCTTATATCCGTGATTTGGATGGAATTATTGTTGAAATTGCTAGCCAAATGTAAACTAAATTAAAAAAAATAAACATAATAAATTAATTAATATATAGAAGTATCAAACAATTACTTCCTTCAATTCATGGCTACCAAGTTTACTGCTTCCCAATCAGTGGAAATTGCTGTTCCACCAGAGCAGCCTATTCCTATTCAGCACTACTTGCGCCAGCCTCAACGTCTAGTTAAGGCATTGGCTGACACCAGTAGAATTGAGCAGCTTTCTGAGGAAGTATTTCGCTTGAAAATGCGTCCGTTAACTTTTATGTCATTGAGTATTCAACCTACTGTAGACATGAGAGTTTGGGCAGAATCAAATGGAATAATTTATTTGCGATCGCTAGGCTGTGAAATCCTGGGCTTCGAGTATATTAACCAACGCTTTGCTCTCAATTTAAAAGGGCATCTGTCTCCCAAAGAGTTAAGCACTGGCACTCGCCTACAAGGAAGGGCTGATTTAGAAGTGCTGGTAGATTTGCCAGCGCCATTTTCCTTCACTCCTAAGCCAATTTTAGAAACTACTGGCAATGCTTTGCTCAAAAGCGTGCTGTTGTCAGTTAAGCAACGATTATTAAATCAACTTTTGGCGGATTATCGCTACTGGGTGATATCACAAACCAAAGATAGAGGACTTAGCGGTAACAGTACTGAATTGCCAATCCTGAATGCTGAGTAATTATTTAACTAATTTGTAATTCGTAATTTCCAGCTAGAATTCCCCTTTCCTGCGGGTATGGAATCTACATCTATAAGTTGGCTAAGTTTTCATCGGGGGTATAAATCGGCTTGTGTAACTGTTTCTAATTACGAATTACGTTAGCGTAGCGGGGCGTAGCCCATTACGAATTACGAATTATTTTGATTTGGCAAGGACGAAAAGACTGACGATGTAATGGCGAGGGCCCATACTGTTGCAGAGCCAGCAAATGCTGCTGGCTACCATAACCCTTGTTACACTCCAGGCTGTACATAGGGTATTTTGATGCTAGACGCACTACTAGTTCATCACGCCAAACCTTGGCAATAATACTAGCAGAGGCAATAGCGAGCGATCGCTCATCCCCCTTAATTATTGTTTGTTGCGGCAATAGCAAGTCTTTGATTGACTGATTACCATCAACCAGGCAGAGTACAGGCTGTACTTTTAACTTGAGTACAGCCCGCTTCATTGCTAACAATGTCGCTTGCAAAATATTTATCTTGTCAATTTCGGCAGTCGATGCAAACCCAATTTTCCAGTCTATAGCCAGCCCACAAATCTGCTGGGCTAACTGAGTTCTACGAGAACTAGATAACTTTTTACTATCTTTGATTTTAGCTGCCATTAGTATTGGCAAAGCATGATCTGGTAGGATTACTGCTGCCGCTACCACCGGGCCAAATAGAGCGCCTCGCCCTACTTCATCCACACCTGCAACCAACCCTGGAATCCCTGACAAGGTAGAAAACTCCAGCCAATTGGATTGTTCCAAGGGCGTTGGCCACGTTTCTAGCATAAAGCAAGTTAATTATCCTCGATCGCTGAGGAACGACGGCGACGACGACGGCTAGCAGTGGCGGCGCTGTTCGCATCATTTTCATCTTCGTTGGCGGAAGCTTTCGCAGACAAGCTACCCGTTGGGTTAGTAGTCAACTCAGATGGTTTAGTTGTTTCTTCTATCAAAGGTTTTGGTTCTGCCTCAATAACTTTTGGTATTGGTATCTTGCTTGGGATTATTTCAGGTGTTGCTTTTTGAAAAATGGTTGATTCTGAGGTTGATTCAGTTGGAGTTGTTGGCTTTTGACCAGGCTGAATCACGTTAATAATTACAGACTTAGGATTTTTAACCTCTTGCTCTAACTTCACCAAGGGGGATATTCCCATTAGGGCAAAGATATCCTGTTCCTGGAGGCTCATTTCTACAGTTCTAATCTCCGGTGGTTCTACCACTGGTTTGACTGGCTCTGCCTTGGTAATTTTAGTGCGATCTATGGTCCGATCAATAGTGCGATCTACTACAGTGCGCTCTACTCTTTCACTCCAACCTGGTTTACCAAGGGTGGGTGAGGGGATCTCTGGTGCAACTCCTAGTTCTGGTTCAACATCAAGGTCTAAGTCTGGCTCATTAACAAAAGCCAGTGGATTAGCTATAACCCGAGTTTCATCTTTCCCGTTTAACCCATTGATGGGAATTCGACTGCGGCGAGTGCGGGTACGACGCTTATTATCATTAAGGTCTTGATAACTAGGATGATTGATCAAATTTAGGTTACCCGATTCTAGATCGCCGTCAAATGCTTCCCCAAATCCATCATAGGTTTCTCGTGGTTCTAGGATGCGGGCAGCAGGCTGACGTGGTTCTCGGTGAGGCAGGGGTACAAAACGCTCACGTTCACGCTCTGGAGTTTCTGCTGGTATTGGTAATCGGTTTTCGATTTCTCCAGGCAGACGCACAGTATGCCCTAAACCGCCACAGGTGGGGCAAATTTCACCAAATAATTCGTAAATATTTTGACCTTGGCGTTTCCGGGTCAGTTCTACTAAACCCAGTTCGGTTAATTGGGCAATCTGCGGACGAGCTTTGTCTGCTTTAAGTGCTTTATTAAAGTGTTCGAGAACTTGCAGCTGGTCGCGTCGTGATTCCATATCAATAAAATCAACAACGATCACCCCGGCAATATTCCGCAGACGCAACTGGCGAGCAATTTCTGTTGCAGCTTCGCAGTTTGTCCACAAAACTGTTTCTCTAGCTGTTGCTGATCGCGTGAAGGAACCTGAGTTAACATCAATTACGGTTAATGCCTCTGTCGGCTCAATGATGATGTAGCCTCCAGAAGGTAGGTCTACTCTCGGTTTTAGGGCTTCTCGAATGGCGGCACTAATGCGGAAATACTCTAAAATTGGAGAGCGATCGCGGTGATGGTCAATTAACAATCCCTGCGGTGTTTGACCTCCGCTCCAGTTCTGCAAGTACTGCTTCACGCGCTTCAAACCAGTACTGGAATCCACGACAATCCGATTTACATCCGCGCCGTACATATCCCGCAATACGCGCTGAATGAAGTCATCGTCGCGGTTGAGTAATGCTGGGGCACGTGTGGAATGTGCTTCCTGCTGAATGGCTTCCCATTGCTTTTGCAGCAATTCCAAATCTTCCATAATCGCTTCTTCGGGTTTGCCTTCTGCTTCTGTACGCACAAGCAAACCCATTCCCGCCGGTTTGACTAAAATTGCTAGTGCCCGCAAGCGGTTGCGCTCACTTTCACTTTTAATCCGTCGGGATAAATTTACGCCTCTACCATAAGGCATCAATACTACGTAGCGTCCAGGTAAAGTGATATTACCCGTAAGCCGAGGGCCTTTTGTCCCCGTTGGCTCTTTCATTACTTGCACCAAAACTTTCTGCTGTGGTGTTAATAATTCTGTAATTGCTGCTGCGGTACGCTTTAACTTCAGTGGCCCTAAGTCGGTGACATGAATAAAACCGTTGCGCTCTGGGTCGCCAATATTGACAAAAGCCGCATCTATCCCAGGCAATACGTTTTCTACTACTCCTAAGTAGATATCACCTATTTGGTGATGACCCGTAGCAACAACTAGTTCCTGTATTTGATCTTCAGAAAAGACAGCAGCAATTTGGTGCTGTTCCGCGATGATAATTTGTTTTGGCATTCAATTTCCTCAAAATTAGCAGCACCAATAGGTCTGGAGGTTTGTTATACCTTTGTTGCCCCTGCAACCCTTAAAAGGCGCTACTGATAATAAAATTCGCAAACTTGAGCTTCTAAATTAAATAGCTATTAGCGCTCTTAAGAGCATTTTTACGGCGGATTATTCCAGAAATGCTTCATGTTTAAGCAATTAAATCAACCGTCTGTGGTTGATTTGTGATGCAATACTCTCAATAAAGAGAGTTCTAAGTTAAAAGTCCTGAATCCTGAGTGAGTTTTAAACTCAGGAAGCTTCATTTGATAGTAACCTACTGATGTCTTTAAGAAAAAGAAACTATTTCTATTTTCTATTCCCCGGATTTATCCTTAGAGTTTTACTCAGCGATGCCAGCTGCTACCCTACTTTAAGCCGCGCTTTGCCTGTCTGGTGAACGTCTGCAAATTCGGACTAACCGACGGCAGTTGTTAACCTAAGGGAACGCCAAAGGCGAACAACTTTAGAAAAGTAGCTCACTAGCTCTTCGGCACTACTGGGGATTAAACAATTTAGCAGCTGTTTAAAAAGCATGGATTTAGAGAATCTAAGCGAAGCTGCTGTTAGTTATTGATTCACAAGGTAGCCATAGAGAGAGTGTATGTTCTTTAATCTGCCTCAGTTTGTCTGGGATAAAATCCTAGAATTTGCACTTCTTCAATCTTGGCTTTCGCCCCCTGAACACCAGGGTAGTGAACCAGCTAATTCAATGCAGCGCCAGAAAATTTCTCTTCACCCCATTCTAACGCAACCTTGCTAAAAATCAATTCCAACGATATAACCACGTTAAGACAACTACTAGCAAGCTGCCCTACAGGGATTATACCCTTAAAATTAGCCGATTGCGGTGGATGTGCAGGAGTTGGAATTCTCCACTAGCCACCATCCCTAGCATAAACAGGATTTGTTCAGGACGCAATAGAAAACTATCTTGGCGATAGCTACCTACATAACGGATAACAGATATAGATTCTGCAATGCTTTTGCGGGTTTCTACTAATTCCAGTTCAAATAAGCGATCGCGCAGATTTATTAACTGGCTCTTGCCTGACTTTGTTGTATGCTCGTACCACAGTTCATCTTTTACTTTGATGGTATCAATCCATTCTTGCCATTGTATAGGTGTTACTTCTTCAAATGCTGCTACGGTAATTAAATATTCTGCGGTTTCTAGCAGTTGAGTCGCTGCTAAAGTTTTTAAATCTATCTGCTCCACATTATATATAGGTATGTCTGTGGGCATTTCCCGAACCAACTGTTCTCGAAAAGCATCAACTGCCACTGGTACAGTTAACTCAAAATCCGCAATCTCACCACTACTAGTAGCCCCTAAAGCCAAAGCAGTTGCTACAGAAATTCGCGGCATTGGATGAAATCCACCAGTGAAAGCGATTGGTAAGCCTGCTCGCCGCACGACTCGGTCAAACAGACGGATTAAATCTAGGTGGCTTACCAAAGCCATATTACCTTGTTTCCCAAACCAAACTCGCAGTCTTTGTACCTTACTTGTATTAGGAACAAACTCGCCAGCGAACTTGGGGATAGCAGGTGATTCAATCACGACGTTGTGGCCAAAGTCGATTCCACATACACCACAGTGAGAACAACCTTCAAAAGAGCAATCGGGTACAATTGCAGCTTCTAAGGCGCGTTGCAAGTCTTCTTGGAGCCACTTTTTGTCAATTCCGGTATCAATATGATCCCAAGGTAGGGGAATACCGAGGGAATGGGGAGTCCTGAGTGGGGTATTCTCCTCTGCTTCTTTGACCTTCTGCGCCTCTGCGTCAAACAAATTCCATTCGCCATTTTCTACTTGGCGGTATTTCCAGTCTAGATCGGCTTGAGCGATCGCAGACCCCCAAGCGCTAAAAGCCTGATCTAAATTTTCATACCAGGAATCCATACCTGCACCCAATTCCCAGGCACGCCGGACTACTTTGCCCAAATTGCGATCGCCTCGTCCCACAAAATCTTCCATTGCCGAAATGCGAACATCGGTAAAATTTACCTTCACTCCCTTGATTCGGCGGAATTCTTGGCGCAACAGGTTTTGTTTGCGCTTAAATTCAGTGGTAGAAACTGAATGCCATTGGAATGGCGTATGGGGCTTCGGTGTAAAGTTAGAAATTGTCAGATTAAAGTTTAAGGGTTTTCTGCCCTTGCCCCGACATTCTTGCTGTAGCCAGCTTACTGTTTCGGCAATACCCAAAACGTCAATATCCGTCTCACCCGGCAAGCCAATCATAAAATACAACTTGATTTTATTCCAGCCTTGCTCCCAAGCGGTTTTCACCCCCCGCAACAATTCTTCATTCGTCAAATCTTTATTTACTATGTCTCGCATCCGCTGAGTTCCAGCTTCTGGAGCAAAAGTCAGTCCACCTTGCCGCGTACCTCCCACGATATTGGCAATATTTTCATCAAATCTGTCTACCCGTTGGCTTGGTAAGGTCAGAGAAATATTTTCATTTTTTAAGCGATTTTTGATTTCCATCCCCACTGCTGGTAGAGACAAATAATCAGAACAACTCAGAGATAGTAGGGAAAACTCATTGTAACCAGTTGCCCGCATCCCCTGTTCAATTGCATCTACAACCCGATCGGGTTCTACATCTCGTGCTGGTCGAGTTAACATTCCTGGTTGACAGAAGCGACAGCCACGAGTGCAACCACGCCTAATCTCAATGGTCAAGCGGTCATGCACCGTTTCCACGTAGGGAACTAACCCAATGGAATATGCGGGTATGGGAGTTGCAACCCGTCGCAGAATTCGTTTTGGTACGTCTAGGCGACGAGGATGAACTGAGCCATCCTCTGCCATGTCGTAAAACTGAGGGACATATACACCTGGTATCTGTGCTAAATCCAGTAACAGATGTTCCCGACTCAATCCTGCTTGTTTGCCTTCTTGCAATACCAAACCAATTTCTGGCAGCAATTCTTCTCCATCTCCAAGGGCGATAAAGTCGAAGAAGTCGGCATAAGGTTCAGGATTAGATGTTGCTGTTTGCCCACCAGCAAAAATCAACGGAAACTGGGACTGGAGATTCGTAAATTCTCCCCCTGCTTTCCCCGCTTTTTGCCGTTCTCGCCACGTCAAGGGAATTCCAGCCAAATCCAACATTTCTAAGATATTAGTTGCACCCAGTTCGTAACTGAGGCTAAAACCTAAAATGTCGAATTCTGTGAGCGATCGCTTTGATTCTACAGCAAACAACGGCGTATTCGTTTCGCGTAGTTTGGCTGCCAGGTCTTTTCCTGGGAGGTAGGCGCGATCGCACAATTGACGCGGTTGGGCATTCAAGATGTTATAGAGAATGATATGCCCTAAATTGGATGCACCGACTTCATATACTTCTGGATAAGTTAATACCCAGCGTATTGCTGCCGTATCCCAAGGTTTATGTACTGCTAAACGCTCATTACCCAGGTAACGTCCTGGTTTTAAAATATCCGATGTTATTAATTTTTCAACTGCAACAGCCACTGTGCTATCTTCTAGCTACCTTAATTACAGCTACTCAAACCCAACATTAGCATGGAATTAGGTCTTATGACAGAGTTTACTGTTGCAACTTATAACTCCTTTACATAAAGTCCACTTCATATCCGAGACTTAGGCTTTTATATAAAGTTATGTTGCAGCCAACTCAACTTTACCATCCAATATTTCAAACACCCTATCGAGTTGCGTTAATTCAAAAATAATTCTAATTGACGGAGCAACAGCGCAAAGTTGAAAGCCCCTTCCTAAACTAAGAGCCAGCTTGTGTATAGATAACAATGCCATTAAACCCGCGCTGTCTAACGATTCTACTGCTGCGAGGTCTACTACCAAGATAGAAATACCATTTTGTGCTAACGCTGTGGTCATATCTCGTTCAAATTCCAAGGCGTTTGTAGCATTCAAAAAGCCTTGGGGGCGAATAACTGCAATCTTCGGATAGTTAAGCACTGCTTGCATAGTTACATCCTATTGAGAATTATTAAAGCGTCAAGCTAAGAGTTATTTGAACATAAACTCTATTTTGTTGCATCGACCATATGTCTGAGTTCACTTTGCTGAATCTTTATTGCTTTAGCATCTCTGTTTAAAGATTGTCATAATTCCAGGTGAAAATGTGATTATATATACTTTTTTTTTCTGGTAGTTCAAAAACAATCAACTATAGACAGCCGTAGAAGCGACAAATCATCAGTAAGTATGCTGATAAAACTTGCTTAGTCTATAGCTAAAGCTGATTTAGCCAAGCCTTAACGGTTAAGTTAAATTCCTCACTTTAGCGTTGCTGATGGCATCCGACATACTCATAGCGAATTATTTCTTTAACTAATTAAAATATGATCTATGTGACTATTAGATCACTATTTGTGCTTAGATAAATCGGAAATAATTAGTATCATATAAACTTAGGTTATTACTTATGAGAACTAAGTACGCTATTCGTAAATTAGTAGAAAAGGCTCTTGACATTAAAAAATTGACTCCTGAGATAGAAAATGAAATCAACTCAGAATTGACGGAACTGGGTTATATTTCTGATGTTGACTACGAAGCTTTGGAATTATTAATGGCAGAGATGGATGCTGGTAAAATTCAGTTGGTTCCTAACTTGGGATATTAGAATAATTCCTAATTCATAATTTGTAATTAAGTTTTGTAACGGAACGATGAGGGAGCAGAGGGAGAATAATAATTTCTAATTCCTGGCAAATGCCCAATGCCCAATGATTAATGATTAAGGAACAAGAATTAAATAACATACAATTTATTATGTCCCTAGCTTACCTCACCCTCAATCTCTCTTCTTATAAAGCAGAGAGAAGCTAGATACAGGATGAAGTTTTGCATTTTATTTAATCTACGTTCCTAATGCCCTATTGATATGCTTGCCAAAGTTGGTGAATAAACTGATTGAGTTGCTGCTTGGCGGCTGAGTCAGGTTCAGTTTTTGGTTCTTTTGCTAAAACTTGGCTCAAGAAGGTAATTACTTCTGTGTCTAATGCTGGTCGAAATAAATTGGCAGGCCAAAGCAAGTCAGACGCATCTCGCAAATCCGTAATTAGCGGCGATTCTTGAATAAAAGTAACCATTAATAAAGGTCGTACCCAGCACAACTGGCGGGAAACTACAAATTGAATGACTTCTGCATACAGATTCCTGTCGCCATGCTCTAAAGACACAATTTGTCCTGGTTGAAGAAAATTTAGGCTAATGTCCATCATTATGCAGTTTGGGCAGCGACAACGATTGTTTTGTAACTTTTTTAATTTAAAAGTGAAAATGCGCTACTTTTAAAGCAACTTCTGTAACATTAGGGTAGCACTCTCATGGCAACCATGTCTTAAGAGATATGCCTCACAAGTGCCTACGCAAAATTAATATGACCAATCCTTAGCAGCAAAGGGTTTTCCTAGCATAGTATCTGGACAGAAATACTATAGAATAGATAAATAACTGTTAAGCGATCGCAAAACAGAAACTTTGTTGTAGTGAATTAACGAGAAAAGAGCAGAGAGCCGTGTCAGTTGAAACTATTGAAAAGCGTTCTACATCCCGCAAGCTCGCGCCTCGGTATCGCGTTTTGCTCCATAACGACGACTACAACTCGATGGAGCATGTTGTACAGTCACTCATAGCCACTGTGCCAAGCCTTACCCAACCACAGGCTGTGAGCATCATGATGGAAGCCCATACTAATGGGCTAGCTTTAGTCATTACTTGCGCCCTCGAACACGCTGAGTTTTATTGCGAAACCTTGAAAAGTCATGGTTTAAGTAGCACCATTGAACCTGATGAATAGTCATTAGTTATTAGTCATTGGTCATTGGTCATTAGTCGAAATTTAGAGTATTGGCTGCTGATTAGTGACTTATTTAGTATGAAAAAAAACCTTGTCCATTTAGCTGAACGCCCTGCCCTTATTAGGCTGGGTGCTTTTATTTTGACTTTATTGTTGCTATGGTTGCCATTGGCTACACCAATATACTTACTAGTGCATGATTCAAACTTAGAAAGTATATTGACATTGGTATTATTATATGCAGTATTTATTTTTATTCTGAGATTATGGGGTAAATATGTCTACCAGCAGCCCCAAATTCTGCGGCATTATGGCTTAGAATTCACGCGGCAAAACGGTGTGGATTTACTGCGTGGCTTGGCTCTGGGCATAATTAATATTCTGATACTTTTTGGGTTAGAAAGTTTATTGGGTTGGCTAGTGTGGCAACAACCGAAAGTTTTTTTGGTGAAAGTGATTTTAGAAGGTTTACTTGTTGGCTTAGGTGTTGGATTTGCTGAGGAATTGTTATTCCGAGGCTGGTTGCTAGATGAATTACAACGAGATTACAGTCTGCGTGTGGCACTGTGGACAGATGCAACTGGCTTTGCTACATTGCACTTTATTAAACCCTGGGAGGCAATTATTCATACACTGCCGCAATTCCCAGCTTTAGTACTGCTGGGGTTAACGCAGGTATGGGGAAAGCGTTGGCAAAGGGGACGCTTGGGTTTTCCAATTGGTCTACATGGTGGTTTAGTTTGGAGTTACTACATTATTAATGTAGGTAAATTAGTGAAATATTCTGGTCAGGTTCCTGATTGGGTAACTGGTGTGAATAATAATCCCTTGCAAGGAGTGATGGGGGTGTTGTTAATGAGTGTACTAGCTTTGTGGATACGAGGGCGAACTGAGCGATCGCGTCATATATGAAAATAAAATTATTAATCGTATCAGCTTTATTACTTACTTTTCTTTCTAGTTGTAAAGATTGTCATCACAAATTTTCACCTGCTTCATCTACAAAATTTTAATAATAGCTAAGAATACTGTAAAACGGCGAAGCAGTGAGCTTCGGATTGGAATAAAAACGATCGCTATAATTCACCTTGTATGATCGCACCTAAGCCACATTTTTGACTGAAATAATTCCTTCACCACACCACTGGATTAGTAGGCATCTATCAAAATCTTTATCCAGTGCTGGCTTGAGATGAAAATAAAAAACCTTTTGCCATACCTCTACTCCATACTGGGATACAAAATTTGCCTCCAATTCTTTAAACTGTTCTCATTGCCGATTTGCGATCGCGATCAACATGGGAATAATTGCGGTGATTGAGACTTGTGCGCCAATGGGTATCATTTGCGAAAAATTTAACAATACCCAAGTATACTGGGCTTTTCGGTACAATCTTTATGCAAGAGTCTCAACCACAGTACCCACTACACACGCTTTATTCAAATTAACGCCGCTCAAATTTGCACCTTCTAACTCTGCACAAAGCAAATTCGCCCCTGAAAAATTCGCCCCTGCTAAATTCGCCCCTCGCAAGTCAGCTTCTTCCAGGTTTGCTTCACTCAACAAAGCCCCTTGCAAATCGGCGCGACTCAAGTCTGTACCTTTAAGGTTTGCCCCTGTCAGGTTTGCACCGCGCAAGTCAGCACCCCGTAAGTCAACGCCTTGCAAGTTCACATTCATCAAATTGGCACCACTTAAGAAAGCACCCACCAATGACACATCACTGAGTCTTGCTCCCATCAAGTTAGCGCCACGCAAATTGCTACCCCGCAAGTCAGCGCCTGTTAAATCTGCTTGCATCAGGTTTGCTCCCATCAGGTTCGCGCGCAAGTCAGTTTCTTGGAGGTTGGCTCCCATCAAATTTGCCCCCTCCAAATGCCCACCTTCAAGTTTAGAACCAGCAAAATTAGTGCCGACAAGGGTAGCACCAACAAGATTAATCCGGCTTAAATCCAGTCGAGAGAGTTCTTCGTCTTCTAAATTTGCCCCTGGAAGTTGTTTGAGTTTTCCTAATTTAATCGCTTCAATATTCATGTAAAGTAACTACCAATCTCCTCACTTATCTTGTTGTGGCTATCCCATTGGGAATCAAGTATCCAGATGCCGGCGCTGAATTTGGGTGTCATCAAGGGTAAGTCAAGTCCCTGTTGTAAACCCATTACTAATAAAGCTAGGGTATCTACAAGTTTAGGGTCAAAGCGAGTAGATTGTTGCTGTCTGCACTCATCTAAAGCTTGAGTAAATATCTGTTCTTGGCTTTGATTTGACGATTTTTGCTGATTGAGTCGCCACTGAAAGTCTGCCAATAATGCCAAAATTCTCGACTCTAAAGGAATTTCATCTCCAGTTAAACCTCCTGGTTCTCCTAAACCATTCCACCACTCGGTTTGGTGAGTAATAATTTGGGCAACGGCTCGCAGTCGTGGCATTGTTCGCAAGACTTGCGCTCCTGGTATTAAAGGACAACAGGGGGCGTCTTCTTGATAGCGTGTCGGTGTATTACTAGAAGTGAGGACACTTTCTGCATTTTGTAATGGATCTATGCGATGCAACAAAGCCGCTAGCCGCAATCTCTTAATCTGCCATGCGGGAAGATCCAAAAGCTGGCCGATCGCTTCAGCAAGAACTACTATTTCCGTAGCTGCCATTGGATTGTTGACATCTGCCATATCCATCAGTTGCGCCATTCGCAAAAAGGCTTGGATTTCGTTAGAAACCAAGTTGCGATCTAGCGTTTGTTTCTGAAGCGCTGTTGGTATGGATAAATTATCTTGCCCAGTTTGGAGGTAATCTACTACACGGGAGACAACTGCACCTAAATTTTGGGATCTGTCCATTGACGGTACAATTTGTTGTTTATCGGCTGTGAGTTTTTCTGCCAGTTCTGGGTTGTATTTTCTGATGTGAGCGATCGCTATTTCTGCTGTCTCTTGTACTAACTCTGGCTCAAATGTCCACAAGCCATAGAATTTACGCTCTAAATCTGATGTCGGCACTCCAGTGCTGCCATAATCAGCCTCTGATAGCTCTTGACAAATTACCATTGCTGTGTATTTAGGCGATAAAATAATTAAGTGCCACTCCTGAGCTACTGGATCGACTGAATCTAATGCTACTAAGTCTACATTGGGTAAAAGGCTTGTGGGATGTTCAGCAAAGCCAGATTCAGAGGCAGCCATGATGGCAATTTCGCGGCTGCACTGGGCGATATCTGCATATCGCCCGGCTTCTTGTAGATACCATTTCCCCTGTTGGAAGGCTGTGATTACTAGGGGTGTACCGTCGTCGGTTAAGATATGGTCTTCAAGAGCATGGCACAGGGCAACTAAGGTATTTTTGTAGTAAACACCAAATCGAATTGGCCTGGTGGTGTGGCGATGGGCTGATTCTAGCTTTTGTAGGATTGAACCTTCTAACATGGGATTGGGTGAAAATAACCGCAGAGGAGGAGTAGGTAGGGTAGGGGGCAGGCGAGAGACAAGGAGATGAAATTTGCTCTTGTCTGATTCTGGAAATTTTATCAAACAGCTGCTAACTGTTTGTCTTTTGTTTCTATTGGTGCAGAAAGTGCTGCTTCTAAGTCGGCACAACCCAGCTTTTCTTCTAAAATTTTCATGACTTCGCGTCCGAAATCGTTGGGGTTTTGTTGCCAAGCTTGCAAGCAGACTTCTCCAAAGAATGAACCAAGAGGTTCAGGATTCCAGAGAAGCTTTTTGGCTGTCCACGGCATCAAGCTCATTGGATCATACCCTGGTTTGAGGATACCTTCTTTAAAAGCGTATTCTTCCAAATGGGTATGGGGTTGCAATCCAATAAAGAAAATGGCAGGTTCGACTTTATCAGCACCAAAAATCCGTTCTAGTTCGCGGTGGTAAGCGATAGTTTGGCGGATGGTTTCAAGACGTTCGTCAATGACGTTAAAGGAGTAGTTGACGGAAACCAAATCATTAAAACCAGCTGCTTTTAAATCGCGGCAGTTTTGTAAGACGGTTCGCAGGTTATACCCCATCCGCATTTTCCGCACGAGTTCTTGAGAACCACTGGTAATGCCGATTTCAAAGTAGTTCATCCCGGTTTTTGCCATCAAGTCGCACAACTGGGGTGTCAAATTGTCGGCTCTAATATATGCTGCCCAGTGGATATCTGTAATACCAGAATCGACGATTTTTTGCAAGAGTTCTATGGCATCGTCGATAAATTTTCTAGCTGGGATGAATTGGGCATCGGTAAACCAAAAGTTGCGAATGCCGCGATCATATAATTGGCGCATCTCAGCAACTACTTCATCTGCTGGGTTGATACGGACTTGTTTACCTTCGACGACAGTGTAGACGCAATAACAACAGTTGTGAGGACAACCACGCTTAGTTTGTACACCTATATAAAAGTCTTGCTCTTGCAGGTAATAGTTAAATTCCGGCCAGATGCTTTCGATATAGTCGTAGTTACAAGCTGTTTTTTCTAGTGGAGTAGGTTGTTCGTGAATCAGCCGTTCCCGTGGTTGAGTTTCTCCCGCAATGTAACAGCGTTCATCTCGAAAATCTCTACCACTTAAAAGTTTTTCTAGCAGGGTTTCTCCTTCACCCACAGAAATAATTGTCCCTTGGGGTAAGCTTTTAGCCAACTGCTCATAAAATACACTGACTGCACCACCACCTACAACTACACGGGCATTATAATTATATTCTTGAGCACGTTTTAAACCGCGTTTGATTAAGCCCTGATTGCGCCATAGTTCTACATAGTAAGCGATAAAGATTCGTAAACCGCCCAATCCGCCGCGTAGTTTCAATAGAGGATTCTTGGCATAGTAAAATTCAAAGGCATTTTGCAGTGGGTTGCCACCACGTCCACCAACTGGGGCATAAATTTGAATATCCCGCCAAGAAAATACTAGTAGTGTCGGTTTAAATTCATCAATACAGCGATCAAGAGCCGAACTGTAGTCTAAAGGTGGCACTGTTCCCAAATCAAAGATGCGCTGTTCAATATCAGGAAACTGCTTGTGGACATGATCGCTCAGGTAAACAACCCCAATAGGAAAGATGGGGTTACAAGGAAGGCGAACATAAAGAATTCGATTTTCTATCATCTGTGTTTTAACTTCCATCTTGCCAATCTGTAGAGAAAGCGAGAGAAACATCTAGTTTTAAAATGTGTGCTTGTTTTATTTGGTTTTATTTATCACAATTTTGCTTGACATTTTAGCCAATTATTGGTAATCCTTAACCTGTTTTTAGCAACTGCGGAAAACGCTAAAATTGCTGTACATAAAACATACATGGAATTTCTAAAGAGCTTTCTGAAGACATTTTTTCATATAGCTTTACCATAACATCGAGTTTATTCATTAAGCGACGATCCCAGCCGATTAATCCTGGGATAGATGAAAGAGCAAAACTCGCTTCCTCGCTACGCAAAAAGCAAGGGGATCGTTGTTATGTCAATTCTCTAACAATCTGTTTTAAGAGAATTAAAACTTTTATACCAGAAAAATATCAAAAACTTTTATCTATAGTGTATAATTCCGAAAAAGGTGTGAATTTTCACAAAATTTTTATAACTAAAAATATATCTTTAGACAGAAATAATCTATAACTACTCAGTTGGTATTCGCAGTTACAGCAACTGGGGATCGGCGAATGCTAGTCTTGACTAGTGTAATGTAAAATTGTGGCGTAAAGCTCCTCAGCAGTTATGGCTCAAATATTAGATCCTCTACCACCAAAGCAATCAGGAAAAATTCTTTGCTGCTACATTAATGCCACGAGCAAAATACAGATAGCTCGCATCTCCAATATTCCCAATTGGTACTTTGAAAGGGTTGTTTTCCCTGGACAACGTTTAGTGTTTGAAGCTCCGCGAAAAGGTCAGTTGGAGATTCATACAGGAATGATGGCAAGTGCAATTTTATCCGATAAAATTCCGTGCGATCGCCTAAAACTTGACGAACCCAGCGTTTATGAGTTTGATACAGACTCATCAGATGAAAAAGACCTTATTAATACCAGACCAATAGTGCAGCAAATTAAGACAAAAATCGAAGATACTACAAAACCCTTACAAATCGTTGGTTGAGCATCAGTTGATTAAAAAAAAATTTACTAAATTTTAAGGGTTGCTAATTTAGCAACCCTTTTTGTTTATGATTTATTATTTATTGGGCATGGGGCATGGGGTATTGGGCATTGGGCATTGGGAAGAGACAAAGGGACAAGGAGAAGGGAAAGACGCCGTTGCAAGTTCTAACTTTTGTCCCCTTGCCTGCCCTACTGCCTTATCTCCCCCATTTCATCTACAATCATTCTTATGAATCTGCCTTCATTTCTTTGGTTGTGGAAAATAGCCGCCTGGTCAATGGGGTTGTCCCTGCTGGCATATCTGATGTTAGCAGTCACTGGCGTTTGGATGTTTCGGGCGAGAACTTCGCAGCAATTCTCTTTTATTACGCCATTTATGAGCGGAAATAGAGAGGTGCGATCGCTCCACTATACAATGGGCATCAGCATGGTAAGTTTAGTACTACTACTGCTAGCGATCGGCATTGTTGGCACTCTCGGTCATTTTGGCTCCTTGGGTCACTCATCACATTTAGTTGCTGGATTGATAGTAGTAGCATTAGTTTTACTATCTGCTTTGAGTGCGACGCAAATTAGTGCCAGACGACCTTGGGCTAGAACTTTACACATCGGCATAAATATCATTTTGTTTATAGGATTTGCCTGGGTATCCCTTACTGGTTGGATTGTGGTGCAAAAGTATTTACCTTAAAAAATTACGAATTACCAATTACGTAGCTTGCTTCTCGCCGGAGGCGAGTATTACGAATTATTAAAGTGGCATAGCTTATATGCAGCAGGCAAGGTAAGACATAGACCTACCTTACAATGAAGAAAAACATTGTAATTGAGCCGTGACAGCAAACTCAGCCAATATCTCAACTTCTGTTTTTCGTCTGTCTCCTTTGATTCGGATGACGCTGTTGAGTCTATACATAGCACTTACAATCCCATTACCCTTTTTATCGCAGGTAACAGCTGCACCAGTACCCTCAGAATTATTGTGGATAGGGATTAGCATCGGCTTCGTTGCCTTGTATGCTGTATTGACCGAACGAGTAACGGTAGATGACCAGGGAATTCAGGTTACTTACCCCGCCTGGGTACCTAGCTTTTTTCGTAAAGGCTGGTTTTTACCTTGGTCAGAGATGAAAGAGTTAAAACCCCGCACCACTGGTCAAGGAGGGCTAGTTTACTACTTTATCAGCCAAGATGGGAAAGCTTATTTACTACCAATGCGTATAGTTGGATTTGCCCGCTTCGTGCAAATTGTCCAAGCAAAGACGAGCATTGATACTACAGATGTTCGCCCTTTAGCGCAGCCGTGGATGTACTTGATTTTACTAGTATTGACACTGCTGTTAGTATTGGTTGATGGCTGGGCGATCGCTACAGCCTTAACTACCAAACAATTAACTTAAAATTGGGCGTTGGGCATGGCTCAAGAATCAATCAATAATTCTTCTTCCCCTGCTCCCCCTGCTCCCTGCTTCCCCACTCCCTACTCCCCACTCCCCTTGAATACAGCAAAAGGCACACTCAGGCTAGAGCAAGTTAATCTGTTTACGAAGCTGAAAACTCAACTTCCAGGCAATCAGCAAGGATACCCCATATTGCAAGATATTTCCTTGGAGATATTTCAGGGCGATGGCAGAGCCATCGCCTGCGGCGAACGCATTGCCATTGTAGGGCCAGTTGGCGCTGGGAAAACTTCGTTATTACGCCTCCTTAACCGCCTGATTGAACCCACTAGTGGCAAAATCTATCTAGAAAACCAAGAATATCGCCAAATTCCCGTCATCCAGCTACGCCAGATGCTTGTACTTGTATTACAAGAATCAAAATTGTTGGGGATGACAGTTGGGCAAGCCTTGGCTTATCCTTTAGTTTTGCGTGGTTTATGTAAACAAACAATTGAGCAACGAGTCAGTCACTGGACAGAACAACTGCATATTCCTAGTGAATGGTTGGGGCGAACAGAAGTGCAACTTTCTGCTGGACAACGACAACTAATAGCGATCGCTCGTGCCTTAGTCATCCAGCCTAAAATATTATTATTAGACGAGCCAACCTCTGCCCTTGATGCTGGTACTGCTTCTCATCTAATGCAAGTCTTAACCCAGTTGAGTCAGACTCATCAAACTACGATTTTGATGGTAAACCACCAACTGGAAGTAGCCCAGATGTTTTGCACTCGGTTATTACACCTACAACAAGGTCATTTATTAGCAAATCAAAGAGTCTGTGAAGTAAACTGGGTTGAATTACGAGAAAGCTTAATTCAAGCAGAAGTTCAAGACGATTTTGGATTTTAAATTTTGGATTAATCAATCGTCATTAAGCATTGGGCATTAAGAGTGCTGAATGCTGAGTTAGGAGTTAAGAGTTAAGAGTTAAGAATTGTCCCCTTGTCCCCTCATCTCCCTCATTTTCTACTCCCTACTCCCTATTCTCATCACACGCTACTAAGCGTTGAACGTTGATTATTAAATCTTTCTCTAGCTAACTTTGTTGTTTGTGATTGTGAAATATTGCTATTCAAAATTTCCATGTTAAAACGGTATCCTACATTGCGGATAGTTTGAATCAAATTGGGTTGGCGAGGATCAAGTTCAACCTTTTTTCGCAGCGATAAAACGTGAGTATCAATAGTACGAGGGTTATCGATAGCGTCAGGCCAAGCACGGCGCAGTAATTCTGACCGACTCAGAGGTACTCCCCCAGCTTGTGCCAAAACATACAGCAAACTAAATTCTTGGGGCGTCAAGTCAATGAACTCCCCCTGGAAGCGGACACGGCGCTGAACTAAATCGATTTGCAAAGTGCCATAATCCAAATAAGCTGGTGCAGTAGGTGTGCGCTTACGGCGAATTAGTGCCTCTACCCGTGCTAAAAACTCTTGCATCCCAAAAGGTTTGCTCAGATAATCATCTGCACCCGCCTTTAAACCTGCGACGATATCACCTTCACTATTACGGGCAGATAGCATTAAGATTAGAGGCTGCTGCTGACGATTCAACCAACGACAAAACTCAATGCCATCACCATCTGGCAGGTCTGCATCTAAGACTACCAGTGTTGGTTGATGACTTAAAAATACTTCCCTTGCTTGATAAATGCTGGCAGCTTGATGCACACGGTATTCTAGTTGTTGCAAGTGCCAACCCAACAACGACCTCAGATGGGGATTCCCCTCAATGATTTCTATACAAACCGAACCCACAGTGGCAAGACCCCTTAGCGTCGATGACTTTCAAAGTAACAAGCTCATCTCTAAGGTTTTGTAGCCTTTGTTACTTCAATTGCGATCAACTTTACATTTCCTCATAGAAAAGTGGCAACATCTTTAATCTGTGCCTTACCTATAGGCGATTATAAATATCCTTAAATTTTTATTAAATTTTTTCAAAGTATTGTTAAACTTATAAACAGTTCTTCTAACTTAACCTTCGGCTTTTAAATGGATATCATTTGTCAAAAAATTATAGTATAAGCAGCTAGCTATTACCACAACAGTTTTTTAGCTTGATGATAGTGGATTCTATCTTGCAGAAATTATTTTCTACACCCACGAATATATCACCAATACAATTGGGCTGTTGAGTATTAAAATCATAAAAATAACTTAGCAGATAACTAGAATCGATGTTTTCTGGAATAGGATTAAAGTAGGTTGTAATTGCTAGGAGGGTACTGCCCAAAGTAGATGTATTGACTTTGAGTTAATGCCAAAGTGAAATTACAGTTCACATTTGAGCGTAAATCATTTACAATTCTCATTCCAAAGAGTTTAATACAGCAGTTATGCTCCAAGACACACAAACCATCCGCTATTACCAAAGACTCACCGACGCCTTCGTCGAGTTATGGAATCGCGGTTATCGCACGGATGATATGCGGATGTATTTGGATGGATATCTAGCCGCACTAAGACATAGCAACATTCTTGAACCTTTTCTGATTCATCGTTTAGAAGAGGAAGCCAGCCGCTACTTGTACGATGAATCAAATTTTGCAGTGCCTCAACCACAGCCACAACACGATTACTACTAAGTACTATTTACCTAGTTATTGATAGTAATCGTTAATTACCGCAGATGATTATAGCATATTATCTGTCTTGGTCAACTAGTGCTGTGGTGTGAGATTTTAAAGATATTGTATTGTATTGATAAAACGCATCCCCTCAGCCTTATATTGGTCTTGCCAATGCGACTGAGGGGATTGTTGAATATGAAATCAAGCCCAATAGAGAGCAAGTATTTGTTTTGTAAGGGACTTCCAACAAATAAAAAACTCGACGCCACTTGCTCTCTGGAGTTTTTCAGCATGGAGAAGAAACTACTTGTTTGGCCAATGCCTTGCTTGCCCCAAGCGACGGGGAGAACAACCTCGTCCACCCACGGAGTGCGTAGCAAGACGAAGTCCGGGGATGGAGTTTGCCATCGCTTTCAATAAAAAACCTTGAAAGGAAAATACTATTTCTCTGACCTTTCAAGGATATTAAAAATAATAAATTGCCTTGATTGCCAAGCGCAAATTTAGCAGCATACCTTTTGGTTTGCCTAAAGAGATATTACGAGGCTAAAGCTACTTCTACCTTTTGCTGCAATTCACCTTTTTGGTACATTTCAATCAAAATGTCAGAACCGCCAACAAATTCACCATCGATATACACTTGGGGAATTGTCGGCCAGTTAGAGTATTCCTTAATTCCCTGGCGGATTTCAGAATCTGATAGAACATCAATTGTCTCAAAGGGAACTCCCAAGGTATTGAGGATCTGCACAACGTTGTTGGAGAAACCACATTGGGGCATTAACTTGTTTCCCTTCATGAAAACTAAAATCTTGTTCTGTTGTAGCAAGTTATCAATTTTCTCTTTGAGTTCTGGCGTCATGGTATTTGTGTTTCCTATGTTACATTCAACGATGACGAGTAAGAAGTTAAAAATTTATAACTCCTAACTCCTAATTCCTAACTTCTAACTCTATTTTTACAAAGCTGCTGTTGCTTGCCAAGATTCAGGAGTATATGTTTTTACTGCTAAGGCATGAATTGCTTCTGTTGACATAGCTTGCCCCAAAGCACCATACACTAACTGATGCTGTTGCACTAGTCCCTTACCTGCAAAGTGCGATGAAACTACTATTACCTGATAGTGGTCACCGCCACCAGTCAAGTCTTGCACCTGAACCTGGGCGTCTGGCAGTTCCGCCTTGATCATTGCCTCAACCTGCTGCGGACTAATCATCGCTATTCCTAAAAAGACTTACTTTTCTATTATTAACAGATATGGAGCAATGCCTATGCCAAGTTCAGGTTTTGGCAAGGCTAGAAATAAATGCACCTCTAAGGTAGATTTTTGAGGACGATCGCTCAAAGGTACGGCAGATAATCCTATCCTAGCACTGGGGTTCTTAAGCTGCTGCTCAGGGAGAGGGGGAGATGGGGGAAAAACAGACAAGAAAAATTTAATTTATTTTTTTGGGGATGAGGAAGATGAAGCACCACCTTCTCTAGGATAGGGAGAATCAACAAAACCTAATTCAAATAACTGTCTATAGGCTTTTTTGCCTAAATCTCGCGTCGGGTTTTGACTCTTAATTATTTGAATCAACAACGGCACAGCTAATTCTGGCTGATTTTGTGCGCGATGTACCAATGCTAGCTGAAAGGTGGCTTCATCTCGCTTTTGCGCTGTTACTAGAGCTTTTTGACGCTGAGAATCGGAAACTCTATTGTCAATTCCCGAAAAGCTAGAGTTTAATTCTTGATAAAAATTAGATAGCTGATTATAAACCTGGCGTGCTTCTTGCAGTTTCTTGACAGCTAAGGGGTAGTTTTGAGCAGAAACGGCTTGGTCTGCCTCTTTCACTAAGCGATCGCCACCTTCAATGCTCAAAAGGCTGTTATTTTGGGTTATGGGGCGCAGGTTATTAGGATCGTTGGGGTCAATGGGTTGTGGGCTAATAATGCCTGGTGACTGTGATACCTGAGCATTCACAGGTGATAGCAGGCTGAGGACTGCTATGACTGATAAAAGAGTACGGCGCATCAAGGTAACAGCTACAGCAGTGTTCATGAGATCAAGTAGTGCAACGACTATACAGAAAATTTATGAAAACTTCGGGTATCTTAACTCTGTTTTGGTCTTGGACAAAGCAAAGCCGTATTCTAAGTTTCTTTGATTTAGACTGAAAATCGGTTAAATAGAGTTCCCATGCCCCTGTATATTAATTAACTAAAATCGTCCTGATGAGCGATCGCGTTAATTCCTCTGATTTTTTAATCATCGGTTTACTATAAAGCAGCTTGGGAGTAGTTTGACAAGGCGCTGGCGAAAAGTTTATTTGAGAAAAGGATTTAGCATCTGTCTGGCTACCGACTTGCTTTGCAATAATTATCTCAGGTTAAGTGAGATATTCGGCACGAGAATCTTCACACGCTGCTTGAAGTATTTGCGATCGCTTCCACCAGGCATGAAACACTATCGCACTAAACCATTTAAACATGGCGATGTCGCCAGCCTGCGCTTTCCAAAATTTTGTTTTTACCAGTCATGGTTACAAAATCATGGAAAATCTCAAGACTTTCATTTAACTATTTGACCAAATAGTAAGAATATTTATCATCAACTAATTCAGTTGTTTCGAGACAATTATTAGCTAGTGGTTTAAAAAAATGCCAATTTGGCTACATATCCTGTTAATACAGGGTAATTTATATGTATACATCCTCAAAGGTTGCAAAATACCACTAATCTTTTATGGCTTACTCAGGATGAATATAGCAAGCAATTAGTGTCAAACCTTGAAAACGTCCAGTTTCTTAATATGCACGGTTAATACTCAATGGGTAAGAGCCAGTCTTTGGACTCTTGACGTTTGATGAGATCAAGAATTAGTAATTTCTGCAAATGCGCGATTACTAATTTTTCTTTCTTGATGGCTTAACTGTTGCAATGCCTTTGCTAAATCAGTTGTAATGCTTTTGGCATCTTGTTTTATACAGCCACTCATGTAATCCTTTACTTTAATTGGGGAGCCAATATTAATACTCACATCTGTACCCCAATTTGGATAAGGTTGGCTGTAATTAATGCCTATAGGTATAATTTTCACTCCCAGCCCCGAATGACTAGATTCAGCACTCAAAGCAAGACGAGCAATTCCCGGCTTCAACTGGTGAACTTGGCCATCACGAAAAATGTTACCTTCTGGAAAGATAACCAGGGTTTTTTTCTGCTGAAGTAGCTCAACTCCATGTCGCAGCGTGCAGATTGACGGATGCTTAGAATTTACAGGAAACCCCCCCAAACGTCGCACAAACCAGCCTTGTAAACCTTGACATTCGTCGATAGTGACCATAAACCGCAGGTCTTGTTCTCTCCGACAATCAACGGTAGCGTAAGGTACGAGTAATGCGTCCCAACGCGCCCGATGAGTAGGCGCGAATATCACGGGCCCAGTTGTAGGGATATTTTTTTGTCCGGTTATGCTAATTTGCCCAAAGAATAATGGTAATAGGCACTGACGCCCTAATAAATATGCCAGAGGACTTAACCAAGGAGAAACCCTTGAGGTCATACCAGCCACCTGATGATTTGCTGGTGTCTTCTGGCAGGTATCGGATGAAGAGTAAAATTCCATCATGACGGATGCAGCTGATTGACGGGTAAAATTTAACGAAAAGTCTGATTAGTTACACCGTAGGTTCTCTTGCGTGGCTTGTCTGGTACTAGATGGACAGTTTTACCTCTGTCCGTTAGTTTCTACCATGCCGCTTAGTAGCAAACCAAGCCTGTAATTGCTCACGACAAGCTGACTCTAGAACGCCTCCGATTACCTGTAAGCGGTGATTAGAAGCAGCACTATCGGGTATGTTAATAACTGTACGAATTGCGCCAGTTTTGGTATCGTCTACTCCATATACAAGTAGTCCTAGACGCGCTTGGACGAGCGCACCTGCACACATTGGGCAAGGTTCAAGAGTTACGTACAGGGTGCATTCATTAAGATGCCAATTTTGTAAAATTGTTGCAGCTCTTTTGAGGGCGAGAATTTCCGCATGAGCGGTAGGGTCTTTGTCACGCTCTTTTCTATTTTCTCCTTGTGCTAGCAATTTGCCTGTTGAATCAATGATAACAGCACCTACAGGGACTTCACCTGCATCACCTGCTACTTTTGCTAATTCTAAAGCAGAACTCATCCATTTTTTATGTATAAGATATTCTGTGTGGTCAGTTAGCATATACTTATCAATATAAGAATTTGAAAATTTAATACATTTTCTATGACAGGCGTCTCGCCTATCGAACAATGAATAAACAGCATATAGCCCAATACATTTGGATTCAGGGTTATTGGTGTAGATAATTGGTCTTTCAAAACGTGATAAATCACGTCTCTACATCAGGGTTTTGGGCTGATTTGAACTGTATTGGCATATAGCCCGCAAACTAGAAGTCTGGAGCTAAATAAATCAAGATTCTTAAATTTAGCGGCTAGCAAGCTAGCCGCTAGAGGTTGATTTAATTTCTAAATAGTGGCTTGGGCTAAAAGAGGATCGAGTTGACTTTGTGTGTCTAGCTGATAAAGATCATCACAGCCGCCAATGTGCTGGTTATTGATAAAAATTTGCGGTACAGTGCGGCGTCCGTTAGCGCGTTCTGCCATTTTAGCTCTGGCTGCTTCGTTGCCATCAATTTTATATTCGGTAAAATTTACACCTTTCCACCACAGCAGTATTTTGGCACGAATGCAGTAGGGACAAGTTTGCCACGTATAAAGTTCAACGTTGGCTTTAACTCGCTCTGGATGGCGATTTAAAAGGGGATTGAGAAAGTCCAGCATATTTATATTAAGCAAGGTTTTAACTATATCTCTAGCCTAGATCATTGCTGGCATTGATTACTGCCGCATCGGGGCTGGAACCCACTTTTGGAAACCCTCTAAATGATTCCAGTAAGACAAATATCCAGTTAATGCCCAAATTAGAGCGGCTATTATTAGCACTGCTACGCCAATTAGTCGCCAAGTTCGGTTGCTTTTCCAATAAAGAGTTGGTGCTGCCAAAATACCACCTAATCCAGTTAAAATAAAGCCAATTCCCGATAAAAGCGGTTGCTTTGTCAAATTCAAGTTGATGATGCGGATACCGACTACGATCGCAACAGCACCAGCAAAGAAACCGTAAACTGCTATTGTCAACAAATCCCAACCTTGAGCAAGAGAAACCGCAGCCGCAACAAACAAGATTCCAAATAAGACACTTGTCTCACCGAAGGCAATATTAAAGCTACCCATTACTGGCCAGGTGAAGCTCATGTGTAAACCAGTTGTTAAGGCTATAGCCCCAGTAATTCCGAACCCAGGAATCCACTGTCTCTGATTAGAACTATCTATACCACGATATACATAATCAGCCAGTAGAAATAGCCCAGCTACCATATTAATCAACATGAGTGTGATGTAGTCGATAAACATGATTAACCTCTTGTTTGATAAGCTTTTTACTGAACGCCTCGTTTTTTAGTTTTTAGTAAATTCACCAAATTTTTTTGTTTATTATTTTATACCTAACGAGAAACACTGAAGAAAAGCAATGTTTTAGATATACACTGCTACCCATTTGACCTAGTAGAGGAAGCGCAAAAATAAACATACCATTTCACATAGCGCAAGAGCTTGGAATACAATTATGCGTGACTTTTGACTTTTGACTTTTGCGTTGCGGTGCTGCTTAACTTAGTTGCTTTTGAACACGCTTTATACTGGAATAGTTAGGGGTGAAAAAGAAGGATGTGTTAACTGGCACTTTTCTAACGAGTTAGCAGTAAAACTTAACTTTCTTCCAGGTGTATCCGCCCTTTGGTAGACTTGAAGACTGAAATAGCCAGATAAAGCGGCAGAAATTCAAGCAGTTGAGAGGGCAGACTCTGTGGAAAATACACTTGGGTTAGAGATTATTGAAGTAGTAGAGCAAGCGGCGATCGCATCCGCAAAGTGGATGGGTAAAGGCGAAAAAAACACTGCTGACCAGGTAGCTGTGGAAGCTATGCGGGAGCGGATGAATAAAATCTATATGCGTGGTCGCATTGTGATTGGAGAAGGTGAACGTGACGACGCGCCTATGTTATACATCGGGGAAGAAGTTGGTATCTGTACCCAACCAAATGCCGAAGCTCTCTGTAACCCTGATGAATTAATCGAAATTGACATCGCCGTTGACCCCTGTGAAGGTACGAACTTGGTAGCTTATGGACAACCTGGTTCGATGGCTGTTTTGGCAATTTCTGAAAAGGGTGGATTATTTGCTGCTCCTGACTTTTATATGAAGAAGTTAGCAGCACCTCCCGCAGCTAAAGGCAAGGTAGACATCAACAAGTCAGCAACAGAAAACCTCAAGATTCTCGCTGAGTGTCTAGAGCGCTCGATTGAAGAACTTGTGATCGTAGTCATGAAGCGCGAACGCCACAACGATTTAATTAAAGAAATCCGTGAGGCTGGAGCGAGAGTACAACTAATTTCTGACGGTGATGTAGGTGCAGCTATAAGCTGTGGTTTTGCTGGAACTAATATCCACGCGCTGATGGGTATCGGTGCGGCTCCTGAAGGTGTAATCTCGGCAGCAGCAATGCGTGCTTTGGGCGGACACTTCCAAGGTCAACTGATTTACGATCCAGCAATAGTAAAAACAGGTCTGATCGGAGAAAGCAGAGAAGCTAACATTGATCGTTTAAAGTCTATGAATATCAATGACCCCGATAAGGTTTATGATGCTCATGAATTGGCATCTGGTCAAACTGTTCTGTTCGCTGCTAGCGGCATTACCAGTGGTAATCTCATGCAAGGTGTACGTTTCTTCAACGGTGGAGCTAGAACTCAAAGCTTGGTAATTTCTAACCAATCGAAAACTGCTCGATTTGTTGATACAATTCACATGTTTGGTGAAACCAAAACTCTCCAACTGAACTAATTTTTAGGGAATGGGGAATGGTAGAAGTAGGGGCAAAGTATTTAGAAATAAATCTTTTTCTAAAATTGAAAAAGATTCCCCCAAATGCTTTACCCTTACAGTAGTTAGTAGTTAGTAGTTAGTGATTAATAGTTGTTTATTGCTGGGGATAACTACCAACCAATAAACAAAAATTCCCCATTCCCTATTCTCACTTAATGCCCTATTCTCAACTACCAACTAGTAACTACGATTTAGCAAATGAATATAGCAGTGGTGGGGTTAAGCCATAAAACAGCCCCAGTAGAAGTCCGGGAAAAACTGAGCATTCCAGAACCACAAATTGAAAGTGCGATCGCTCATCTGACCAACTATCCACATATTGATGAAGTTGCAATTCTTAGCACTTGTAACCGCCTGGAAATTTACATTGTTGCCAGTGAAGCAGACCAAGGTATCCGAGAAGTAACGCAGTTTCTTGCAGAATACAGTAAATTACCCGTGCTTTCTCTGCGACAACATTTATTTATGCTGCTACATGATGATGCAGTGATGCACGTTATGCGCGTAGCAGGTGGTTTAGATAGTCTGGTACTCGGAGAAGGTCAAATTCTGGCTCAGGTGAAAACTACTCACAAACTGGGACAGCAATATAACGGTATAAAAACCATTTTGAATCGATTATTTAAACAAGCGCTGACAGCTGGAAAGCGGGTTCGCACTGAAACTAGTATTGGTACTGGCGCTGTCTCTATCAGTTCGGCTGCTGTAGAGTTAGCGCAGATAAAAGTGGCAAATTTAGCAGCTTGCCGAGTGGTAATTTTGGGCGCTGGTAAAATGTCGCGGCTGTTAGTGCAACACCTGATTTCTAAAGGTGCTGTACAAATTAGTATTGTAAATCGCTCACGCGATCGCGCCCTAGAATTAACAAAGCAGTTCCCTCAACAGCCGCTCGAAATTCATCCGCTATCGGAAATGATGAGCTTAATTGCTAATAGCGATTTAGTGTTTACAAGTACTTCGGCGACAGAGCCAATCCTTGACCGTGCCAAATTGGAAATGGTTTTAGAAGTTCAGCGCTCTTTAATGTTATTTGATATTTCTGTGCCGCGTAATGTTCATGCAGATGTAAATGAATTGCAAAATGTGCAAGCGTTTAATGTAGATGATTTGAAGGCAGTAGTAGCGCAAAACTACGAAAGCCGCCGCAAGATTGCACAGGAAGCAGAAAGACTCTTAGAAGAAGAAGTAGAAGCCTTTGATATTTGGTGGCGCTCTCTGGAAACTGTGACTACTATTAGCTGTCTGCGAAATAAAGTTGAAACCATCCGCGAACAAGAATTAGAAAAAGCTTTGTCGAGATTGGGTTCGGAATTCGCTGAAAAACATCAAGAGGTAATTGAAGCATTAACACGGGGAATTGTCAATAAAATTTTACATGACCCGATGGTGCAATTGCGATCGCAGCAAGATGTGGAAGCTAGACGCCGGTGTATGCAAACTCTACAAATGTTATTTAACCTTGATGCAGAGGAACAGTTTAGTTAAATTTAACAACAAGTAAGATCCTCTACTCATTGATCTGAGCTTTTCAATTAGATATACTTCTAATTAGATATATATCTAATTAGAAGTTAGTTATGCAACCAGAGCAATTTAATATTTTATTGCGCTTTTTCAAGGCATTAGCGGATGATAGCCGATTGAAGATTGTAGGTATTTTGGCGAATCAGGAGTGCAGCGTCGAAGAATTGGCGGTGCTACTGCAACTCAAGGAACCGACGGTATCGCATCATTTAGTAAAACTTAAAGAGCTAAATTTGGTGACAATGCGTCCTGAAGGTAATAGCCGTCTATATCAATTGGATAGTGAGGCTTTGCAAAGCATTAGCAAGGAAATTTTCACACCTGAGAAAATAGCATCCTTGATTGAGGATGTGGATACCAAGGCTTGGGAAAGCAAAGTGTTGAAAAACTATTTCGAGGGCGAAACCCTTAAGGAAATCCCCGCTAGTCGCAAAAAGCGGTTAGTTATTCTCAAGTGGTTGTTAAACCAGTTTGATGTAGGAGTCAACTACCCTGAACGCTTAGTAAATGACATTCTTAAACGCTACCATCCTGACTGCGCCACCTTGCGCCGAGAGTTGATTGCTTGCCATTTAATGCAGCGAGAGAATGGGGTTTATTGGCGTATTACATAAATATGAAAGATATTTTACAAGAGTTGTTCTGGGTTAATTCCCCGTTCTTGCAGTCGTGTCAATAAATCTTGATATCGTTGGCGTTCTTCGTCGAGTTGTTGGAGAGCTGCTTCTTTAGCTTGACGTTCTTGTTCAGCACGTTGACGTTCTTGTATACGTATTTGGTCAAGCTCAACAGGTGTAAGAAATTTATATCCATCAAGGCGATATATTTCTAAAGTTTGTGGGGTGAGTTCAAAGCGGATTCCCAAACGGGGACTTATCCATCCGTAAATCTGGTTAATTTCTTGCAACCAATCTTCTGAGCGCAGAAAACCTGTTAATTCATTTCGGTCTGGCTCGTAAATGTAATATTCTTCAACTCCATAGCGTTGATAAAACAGGAGTTTCTTTGCCATTTCTTTAGTTGTATTACCAGGAGATAATATTTCAAACACCACCTGTGGCGGAATGTTATCTTCTTCAAATTGCTTGTAAGAACCCCTATCTCCCTTGGGTCTACCAAACACTACCAGAATATCAGGTGCTTGTTTGATGTTAGGATTGCCTTCAACTGGATACCAAAATAAATCTCCAGCGATGAATACATCTGATTGCGATATAAAAAAAATTTCTAAATTTTCTTTAATAGTTACTATCCAGCGAAATTGCTTGGTATTATCCGCCATTGGTTGTCCGTCGCTTTCGAGGTAGATGACCTGAGATGCGGTATTAGGAGTGATTACCATAATGCTATGCCTCCAGCTTTCTCATATTTAGGACGGTTCTAAATGATAATGCGATCGCAAATATCATCAATTAACTACAATATTCAATTCGATTTTAACACGAGCCAAATTTCCGAATATTTGACGCTGGGTGCGACTTTCTCTCAAACCTAAGCCTCAAACCATTTCCTACTAGCGAATCAGAATAAGAATAAAAGCCTCTCTCCCACACAGGGAGAGTTTGGAACAGAAAACTAATCGCACTCTATTTTCCCAAATAAGCTTCTAGAACTTTGGGATTAGTTTGAATTTCTGCTGGCGTACCGTCAGCCAAATTTTGTCCTTCGGCAAGTACCCAAACGCGATCGCACAAGGACATAATTACATCCATATTGTGTTCAATAATCAAAAAGGTCATCCCATCTTCACGGTTCCAAGTGATAATGCGATCGCAAATATCATCAATTAATCTCGGATTCACACCAGCAGCAGGTTCATCCAACAAAATTAACTTGGGATTAGTCATCAACGCCCGTCCCATTTCTAGTAGCTTGCGTTGTCCACCAGACAAGCCACCAGCATAATCGTGTGCTTTTTTTGCTAAACCCACTGATTCTAATAGAAACATTGCTCGCTCTTGCAGTTGCTTTTCTTCCTTAGCTACAACGTGCGGTTGCAACTGCAAGAGCCAAAAATTTTCACCAGTTTGTTTTTGCGCCGCCAGCAGCATATTTTCTAACACCGACAACCGCGAGAGAGTCCTTGCAACCTGAAAAGTGCGGATTACTCCCTGTTGGGCAATTTGATATGGTTGCAAGTTGTGAATCGGTTCGCCGTCAAAAATCACTCGTCCTTTATCTGGGCGAATGAAATTTGAAAGTAAGTTAAATAAAGTAGTTTTACCAGCACCATTGGGGCCAATTAAGCCCGTAATGCTGCCTTTGGCAACTTCAATTTTCGCCTCATTAACTGCTTTGACACCACCAAAGCTTTTAGAAAGTCCAGTGGCTACCAAAAGGGGAAGTGGTGATGACTGATTATTTACCAAGAGTAAGTTCCTCCTTTTTCCCTAGAATACCTTGAGGTCGCCAAATCATCAGTATCATCAAAATTAGTCCGATTACCATAATCCGAAATGCACCCAAACGGGCTTCATCAAGGGGGACGATTCTGGGTAAGACTTCCCGCGTCAGTGCATCGTAAGCAAAGAAAATTACTGCACCTAAAATTGTGCCAACGTTATTACCAGAACCGCCTAAAATCACCATAATCCAAGTGTCAAAGGTAATCTGCGGTTGGAAATTATCAGGGTAAATAGCGCTAAGTTGCCAAGCAAAGAAAGCACCAGCGATACCTGCGATCGCACCTCCTAACATGAGAGATTGTAATTTATACCAAAAGACATTTTTTCCCAGCGCCTTGGGAATTTCTTCATCTTCACGGATGGCTTTGAGAATTCTACCCCAAGGCGATCGCACCAAAATTTCTAAGCGCCAGTATACAAATGCTAAAACTAGCAACAACACTAGCATTAAACCCGCTTTTGGGTTGTAATTATACAGTCCGATTACCCCAGAAATATAAATCGCTGCTGCCAAAATGGCTAACACAATTCCCACACCTAAACGCGATATAAATTCTTGTTTGCTAGTTGTCCTTTTACCTAAATCAGTAGTCCGAGATATTTGGGTGGTGCGAATCCATCGCCACAAGGTAAAGAAAGTTGCAGCAGCCAGCAGTGTCAAAAGCCCAATCATCACAAATTTGACAAACAAATTCGGCTCTGTGGATAGGGGTATAGGATAACTTTGCACACCAAACGATCCAGAAGTCCAGGTGTCACCTACAGGTAATTCCTGGTTATTTACCACCAAACGAATTAATTCGCCCGTACCAATGGTGACAATTCCTAGATAATCTTCCCGTAAGCGTAGAGTTACAAAACCAATTATTAAACCCAACAAGGCGGCAACAATTGCCCCAGCTACTGCCGATATCTGTAGGGGTACGCCCTTTAAGCTTAACAATACGGTTGTATATGCTCCCAGGGTCATGAAAGCAATATGACCAAAGTTAATTAATCCCGTAAAGCCCCACTGTAAATTGAGTCCTAATGCGAATAGAGCAAAAAGTGCTGTGGAAATTGCTAAGAAAATGAGATAGTCAACCATGTTTTGGAATGGGGAATGGGGAACTTGTACTGAGCGCAGTCGAAGTATGGGGAATGGGGAATGGGGAATGGAGAATGGAGAATAGTTATTTTCCTTGTCCCCCTACTCTCTACTCCCTACTTTCCACTCCCTAAGCGAATAAATTTTAGCGTAGCTTGAGCAGAGCTAATTTTTGGGAATACTATTTATTGTTGGTGTTTCCAGTAAGGAATAATTGATGTATGAATTTGCTGCGACTGAGAATGCATCACTTAATCGAGCAGTTAGGTGATGACGATTTGCAAGACATTTGGGATGTTCTCGAAGCTTTACATTATGACTTTTATATGCTCAAAGCGATACAACAAGTCAAGCGATCGCAGCAACCGTGGGATATCTTAACCCATGAAGAAGCGGTAAGATTGTTGATGTTTTTCTGATTCAGCAGCGCTTTCTTTTCTGGCCCCTCAAGTTTTGGTTAAGGTAACGCCTAGTGAGTCTGGAAATGCGCTATGCAAGGTCTTTTTTACTAGACCTGAAGAATTTAGAACCTGCTGCCTATGAGCGGGTGTATGATTTTGTATTTACTGAGTTAGCCCAAAAGTGGCAGTTGAGCGATTTAAAAGAACTGCGACAGCTTGATAATGAAGGCATTTTTTACCGCTTTACCCTCGATAATTACTTGATTGGTATAGAAATCAGGGGTGAAATTGTGAAATTTCTGCGTGTCATCCCTATGCCAGATGTTTAAAGTCAAGAGTCAAGGGAACACTTAAAACTGTAAACTGTATAAGGCTAGGCAGGGATCGCTATAACCTTACATTAAACTGGTTTTGAAAAACACTTTATTTGAGATTTCCCTATGGATGCTAGGGCACTTTGGCAAAGATACCAAAACTGGTTATATTTCCACGAGGGATTAGGACTTTACTTAGACATAAGTCGAATGCGGTTCGACGATGCTTTTGTAGAATCGTTGCAGCCGAAGTTTGACAAGGCGTTTGCGGATATGGCTGAACTGGAGAAGGGTGCGATCGCAAATCCTGACGAGAATCGCATGGTTGGACACTACTGGCTGCGAAATCCTGATTTAGCGCCAACTCCAGAACTTACACAAGAAATTGTCCAAACCCTAGAACAAATCGAAGCATTTGCAGAAAAAGTCCAAACAGGTGCTATTCATCCTCCCAGAGCAAGCCGCTTTACGGATATTATCTCCATTGGCATTGGTGGTTCCGCCCTCGGCCCCCAATTCGTCGCAGAAGCCCTTGCTCCTGATTTCCCGCCCCTGAAAATCCACTTTATCGACAACAACGATCCGGCAGGTATTGATCGCGTTCTCAATCATCTGCGAAATAGCCTCGCTAGCACTTTGGTTTTGGTGATCTCCAAATCTGGGGGAACGCCGGAACCTCGTAACGGCATGATTGAAGTTAAAAAAGCCTACGCCGGACACAATTTGGAGTTTGCTCAATATGCGGTAGCAATTACTAGCGTTGATAGCAACCTCGATAAACTGGCCAAAGACGAAGGTTGGCTGGCCAGATTTCCTATGTATGACTGGGTAGGAGGACGCACCTCAGAAATGTCTGCTGTGGGGCTAGTACCAGCCGCATTACAAGGCATTGATGTTAGCGCTATGCTAGATGGCGCAAAAGAAATGGATGACGCTACCCGCGTCCCAGATGTGAAAAATAACCCCGCAGCCTTGCTTGCTTTGTCTTGGTACTTTGCTGGTAACGGAAAGGGCGAAAAAGATATGGTTGTCCTACCTTACAAGGACAGCTTATTTTTATTCAGTCGCTATTTGCAACAGCTGGTAATGGAATCCTTGGGCAAGGAAAAAGACTTAAACGGCAACGTTGTTCATCAAGGCATCGCCGTTTATGGCAACAAAGGCTCAACAGATCAACACGCTTACGTCCAGCAGTTACGTGAGGGGGTAGCGAATTTCTTTGCTACTTTCATAGAAGTGTTGGAAGATCGTCAAGGCCCATCGACTGAAATAGATCCAGGAGTTACATCAGGCGATTATCTTTCCGGTTTTCTCCAAGGAACCCGACAAGCGCTTTATGAAAATCACCGCGATTCGATTACAGTCACGATTCCCCAAGTTAACCCTCGAACTGTAGGGGCATTAATTGCTTTGTATGAGCGTGCTGTTGGTTTATATGGTAGTTTGGTCAACGTCAACGCCTATCATCAACCAGGTGTAGAAGCTGGCAAAAAAGCTGCTGCTTCCATTCTTGATTTACAAACACGAGTGGTAGCAGTGCTACAAAAAGAAAAAACTCCCCTTTCTCTTGACGAACTCGCCAACAAAGCAGGCGCATCAGATCAAGTTGAGGCAATTTACAAGATTTTGCGTCATATCTATGCCAATCAGCGAGGTGTGGTTTTGCAAGGTGATTTTCACAAACCCGATAGTTTGACCGTTTCTGCTAGCTGATAGCTCTAGTCATCATATCATATTTTGTCCATAATTGTTGTATCAGCAACAATTATTTATTGTGAAGCATCCTAGATAGAAGATATATCTTCCGTCTAGGATGCTTCACTATATTAATTCGTAATTCGTAATTAAGAAGACTTTTAAAACATCCTCTTAATTACAAATTCCTCGTTCCTATACTCTGCATGAGAATGCTAGTGATTGGGGCGGGCTGCGCGATCGCTCGTTATTGCTTTCTATAAAATAAAGTTAAGGCAGCATCAATAAGTAGGATTAATGCTATGACTGAATCAACTGCAAAACAACCTGCACGTCGGGGTAGAATTTTTCCAGAACGCACTTTACCACCAGAAGAACTTGCTAGACGCAAAGCTGAAGATGAAGTATTTTATCGGCGTTGTCGGGCAATTTTTGAGCATGTGCGTCCCGATTTGATTAAGGAACAGGAACACTACGGCTGGTATATTGCTGTGGAGCCAGATAGTAGTGATTACTTAATTGATGTAGATAAAATGCAAGCTCATAAAAAAGCCCTTGAAAAATACCCAAATAGTAGACATTGTGTATTCTGTCTAAATGAAACGGGAACAACTGGCACAATATGATTCAGGGTATGTTTAACAATAGGGGACAGTTATTTTTTGAAATTGATATTTTGAAACGAACCGCCAAGGCGCAGAGAACGCAGAGGGAAGAAAAGAGATATATTGTACTATCTTTAGTTAATAGGTAAATCACGGAGAAAGTAAAAGCGATCGCTATTCCAATCGCTACTTTTTATTCGTCCTAAATAGCCTGTTAAGAGTGAAGAAAGTTCAATTAGTAAATCGTGAACGACTTCATCATTTAGCCGGGGATTATGAGTAGCATTGTAATGAACACGAATTTCTGTAACTGTGAAACTCGGATGTGTAATTTTTGCAGTTTCGTTGTCTTGTTCAGAAAGTTCTTTGACTGCTATGATAATCTGCGATCGCAATTTAATTTCTCTCTCAGCTTTATCAATATATTCACCAATTTTATAATCAATTTGCCCAGGTTCTAGATATTGCTGTAATTCTACTAAGTTAATAGCACCTGGATATTTTGCTTTGAATTCAACTAGTTTTTGTAGAGTCATTACATTTATAATACTAATTTTAGATATCTCAGCAGATTCTTTCAAATTTTTAGTCGGTTTACCTGGGCCAATAATTAATCTTACAGCTTGAAGATAATTTTCTTTTAAATGCCTTCTACCAATCCTATCTAATTCTTCTACTGCACGATCAGGAATGGTTTTTCCTGCTTTACATTCGCAAACAAGAGGATAAGGTTGTGAGCAAAATAAGTCCAAGCCACCTGCACCGCCTTTGTAGTTTTCTTCAACTTTGAATCCTAAAAAATCAAGGCTACGGCGTGCGATGATTTCAAAATCTGTACCAGCTTGATAGTTGCTTTTACCCTCATCTTTTTCTATGCTGCGATCGCCCAATTTTGCAATATCATTTATCCAAGCTAAATTTGGATCGGGTTGCTTAATTAGCTTGTCACTACTCCAACCCAAAAATACTTTGATGTCGTCGTCTAATTGTTTCGCTGCTGGTTGGCTAATGGTTAGGGATGCGATCGCACTCTGCAATTCTTCTAATTCAGGATGTAGTGGTGGTTGTCGATTTTCTAGTTGATGCTTGCGTTGGGCGAAGGTGCGATCGTTTAATATTGGGTTTGCTTCAGAAACCGTTAGAGAATTAGGTAAAATAAGAAATTTTCCTAGCTTTTCCTGAATATTGGGATTGACTGATATTTCTTGTAACTGAGGTAAGTGATAGACGCGCAAGTAAGCCAGGAAAAGATACTGCTGTTTTTGTAGTATTTCCTTTAATACTTTTTGTGTCCATATTGTTAACTTAGATAAAATATCTAATGGCTTAGTCTCGTCTAAAATTTGGCAAAGTTCACATTTAGCCCAAGCTTTAATTGAAACTGAAGCATCAGTAGGATAAAGTGCAAATCTCTGCCCAGGACGAATAAACATCCTGGGTAAAGCTGCAATTGTTCGCCCCTGTATTAAGGCTTCAATATCAGGGACGAGTAGACACAGCGCTGTTGGAATTGAAAACTGCTGATTCATTTATAGCTAGCTATAGATTTAGTTCGACGTAATCGGCGGTAGCAAGACTTTAAGGAATACTAATAGGTAGGTAATCCATCATCAGTTAAATTTGTATGTTATTGCCCAGAAGGATCGCTGAGGATTTCCCGAATCAAAGGATTGTTGATTGCTAGTTGCTTCTGTTTAATAAAGTCAAAAATTTGTTCTTCTGTTAATTCGTAATTTCTCCAGTTATAGTAAACAGATGAGATGGCTAAAAGAGGTTTAATATCTTCACTTTGTAAGCGTACCCATTCTCCACCTCGTTCTTTTAAAAGAATTTTCAAGCATTCTTGAGGTACTGAAGCTCCCGGATTAATTTTCTTTGAACGAACTAAGCAACCACGAGTCAGGTTAAACTTTTCGTATTCAATTAGTCTTTTCAATGCTGCACCTATAAATTTTCCACCAGATTGTTGAATAACAACTACTCCTATCTTGACTTTTCCATTATTACCAACAATTCTGAAATTAAGATATCCTTGATCTGCTTTATTGGCTAAAATTTCCTCGACCCTTTCAACTTTCACTTCTTCTATTTCTATTGTGTCTCTAGCTAAACTAACGAATGCTACCTTCAGAGCAGCAGCAATTGCTACTTCATCTTCTATGAGTAAATGTATAGTAGAATCAATATTGACTATCGCTGCCTTAAAATGCGGTTCAACCGGATGATGCGGTTCAATCAAACTAAAATTATCTGCACACCATTTTAAAATTGATCTAACAGTAGGTCTTTCTTTACCTTGTTGCCTAAGCTTATTTTCATCAAATGGGTATAGAAGATGAGGAGGAATTTTTTGTCAAGAGCATCAAACACTGCATGAGAGGCATGAGCATTAATTGAAGGTACATCAGGAAAACTTTTTCCCCATATTTGTTGCGGTTTAACAATAAGATGCCCTGCAAATGGGTTTTGCTTCTGAATTAATTTGTCAATGTCAGATGTACTATTAATCATAGAAATGTGAGGTTTATAAGTAAATATTTGAAAAAATTTAAGGTTTCAGACGTTTTGAGTAACAGCGTAATCCATTGAGTTCTGTAGTAATAGAATCTTCTATTTTGTCGCTTGCATTATCTTCTACAGTTCCGCCTTGTAGTTGCAAAATGTCGTTGCCTTGCATTTCTAGCAGCCAATCATTAAACTCTGTACGACTCACGCGATCGCCTATTGCTCTCCTAATGCGATAAATTGGCACTAGATGATTAAAGTTGTACTCATAGTTCAGCTTGTCGTAGACTTCCAACGCCACCGACTTAAACTTGTCATAAGAAGCGATTCCTTGGGAAAGCTGCGCTAACGCACCTTTAACCCCATTAACTGGTACATCTGCACCAACTACGGCAACATCAATCTGACTAATCCACTTCACCAACGCATTCGCCGCCCAAGTACCGACAATCGTCCCTTCAAATTTAAAATCAGAACTTCTCAAACCCTCACCCAACACCTCTAAACCCTTGCCAGATGTCAGAGAGTATCCTTTTTTGGAGATTGCGATCGCACCCTGATTCTGCAATTCTTCAAATGAACCCTGATAATCTGCTACCTTCTGGCTTTTGGCTACAATTCGCTTAGTGAGTTGACCTTTTTTAACTTCCTGCTGCGTTCCTCCCAAATCCCACAAAGCCAAAAGGAGACGAGTTCTAGTCTGGGCTGTATTTTGTGATGTCATATTGAGTGTATTTTTTGGCAAAGATCATCATAGTAACTGTATCTTTTTAATTTATTTAACCCAAAAAAATAACCGAGAAATTGCTGAATATTTCCGCGTTTGGGCTAAATTGATTAATTAAAAAATCAACAATATATTTCCTTAGGATGAATGCAGTTTCTCTCAAAGGCAGGATGGAATACTAGAGAAAATCGCTGATTATAACAGTGAAACGCTGTAGCTGTGCAGTTGTAAATTGAGTTGTAGATGTTTTTTCAATTCCACGCGAAATAACAGGAATTTCAACTTTGTTTTTGCAACAGCAAAGCTTTTAGCAAATACAGGTGATGATGAAATCCGATGAACACAATATATAAAGAACGTAAAATAGTTTCGCGTCTATTTGCAGTGCTGCTTTCGGCATTGCTAACCGTACCCTTGCTGAGTAGCTGCGGAGGTGGTTCCCGAAACGCTTCAGTACCACCACCAGTTGATGATAGTGCTGGTAGAACAGTTAGTGATCGCCAAACCGAAGCTAAGAAGGGATTGGGTACGGGGCAAAAAGTGGCACTTTTGGCAGGAGCTGCGGCACTTTACTACATGTACAACCAACATAAGAATGCTTCACAAGAAGGAGCGCAAGGTAAATACTATCTTTCTAAGAACGGGCGTGTATACTACCGTGATGCTGAACATCGCGCTCATTGGGTAACTCCACCATCAGAAGGAATTCGAGTACCGGAATCTGAAGCACAACAATATCGCCAATTCCAAGGCTATAACAGGAGTTCTACAGGTCGCGATCTAAGTGGCATAACCTCATCCGCAGCTCCAGCGCTCTAGATAGCAAAGCGTGTGTAAATAAGAAAGCGGGTTTCCCGGAGGATAACGCCGATCGCGCACGTCGGAAACACTAATTTAAATCAGGAGACAGATTATGGTAGATGACTTTTTGCGAAAGGCGAAGGATCTCTTCTTTGGAGGAAACAGCGATAAATCTGAAGATGCTGAATACCGCGATCGCAATGTCCGTCCAGCCAGTGAAGACCCCTACGGCGACCCCGCAGACCCGGCATCCTATGGCAACGTGATTCCAGCCAGTCAAGATCCCTACGGCGACCCCGCAGATATATCGTCTTACGGCAACGTGATTCCAGCTAGCCAAGACCCCTATGGTGACCCCGGAGATATAGCGTCTTACGGTAATGTACGTCCAGCCAGTGAAGACCCCTACGGCGACCCCGCAGACCAAGGGGAATTTGGTAACGTCCGTCCAGCCAGTGAAGATCCCTACGGCGACCCTGCAGATGAGGATTACCGCCGTTAACGCGAAACCTAACCCCCTTAAAACAATTCGCAATTCGCACTCTTGCTATGCCCTGCTACATTCGCAAAGCGTCTTGTAGAGAGGAAAGCAATTACATTTTGTAAGGGGGATTTAGATTTAGGCTTGCTTTCGCGCTGCTTGATAAAAGCTATGCAACTTAAACCCCCAAACTAGGAACCCCCAAACTAGGTTAAAAAAGGGGTAACTGAGTTAAAGTCCCCCTTAAAAAGGGGGATTTTGGATTTAAGGGAGATTTTGGAGGATCTACTCAGCCAAAATTTCCTGCGATCGCTCAATACTTCTACGCACAGATTGGGCCCAAAGGTGAAACATCATACCAAATCTATGCGCTAAATCCCCGCCGATTCATTCTCACTCCTGAATTCTTCTTATTATTTAAACTCTTCAAGCTGATCTACACGTAACCAAACATTTGGCGTTGGTACTTTCCCGAACTTAACAAGGGCGTAATCACCTTTGACATCTACAATTTCGCCCTTGCTATCAAACAAATAAGAAGGAAAGCGAGTATCACTAGCTTTTGCTTCTATACTGTTTTCCAGTTTCTCGCGGATAGCGCGAACCATATCTCCTTTTTTGACTGCCATGAATTCCCCTCTCAAATTTCTAGATTAGACTTATCCGCATTTTAAAAGACTTCCGAGGTAAAACTCCCAACTCCTGTACAGACGCGATTAATCGCGTCTCTCCCAACTCCTAACTCCCCATACCGTTTGTTTGACACTGGGGGCAAAAGTGACTAGATCGCCCAGTTAACCTAATCCGCATAATTGGAGTGCCACAAACTCGACAGGGTTCTCCAGCGCGGTTATAAACCCAGGCAATACCACCATAATTGCCATTGACACCTTTAACACTTAAGAAATTACTAAAAGTCGTGCCGCCAGCCTCAATGCTGGTTTCTAAAACTTGAATTATGGCTGTTCGCAAACGTTCAATTTGCTTTAGCTGCAAATCTATACATAAGGTTTGAGGTAAAATTCCACTCATAAACAGGGCTTCATCGGCATAAATGTTACCTAATCCCGCCACTACCGATTGATCCAGTAGTGCAGTCTTAATCGGACGGCGACGGTTTTGAAGTTTGAGAGCTAGATATTCAACAGTGAATTCGGGTGAAAATGGATCTGCTGCCAGTGTTGCTAAACCAGTTATGATACTTTCTACAGCGACACCAGGCGGAACCCACCACATTTTCCCGAAGGTACGCTGATCAACAAAGCGTAATTCCTGCTGATCCCCAAAGAATAATCTAACCCGCGTGTGCTTATGTAATGGTTCATCTCGATGCAGCCATAGTAGTTGACCGGTCATTCGCAGATGAACCCCTAGCCAACCTGTAGAAGAGAGTTCGGCAAGAAGATATTTACCACGACGATGCCAAGTAGCGATGGCTGCGCCAACCCCTCCGGGGTACGCATTCTCTTTAATTCCATCAACAAACTCACCAACAGAAAACGGGTAGGCGATGGTGCGATCAAGCAACACATCTCCACCCGTAATTTCTTGGTTAAGGGTCAATTGATTTAGGCCCCTTCGGACCGTTTCAACTTCAGGCAGTTCTGGCATTCAAACTGATTAAGCAAGCAATTTTTGATGTACTTGAGGCTTCAATAAAGAAGAGATGGAGTAGTAACTTATACAGCCGTAGATAGCTCGCATTACTAGCCAAGAGAAACCGTAAATACCCTCAGGGCGGCTTCTCATAGATTAGGGTAGGCTTGGGTAAAAGATGAATGAACTGAAATTTTCAGACTTCAGACTTCAGACTACCCTTCATCATCGCATCAAACAAGCCCCTTGTAGCTTTGCTGCTATTTTTTAGGTGCTTTAGCCTTTGGTGCTTCAACCTCGACTAATTCATCCTGGGCAAAGTTGTTGGTATTGATACCAGAGTAATTGACCTTTTCAAAGCGGACAATTACAGGGTATTTGATGCCGCTTTGGTCAATGGAAGCCACAGTTCCTAGATCCTGAAACCAGTAGGATTCAGGGCGGAGAATACGTACTTTAGAACCACGTTGAACCATGATTATTTTCCCTTTTAGTTATCAATCGCCAATCTAGAGGGCTAATTGATTTCACTCTACAACCTGAAGGTAGCAGCAAGAGTCTTTGTTAAGTTATTTGTCTGAATTGGGCGTTGAGCATTGGTTATTAATTATTCTCCTTCTGCTCCCCCTCACCCACTCCCAAGATTGAAAATTGTATTAGATAATACTTGACAAGGCACGCGTTATGGCGTACCTTCGTTCGCAAACAGTTATTTTTTAGAAGCTTATGTTTTAGTTAAGACAAACACACTTCCCTCATTACCTCTGCCAATTCGCAGATCGTTATCTATATAGGTGATATCTAACCAGCCTTGCTGTTTATCACTCTTGATTACAAAATCAATTGCGGGAAATTTTCTACCTTCTTCAATTTGTTGGATAAAAGTTACCGGAGAATTGTATTCTATTAAACGTTGTAAGCCGATAATAGACCGCTCAAATTTAACTTGGACACGCCGACCTGAAACTGGCTCAAATTTAGCAGCAACGCTGACTAATCCTTCCAAATAAGGTAAGCCATAAATCTCAGCTATGTTGTAAACGCTGGCAGTATCAACCCGGATACACTGATAGATTTGACCAAGTTTGCAAAAAGGTAGACCATCTAAGTTTAAAAGAGCCTTGCTGGTGGTGTATAGTAATCGCCAATTACCATCTAGCAAATTACTAGCTTCTACCGGATTGGGTGTAGGATTAAAATCTTCTAAATTGGCGATCGCTGCTAAGATAACCTGTTTCTGGGCTTGGGTCGCCAGTAAACCGCGATTTGTAAGTGCGATTGCATCCATTAGAGCCGCTTTTTTACTCATTGCCTGTCACCTCAAAAATCAGTCCTTTTCATCAGCATAAACAAGATATTCATAACCTATGTATAGAGCCATAAAAATTACTAAATAAACGCTTTGCGTAAGCTATACGCCTATTAAATAAAAAATTTCTATCTGAATGCGGATTTATTAATTAAAGGGTTGAAAAGATAACTAAATTAATCCGTGTCAAGTGATAGACTCTAAATGTCAACTTACGTAAACCTTTTCTTGTCCTCCTTGATATGTTGAATTCTCCATTACGTGAAGTACCCCGTAATCAGCGAGCCGATGTCATCCCCTTAAAGCAAGAGTCCTCTTTGTTGGACTGGTTGCAAATTAACGGCCGGATCATCGCGCGTGACGTTCACGAACCGGATTTTCAAGATGACGAAGAAGAAATAGACTCCCTAATGGGTGTAGAAGATGGGATTGGCTACGACCTTGATGATGATGACAATATAGGAATTGCCGAGGATTAGCCTTTTTAGGCAACTACTGCAAGGCGGAAGTCAATAGTTAAAAGTCAACAGTTAAAAGTCAAAAGTCAAAAAATCGTATTCTGCGCTTTTGCACCATTTGAAATGGTATGTTTATTTCCGCCGTGCTGTACTAGGAACTTAGTAGTATTCCTAGTTGCTGAGATTGAATTTTATAAGTGTGGAGTGAAGGGAAACTTCTGTGGACGCTAAATTATCTTCTGAGCAAGGTTTAAATATTTCTGGAATCGCTCTAGCCTCTTTATTAGCCGTAGGGCTAGCTACAACAGCCTTTTTATTGGATTTGATGGCCAATAGGCTACCCTGGCAAAGTATGTCGTTAACCCTGCCACTGCTGTTGTGTGCTATGGGTTCAGGTATCATCGGTTATTGGGTAATACCCCTACTTCAAGCACTCAAAACTGGACAAGTAATCCGTGAAGATGGCCCCCAAGCCCATCTAAAAAAGGCAGGCACGCCAACAATGGGAGGTATATTTTTTATCCCTGTAGGTGTGATAATTGCCTGTATATTATCTAACTTTGCTAAAGAGGTGCTTGCAGTTTCGGCTTTGACAATCAGCTACGGATTAATTGGCTGGCTCGACGATTGGCAAATTCTGCGCCGTAAATCAAATAAAGGTATATCTCCTGGAACGAAACTGGCTTTGCAGGTGGCTTTTGCGGCAATGTTTTGTTTATGGCTGATGTTTAATCAACCTTCCAATATTACAAATATTGCTTTGCCTTGGGTGAGCTTCACACTTCCCTTGGGGTTCCTATTTTGGCCTTTAGCAGGTTTTGTGCTAGTTGCAGAAAGTAATGCGACTAATTTAACAGATGGCATTGATGGCTTGGCAGCAGGAACAGTAGCGATCGCACTTTTGGCATTAGGTGCTTTAGTCGCACCTACAGCACCTGGCTTGATGGTTTTCTGTGCTGCTTTAAGTGGTGGGTGCTTAGGTTTCTTAGCTCATAACCGTAATCCAGCCTGCGTTTTCATGGGAGATACTGGTTCTTTAGCACTGGGCGGCGCTTTAGCGGCTGTAGCCCTATTGACAAACACCTTAGTAGCTCTGTTCATTCTCAGTGGTATCTTCTTTGTAGAAACCCTTTCAGTAATGGCACAGGTAAGTTATTACAAAGCCACTAAAGGTTCTGATGGCAAAGGCAAGCGCCTTTTCAAAATGGCACCTTTACACCATCATTTAGAACTCACTGGCTGGTCAGAATTACAAGTGGTTGGAGTATTTTATGTCATCGCTGCTATTTTGGCTGCAATCTGTTTGGCGTAGGCGCAGCCCACCGCAGGCATCGCACCATTCTAAATGTTTTAAAAAATTACCCGAATACAAAATGACAACTCCCACATCATCAGGGAGTTATTTTTTAATTATTAAGTAGGTGGGCATAAAAAAACCGAACTGTGTGAAGAAAAATAAACAAGGCTCAAACTCTTTTTTCCCCTGCTCCCTGCCCGGTTGTTGAGCGTAGTCGAAACACTGCCCCCTGCTTTATCCCGACGATAATTATTTACAACTACCTACTTAATTCCGGTCAATGTAGTTCGATTAAGGGAGATCAATAAATTCCTAAAATTACAGCCAAATACTTTTCAAATATTCTCTTAACTCAAGCGGATTAAATTACGAATTACGAATTATACGTGTTTACATACTCCATAACCCGATTCTTGCCTGTTCGCTTTGCCTCAAGCATCGCTTGATTTGCCCGATTCAGAAAATCTTTAACTGTAATCCCTGGTTCTGATACAGCTATTCCAAAAGAAGCAGTAATGCCTTCGAGAATGCGATCGCCGTCCTTTAATTGCATTTGTTCAACATCTGTCCTGAGTTGTTCTACTCGCTTCCTGAGGTTTTCCAGTGTCATATTAGGCATCACAATCACAAATTCTTCACCACCCCATCTGCAAGCAATGTCAAAAGAGCGAATAGATTTTAACAGCAGTTTTGCTAATCCCTGGAGAACAATGTTGGCAGTCAAATGCCCATAGCGCGAGTTGTAAGATTTGAAGTTATCGATATCAAGGAAAATAACACTAAGAGTTTCTCCCGACCGTTCAGCCTCCGCTAGTCTCTGTTCCGTTATGGTTTGCATATAGTTTTGATTGAATAGTTGGGTCATCCCATCCCGCAAGTTATCATAGGTTAGACGTTGTTTGATCGAGAGATTATTTAGTGCAATGCCTAAGGTTCTAGCAATAATCTCAGTAATTTGTTGAGCTTCTGGACTGATTTCTTCAAGCGCATAAATGTGTAAGATCCCAACTACTTCGCCTTGTCCAAACAAGGGAACACATAAATGTGTGCCGCTAACAGGCTCTATTAAGTGATTGCATATTAGTCCTGAATTATGAGGCGATAAAAGGTTTAATTTCCCTCTCCGCAATGCCCAACACTTAGATAGGGAAAATATTTCTTTACTAGTTCTTTCATCTCCCCAAAAACTATTCATCTGAACATAATTCTTAGAATTAGCAATTATATAGATACAACCACTCATATTAGGAAACAGCTTGGAACAGGTTAAAGCGACCACTTGATACACTTCATCTTCAGACTCGCAGGAATAAAGCATATCTGCCATATCTGAGAGATATATAAGTTCCTGTTTTTTTACCTCTAATTTTTGTGTTTTTTCTTCTAGCTGCCGATTTAGCTCGGTGAGCGATCGCTGTGCTTCTATAGATTCTGTAATATCGAAACTGATCCCACCGATACGACAAGCGCCCGTTGCGTAGTCGCTAAAGGGAAACTTAAACGATAGCCAGTAGCACGGCTGATCATTACCAGGTATTTTTACCTCTTCAATCAGCTTTAAAGGGCGTAGAGTTTTCAAAACGACTTGATCGTTTTCCATAACCCGCCGTCCCTCTTCTGGATCTGGCAAGAATTCACTATCTGTTTTCCCCAACCATTCTTGTGGATCTACCGAAAATCTACACTGTAGCTCTTGGTTGTAGTAAAGCACTCTAGATTGCTCATCTTTGATATAGGCTCCAAAGGGGCCCTGATCTAGGAATAGCCGTTGTATCTGCTGACTGCGTTGAAGTTCGCAGGTGTCTTCTTGAGATTTGGCGATCGCATCTAGAATTTGATAAGCGGTTGGCATCAGGTAGAGTAAGGCACACAAAGAAATAAGCGCCATTAAGTCGAGTACACCTAAGTGCAGCAGCGACACTGCTATATGTGACTCAAAGATTGCTAGAAAGTGATGAAATCCGCAAAATAGTAAGAATCCACCTGATAAGAAAAAGGCTAACCAAAACTTAAAAGGGATAGTTACCTTAGTTTTGGCAAAGAAAACCCCTATTACTATAGGGATGCCAAAGTATGAAAATGCAGTGATGCCGTGAGCAATTATGCAATTCCAGTAAATAGGCTCCATTACTGACCTGATATTAACATTTCATCCGTTTCACTATAATTCTGGTATCCTCAAAATGTATATACAGAAGGGATGAGTTTAATGCGTGATGTATTAGTTTTACAAAAATTATTATAATAACTTTCTCAAAGGCTCCTGATTTCATCTTTTATAAACCTGACTTACTAAGTGAGCGAGTTCGGGCAAAATCAGTTTTTCCATTGCCAGCCGCACAGCATTACTAGAACCGGGAAGCGAAAAGATTAATTTATTTTGATAAACACCAGCAACAGCGCGAGAAGCGATCGCCCGCGAACCAATTTCTTGATAACTTAAAAAACGGAATAACTCACCAAATCCTGGTAAGGTTTTCTCTAGTAACTTTTCAATGGCATCATAAGTAGTATCTCTTGGTGCAATGCCTGTACCACCAGTGAAAATTACAGCATTCAAATTTGAGCTTTTACCTAGATTTTCTATCTGCTCTTGAATTTGTGTTGGTTCATCTTTGATAATTGTGTAAGCTCCTACAGCATGGTTAGCATCAAGGAGTAACTGCTGAATTAGCTGGCCACTTTTGTCTGTTTCAAAAGTGCGTGTATCGCTGACAGTAACCACAGCACAAGTTACCGTAATTCTACGCGAGTCTGGGTGGGGTTGTAGCATTATAGCTCAGTCATGAACTTTTGATCGTGGATAATTGGGCATGGCGAATGGCACATGGGCATGACAATAATTACCGATGGCCCCATGCCCAATGCTCTATGACGCCAGTTGCTTCAACGGATAGCGCAGCGTTAGCGAGTCCTCGAGCGTCGGGAACCTCCGCAACGCACTGGCTCCCCTATGCCTCATTTTTGCTCAGTCCCAGATCGTTTTCTTCAGCATACCGTTCCATGAAGCGCATAAAGCGATCCCATTCTTGGGCAGATTTCATCACGTAAAGTGCTTCTAATGCTTCCGGTTTCCCGTTGATAAATTTAGCTTTAACTTCACGGGTAATTATCTCTCCTTCTTGGTCAATCAGGTACATCCCGGTAATATCTTCGGTGCTACCTTGATCTAAAATCTTTGGATTAGTAAAAATAAACGTCGCTGTGCCACTGTCACCAGTGCGCGATCGCGTCAAGCGCACCTCTGGAGTTACTTCTTCGTCAAGACCTCTAGAAAACTGAATTTTCGCCATGATGACTGAATTTAAACTTTTGTGATGGTTAATTTAATATTCTCTCATCAATTAGAACACCACGGTCTAGAGGCTACTGTTATTCATTTTTTCAGTGTATGTACTTAAATTACTTATTTTTCAAGTAACAAAGTGACTGGGCCATCGTTTTCGATTGTAACATGCATCATTGCACCAAATTGACCTGTTTCCACCAACAAACCGCTAGCTTTTAACTTGGTAACAAAACGATTATACAAATCTGCTGCTGATTGGGGAGTGGCTGAACGGTCAAAAGAAGGACGGCGGCCTTTGCGACAGTCACCATAAAGGGTAAACTGACTAACTACTAACAAATCACCGCCAATTTCTTGTACAGATTTTTGCCAACGGTCGTCTCCTTCCTTGTCAGGAAACAGCCGTAATTCCAAGCACTTACGCACCATCCAGTCGATTTCAATATCAGTATCGGTATTGGCTATGCCTACGAGCAAATTTAGCCCCCGCCCAACTTTACCGATAATTTCACCATTAACTGTAACTTGAGATGATTTGACTCGCTGGATAACAACGCGCATTTTAACTAATTCGTAATTCGTAATGGGCTACGCCCCGCTATGCTGTTTTCATGCCCAAAGGGCTGTACGTAATTCGTAATTATTGAGGAAAGACTCACGCGTAAATGCAGGGGAGTCAGGAAGCGATGTCTACGACGGGCTACGCCTACGCTATTATCTCATTTTCATTGTTCAAAATTGATGGTGGAGTCTTTGGGAATGCATTCCCAGGTTCTACCTGGGAACAAATATTTAACTCCTAACTCCTGTACAGACAAAGATTTTTCGCGTCTGTACAAAAGCGAAAAATCTTTGTCTGTACTCCTAACTTTTACTTGCCAAACCCTTTAGCGCGAGACTTTGAAGGTAGACAAATGCAGTTTTCGAGTTGACTAATTAAAGTCTCACGATCCAAATTTTGACCAATCAGCACTAGCTGGTTTTTCAATTGACCTTTCCACTCATCATCATCCAAGGTAAAACGTTTACCGCAAAGGTGGAAAATATGACGCTTCGGACTTTCATCAAACCACATAATCCCCTTCGCTCGGAAGATATTTGAAGGTAGCTGGTTATCTAAGAAATACTGAAACTTCCTAATCGAAAAAGGCTTGTCACTTTGGAAAGAGATGGAGGTAAAACCATCATTTTCTAAATGGTCAGAATGATGGTGATGATCGTGGTGATCGTGGTCATGATCGTGATGATCGTGACCGCATGTTGAGTGATCGTGATGTTCATGATCGTGATGTTCATGATCGTGATGGTTGTGTTGATCGACCACTGTGTCAAAATATTTATCAGATTCAAACAGACCAACACTGAGAATTAACGGAAGTGGCACTTGCGATCGCGTGGTGCGGAGAATTCTCGCTCCTTCCTTAACTTCGTTAATTTTTGTTTCTAACTCATTCAATGTGGCTTCATCAACCAAATCAGTCTTGTTCAGTACAATTACATCACCATAAGCAATCTGGCTGTATGCCGCCTGAGAGTTAAATAAATCTAGACTGTAATTTGCCGCGTCTACTACAGTAATAATCGAATCTAAACGAGTTAAATCTCGCAATTCTGTGCCCAAAAATGTTAGAGCTACTGGTAGCGGATCTGCCAATCCAGTTGTTTCCACTACTAGATAATCTAGATTTTCTTGGCGTTCTAAAACTTTGTAAACTGCATCTACCAAATCATTGTTAATAGTGCAGCAGATACAACCATTATTTAGCTCCACCATGTTCTCACCAGTGGAAACAATTAGCTCGTTGTCGATACCAATTTCGCCAAATTCATTCACGAGAACGGCGGTTTTCAAACCCTGTTGGTTGTTGAGGATATGATTGAGTAAAGTCGTCTTGCCACTACCGAGGAAACCCGTAATAATTGTTACTGGCATTCCTTGTTTGGGCGTATCCATTGCCGAAGATTCGGGTGTAACTGCTGATTGCATAGCGCTGTTATCAAATAGTCAAAAAATAGTAATGTAGCGCAGATAGTCCAGAAAACACTAGCGCCGCTACGCAAAACTCACGCATTCAAAAGTCAAAATTCAAAAACCCTTGATTTCTGAGCTTTTGAGATTTTGTCCAATAGTATGCTGATTTTTGCCGTGACGTACTAGCATAGGGATGCTGGACTGTCATCCCAGCTGCTTTACCCTATTATTACGTATCTTCTTATTTCAGCATTACTCTGTTATGACCCTAACCCTTTACAATACCCTCACCCGTCGTCAAGAACCGTTTGAAACAGTCGAACCAGGCAAGGTTAAGATGTATTACTGCGGCGTGACGGTATACGACTACTGCCATTTGGGTCATGCTAGAGCTTGCATTGTTTGGGACGTGGTGCGCCGATACCTCCAGTTTATCGGTTATGAAGTACGATATATCCAAAATTTTACTGATATTGATGACAAGATTCTCAATCGAGCCTGTGTTGAACATTCATCAATGGATATGATAGCCGATCGCTTTATCAAAGCATATTTTGAAGATATGGCGCGGTTGGGAATCAAAGAAGCTGATGAATATCCCCGTGCTACCCATACGATGAATGGTATTCAACGGTTAATTCATGAGTTGGAAAATAAAGGTTTTGCTTACCCTGCTGACGGCGATGTATATTATGAAGTGCGGCAGTTTGCTGAGTATGGCAAGCTTTCTGGACGCAAATTAGAAGATATGCAAGCCGGGAAAAGCGATCGCGTCAATTTAGAAGATCCAGAATATCAGAAAAAGAAAGACCCCTTTGATTTTGCTTTATGGAAAGCAGCAAAACCGGGAGAACCAGCTTGGGAGTCACCTTGGGGTGCAGGTCGTCCGGGGTGGCATATAGAATGCTCGGCAATGGTACGCGATCGCCTGGGTGATACCATCGATATTCATGCAGGTGGTGTTGACTTAATTTTTCCTCATCACGAAAACGAAATTGCCCAATCTGAGGCTGTGACAGGAAAACCCCTAGCGCGTTATTGGTTGCATAACGGCATGGTGAAGGTAGATGGTGAAAAAATGTCCAAATCTTTGGGCAACTTTATCACTATTCGAGAATTGCTGGATCGAGGAGTTGACCCGATGGCAGTGCGGTTGTTCGTGCTAACCGCTCAATATCGCACACCAATTGATTTTACTGATGAAGCGATCGCCGCAGCAACCAACGGTTGGCACACCATTAAAGAAGGTTTACTTTTCGGCTACCAATACGGTAAAAAACTCGGCTGGGATTTAGGGACTGGAAATATCCCAATACTCAATACCCAATACTTCGGCTTTGCTCAGTACAAGTCCCCAGTACCCAATCCCGATATTAAACGCTTTCAAGAAGTTGTAAATAACGACTTTAATTTTCCTGGTGGGTTAACAGTGCTGTTTGAATTAGCCAAAGAATTGCGTCGTGAGGGGCATATTCTTGTGCATGAAGGGAAAATTGAAACTTCCCCTGATGAGTTACAGCGTCAATGGCAAACTCTTGTCACATTAGCTGGAGTTTTAGGTTTAGAAGCCAAGATAGAAGCGGAACCTGACAAGACTAGTGGTTTAAGCGATGCGGAAATTGAAGCGAAAATTCAGCAAAGGCAAGAAGCACGTAAAGGCAAAAATTTTGCCGAAAGCGATCGCATTCGTGACGAACTTCAAGCAGAAGGTATTACGCTAATTGATAGCCGTGATGGTACACGCTGGCATCGGAATAATTAAATTCAAAATGATGAACAACCACAAACAAATCACACATAGAACATTTGAATTTTCTGTTCGCATAATTAACCTTTGTAAGGTACTCAATGAAAGTTCTGGAGTCGGGCGAACACTCTCACAACAGTTACTTAAGTCTGGTACGTCGATTGGAGCGAACATTGAAGAATCGCAATCGGCACAGAGTACAGCCGATTTCATTCACAAGCTAGAAATTGCTCTTAAAGAAGGTAGGGAAACCAAATCTTGGCTAAGACTTCTAATTGCAAGTGAGTTGATTTCTGAAGACCGTCTACTGCCAATTTTGGGTTAAATTAACGAGTTAATCAAAATAATTGCCGCAATAGTCGTCAAAACCAAACAAAATCGTCAACAATAACTTCATTAATTTTGAATACTTCGGCTACGCTCAGTACAAGTTTTGAATTTTGAATTGAATTATGTGGTCTGAACTCAAAAAAGCGATCGCTAGTTTCGATATTTCTGCTGATTGGATTGGTATTAGAGCCGTAAAGGAGACTTCTACAACCCGTTCAGTCCGTGACGGCTTACCACAACTAAATGGCAAATCCTTCACTGTAGGAGCCATGCTGGAAGTTTTGGTAAATGGCTGTCTGGGTTATGCAGCAACTAACTCTCTAGAACTATCTTCTTTACAAGCTGCTGCCGAAACAGCCTATAAACAGGCACTAGCAGCCAGTGAATGGTGGATACATCCCTTCCGTGAAAGTGAGCGTCCTAAAGTTGTTGGTGAATATAAATCTCCATATCTTGAGCCATTAGATGCTTTAAGTCCGGGAGAAATTAACGATTTACTGGTTCGGATTTGCCAAACGCTGAAAGTTAACGACAAGATTGTGCAAACCATAGCCAGTGCTAGCACAACCGAGAGAGAGTGTTGGTTTGTCAGTAGCAACGGTTCAGAAGTCTATCAAAAAATACTATCTATAAGCACTAATTACAAAGCCACTGCCCAAGATGGAGCGGTTGTACAGCAGCGCAGCAGCAACGGTTTGCAAGCGAATTGTTACCAAGGCGGACTAGAGCTTTTAAATCAAGAAAACTTATGGCATCGGGTGTGGCAAATTGGCGAACAAGCTGTAGAACTCTTGACAGCAGAAGAATGTCCAACCACCCGTACCAATTTAGTTCTAGCCCCAGACCAAATGATGCTGCAAATTCATGAAAGTGTCGGGCATCCTCTAGAAATTGACCGAATTTTGGGAGATGAACGTAACTATGCTGGCGGCAGCTTCGTTAATAAAAGTGATTTTGGCAACCTAGTATATGGTTCGCCACTGATGAATATTAGCTTTGATCCTACTGTGCCTGGTGAATTTGCTAGCTATGGCTTTGATGATACAGGTGCTGTAGCAACAAAGGAATATTTGGTTAAAGAAGGTGTACTGCAACGGGGTTTAGGCAGTCTGGAGAGTCAAGCCAGAGCAGGTGTAGCAGGAGTTGCCTGTGCCCGTGCTTCCTCATGGAATCGACCCGCGATTGATCGCATGGGTAACTTGAATTTAGAGCCTTTAAACGGCACTTTTGAAGACATTATTGGCGGCATAGAACACGGCGTTTACATGGAATCTAACCGTTCTTGGTCAATTGATGATCGCCGCTACAAATTCCAATTTGGTTGCGAGTACGCTAAATTAATTGAAAACGGTAAATTTACCAAAACCCTTCGTAATCCCAACTATCGCGCCACAACACCAGAGTTTTGGCATAGCTTAATCCAAGTAGGAGATGCGACAAACTGGCAAATGTATGGTACTCCTTATTGTGGTAAAGGAGAACCAAATCAGGCTATTTGGGTAGGACATGGTTCACCAGTTTGTGTATTTGCTAATGTCGAAGTTTTTGGTGGAGGAACTTGAAAAATACAATAGTTAGGAGTTAGTAGTTTGGAGTTAAAATTTTTGAATTAAAAAAAGTCTTCAACTCTTAACTCCTAACTCCTAACTTTCTCGCCTATTATCTATTAATATTTAATATTTATGAAAATTGAGAAATTATCTGCCTTAGAAATCAGCTTTAATCAACTGATTGAAACTTTACTGATTAAAAAAGTCGAAAGTGAACAATTTACTGTGAAACTCAGCAGTGAAAGAAGTCAATTTACTCGTTTCAATCACGCGAAAGTGCGGCAAACTGGTTGTGTTGCTGATGGTTGGATCGAACTGACTTTGATGGCAGACCAACGCAGCAGTATTCGGCAGTTTCCTTTAACTGGAAATTGGGATGTAGATTGGCAGTTAGCATATACTGCTTTGCAGGAACTACGTGACGAACTTATTTTACTACCTATCGATCCATATCTAGTTTTGCCATCAGGAAATAATATCAGTCGGGAAATACATTCTGGAAAGTTGTTGGCGGCGGAAGCAGTAGTACCAACTGTGCTAAAACTAGTTGCTGAATTAGATTTTACTGGTATATATGCAGGGGGAATAGTAATTAAAGCTTATGGTGATTCTAACGGACAAAAACACTGGTTTGCTACTGATTCTTTTACCTTAGATTATTCTCTATTTTCCACCTCTGGACAAGCAGTTAAAGGAACATTTGCAGGAAGTGATTGGGATGAATCTGCTTACATAGCCAAAATTAGCGAAGCTAAAAAGCAACTTGAATTACTTTCTCGCCCAGTGAAAGAATTGCCACGGGGACAATACAAAACTTATTTTGCACCTGCTGCTGTTGGAGATTTATTAGCAATGCTTTCTTGGGGAGCAGTCAGCGAAGCTGATATCCAACAAGGAAACAGTGCTTTAGCTGCTTTATCACGTCAAGAAAAACAACTTTCTCCAAAATTTAGTTTGAAAGAAAACTTTCAAAGAGGATTAGTGCCGCGATTTAATGAATTAGGAGAAATAGCAGCACCGGAGTTAACTGTAATAGAAAAAGGACATTTAGTAAATACGTTGGTAAATTCTCGGACTGCTAAGGAATATCAAAAAATTGCTAACGGTGCTAATGGTTCAGAGACTTTACGAGCGCCAGAAGTGAATACTGGAAATTTAGGATTTGAGCAGATTCTTCCGAGTTTAGATACCGGATTATATGTATCTAATTTGCATTACTTGAATTGGAGCGATCGCCACACTGGTAGAATCACAGGTATGACTCGTTATGCTTGTTTTTGGGTAGAGAACGGAGAAATTCTTGCTCCTATTGAAAACTTACGTTTTGACGAAAGTCTCTATCGCTTCTGGGGAGATAAGTTAGTAGATTTGACCAATTTTCAGGAGTTTATTCCCGAAGTAGGTACTTATGAAAGTCGCCAACTTGGAGGTAGTTTAGTTCCCGGTATGCTAGTAAATGATTTTACATATACTTTGTAATCGTAATTATCTGCTGACAGGAAATCAAAAGCTAATAGGTATAAATAGGTTCTATCGCTCCCTTTATGGTTCCTAATATTAAATCCAATGCTTTTTTAAACGTGTTATCCTTATGCAGAAAGGGTTTTGCAGTTTTCTAGCTTGGTATTTAATAATAGCGTAAGTCACTTTAGCATAAGGGGCGCGATAGAACCTAGAAATCTACTCTAACGGGGAGGTGACATTGGAGCCAATGACAAACAAAGCATTACTTATGAGAAGGGTGATCCTATTAACCTAGAGCGGCGTAGACATCACTATTTCCAAAACCGACAATATCATTGTGGCTATCGCCGTTAACATCACCAAGCTGACGTGGATATTTGTCAAAGCTAGTCCATGCACCATCTTTGACAGTAAAATTATTGTTCAAACCTACAAACACCGAACCGAAAGTGCCATCGCTTTGACCTAAAGAGACCAAGACATTATCATTTCCAAAACCGACAATATCATCACGACCATCACCGTTAACATCACCAAGCTGACGTGGATATTTGTCAAAACTAGTCCATGCGCC
>NZ_JBALFV010000042.1:0-101380 GCF_036916735.1 Nostoc sp.
ATAAAACTATTACCAGCACTGCGATTAGTAACTTGTAACTGCTCACCTTTGGTAGTTTGTAGAATCACCTCCACACCAATCTTAGTGGGATTTGCTTTCACTGCCGTCACTTGCACAATTTCTGCTAAGGGCGTGTTTGGCGGTGCAGGCGACTGCACAAGCTGTTGAGCGCTGACGATGGGATGCTTTATCTCTTTTAGATGACGAATCTTTGAAGTTAGCGCGGATTTTAACTTTTCATTGCTTGGTTTAATCTCTGCCCTACCTGGCTGCATAGTTATAGCACTCAGACATGCCGTAAAGACTGCCAGCCACAGATAAACAATCCTAGAAAACTGCCAACGCTTCATAACAACTCCCTACACACCTGCTCACAAAACTTTGCTTATTCACACGCTTTGCAGTCCCCCAGGAATACTGGAGGATGACTTCAGTAAAAAATCTGGATTATTGCAATTATTTCTTAGTTATCAGTGAAACAGAGTGTACAGAAGAGTTGGCAATCAAGTCTACTCAGAAACGGCTTCAGATCCCGAAACGGACTTCTTGCCGACTAAACATTTCCCTGGCGTAATGCCGAACCTACGTTTAAAGGTAGCTGCAAAGTGTCCTAAGTTAGAATAACCAACTAAGTTAGCAACCTCAGCAACGGAGAGATCGCCTTGCCGCAATAGTTTTTCTGCCCACTCCATACGCTGATTGGTGATGTAGCTAAATACAGTTGTGCTAAAGAGTTCCTGAAATCCACGTCGCAGAGTGCGTAGGCGTAGCCCGCCGCAGGCATCGCTCACCCCCACAAGTTGCGATAATTCCAGCAATGACGGCGGATTCTCTAAACGGGAGTGCAAAATTTCTTTGGCATGATGAATCCGGGCGATGGTTTCTGCCTTCATTCGTGGGGGTTTTTGCACTCCACCTTGATCCACCAGCATCGAAGTTAACTGCAAGCGGATCAGTTCCAGCACTCTCACCTGCAAATACATCCGCTTGGCGATTCCTTGATAAGGACAGTTAATGATTTGCTCTGCCACAGAGTGTACAGCAGCAGTCTTTTTAGGCCATAGCATTGTCTGCCAATCATCACCTTTCGCCAGTAAGCTGAACTGAGAAGGAATTTTGCCATCTGCTGTCGAAAAAAAAGTTCCCAATAGCTCAGGTGGCATGTGAATATCAACGCCTATACTCCGTTGGGATTTTGGATTCTTTGCAATCCATGAGTGTTGAACGCCAGCACCAGATATCAGTGTATCGTCTGTGTTAACTCCTAAAAGACCGACATGAAATTGCAGAGGATGATTATATTCAGAAACTTTTATCAATACATCATCGTAATATTCAGAGTCACTAATTGAAAGCAACAGATGGGGATACACCTCAATCTCTCGCACATATCCTTTGCCCAGCTGTCTAGGCATTTGATAAATATATTCATTAGATTCTGGGTTTTTCTGGCTGTTCATTTCAGCTTCAGCCCATAGTTCTTCCCACTCTTTTGTCGTCAGGGTAATAGTCATGGTTAGTAGTAATAATAATATTTATCAACAATTATAGGTTAGTATGGCGTTACCAAAGCTTACGGTCAGTATCGCTCATGGCAGTTTTCAGTCAGCACACAAACTATGTGTAGGCGTAGCCAGTCGTAGGCATTGCCCAAATTTTTTTGAACTGATTTTTAAAGCTGGCGATGTCTACGACGGGCGTAGCTGCGGCATCTGACATACCCTAGTTAATACTCCAAAAAGGCGATGTCTACGACGAGCGTAGCTGCGACACCTGATATACCTTAGTTATGGATCTGGGTGTTAGCTGCTTATAGCTTAATTAATTACAGTGATTGCCAGCGGAGCGTACTCCGTCTTTACGGGACGCTACGCAAACAAAGAAGCAAGCTACGCGCCTTGCTTGGTCTGCAAGAGTTACAATCCCAGCCACAAGCGAATTGCTTCATTTCGCTACCCATCTCCTAAGACAAGTAGCGAACGGGTTTTCCAAAAGAGTACGCTACATTTGCAATCACATTGTGTAATTAATTATGTTTGCCTACTTATTTTTTAACAACTCACTAAATTTTCCACAGCGCTGGCACTATTTGGTAATGCGGCTGTTAAAACTTCGCTACCTACTTCAGTAACTAGTACATCATCTTCGATGCGGATTCCGCGCACATCAGCAAATTCAGATAAACGCTGCCAATTCACCACATTCTGATATTTTGAGCGGACATTGGCATCATTTAAAATTGCTGGCACTTGATAAAAACCAGGCTCAATTGTGACTAACATTCCTGGACGCAAAGGACGATTTAAACGGAGATAGCCTAAGCCAAAGCGATCGCTCCTAGAACGTCCCTCTTCATAGCCAGCTAAATCACCCAAATCTTCCATATCATGAACATCTAAACCCAGTAGATGACCGATACCATGAGGGAAAAACAGCGCGTGGGCATCCATCTCTACTAAATCTTGGGGATTTCCTTGTAAAATGCCTAACTCTACTAAACCCTCAGCTATGACCCTAGCAGCTAGCAGATGAATATCCCCATACTCTGCACCAGGCTGTATTTTGGCAATGCAAGCATCATGGGCTGCCAACACAACATTATAAATATCTCTTTGGGTAGATGAAAATTTACCAGAAATTGGCCATGTTCGAGTTACATCACCAGCCCAACCTGTCTCAGTTTCAGCGCCAACATCGGCAAGTAATAAGTCACCTGGTTGTAGGGGATGGTGATACTGTTGGTTATGCAAAACTTCACAGTGAACGGTGACAATACTGTTGTAGGAAGTTGTCATATTGTGGGCAATAATAACCCCTTCCATCGCTGCCCGAATTTCTGCTTCCAGCTTGGCTTTAGGTGTTGCTGCCATACCGGCTTTGTGCGCTTCAACAGTGACAGCCGCAGCTTTTCGCAACTCGGTTAATGCAACTTCATCATGAGTGAGGCGCAGAGAAGCGATCGCCTTAGCTAACTCTAAGTCAATTCCTTGGGGAGGACTTTGTGGTAAAACCCATCTATTTAATAGCTGCGATTGTTGCGTCCAAGTTGCTGCATCTTGTACAGCAAGTGTGGCGGCATCTTCTACCCAAGATTCTAATTCTGCCATTGGTCGAGCCACATCCGCCCCAATTTTCTGAGCTATTTCCTCCCGCATTGGCATTTCTCCATGCCAAAGGGCGCTGCTGGGTGATGGATCGTCTATAAATAGTTCTAGTTTGCCATCTTCTAAACGAATTGCTGCATTTGATAATGGCAGTCCAGCAAAATAGAGGAAATGACTGCTAGCACGAAACGGAAAGAGATTTGCAGGAAAGTTGCGTGGACTGTTGCTACCTGACCACAGAATTACTGGAAAATCAATGAGGTTGGCTAGTTGTTGGCGACGGTGGCGTAAAGTATCGATTAGGGAAGTAAAAGTTTGTTGGATCAGCATAAATAGAAACTCAAAGAGAAGGGTAAAAGTTATAGGTTTGCTTTTATTTAGGGACTTCCAAGAAATAAACTATCCAAATAAACGAACCACAGAGACACAGAGGAATAAGGAGGAGAGAGTTTTTTCGCCAGTTTTTTGAGTATTTTATTTGGAAGTCCCTTAGTCATTATCGTCTTTATCGTCATCGTGTTTATCATCCTTGCGATCGCCATCTTTGTCGTCGTTATCTTTGTCGTTCTGCTTTACCTGCTTAGGCTGTTGGTTAGGTTGTACAACTGGTTTTTGTGGCTCAGTTGGAGCAGATGGCTGCGGTACTTCAACAACACAACTAACTAATCCTCCAGAAATTAGCGCTAAGTTGACAGCAGCAAAGATGCTTTTGAAGATTTTTATCCTCATGTTTCCGTTTTGCTTTAACATTGACTCTAGTTTTTGGAGATTGTATTACTAATTTCTAAGGTACTGTATATGGCGGTTCTCATTTGGATGTAACACGGCTGTGCGCCTCTACGAACGAGCTGCTTCATAATAATGGTAACTATGAGGTATAAATCTCTAACGCACTCTTGATAAATATATAGCTGTCCAATTTTCAAGGTGACTCTAATGGGACAAACCATTACTCAGGTTGATGCTTTTACCAATACACCTTTTGCAGGTAATCCTGCTGCTGTTTGTGTTTTGCCTGCTCCCCAAGACGAATACTGGATGCAGAATGTAGCGCAGGAGATGAATTTATCTGAGACAGCTTTTCTAGTTAGACAGGATGATGGCTTCAATTTGCGTTGGTTTACGCCCACGGTAGAAGTACCGCTTTGTGGTCATGCAACTTTAGCTAGTGCCCATGTACTTTGGTCAGAGGGACATTTATCACCTGATGAAGTTGCGCGTTTCTATACTAAAAGTGGAGTGCTGATTGCTAAGTTGCAAGGTGAGTGGATTGAGTTAGATTTTCCTGTAAATCACTCACAAGCAACAGTCGCACCTCCAGAACTCAGCGAGGCTTTGGGTGTACCATACAAATCTGTCTTGCAGAATTCATTAGGTTATTTAGTGGAATTGGAATCGGAAGACTTGGTGCGGCAAATGCAGCCTAATTTTCAACTCCTAAAAGTGTTGCCTGTTTCTGATGTTATAGTCACCAGCATTGCTTCTTTAGATTTAAATTATGATTTCGTTTCTCGCTTCTTTGCACCAGGAGTAGGTATTAATGAAGACCCCGTTACTGGGGCTGCCCATTGTTGTCTTGCTGCATTTTGGCGCGATCGCTTGCACAAAGATGAGTTGTTGGCTTATCAAGCATCTAGTCGCGGTGGGGTGGTGAAGGTATATTATAACGGAGGCGATCGCGTCTTTCTCGGCGGACAAGCGGTAACTGTTATGCGAGGCGAGTTAATTACCGCATAAACCTAATAATATTACGAATCAATTGCATCCGGCAAAAACTCAGCATCAAGAATTCGGGCAATGGAATAAGGACACTCCACTGGAAATGTATCTATTGGTAGTTCTATCCAAATTGTCCAGCACGAATGAGTTGCACAGTCTTTTCTATCCATGCTACAAAATCTGTTTCATATAACTGGGCTGCGCTTTTCGGAATCGGGGTCATAAACTTCGTGCAATCGCACCTTATACGAGTAAAATTACAGAGATTTTACGCGCATTTTAAAGTCAGAGACTATGCGAGGCGATCGCGTCTTATTAGCCAGACACGTTGTAGCACACTTATTTGGGAATGTTTCGGCAAAAGTTACACGTATCTCTATTTTTGGCAAAGGTATTGATTATCGATTTTACTTAATTTTTGCAAGCCGATGCAATCACATTGTTAGGCGACACAATCGCATTGTCGGACGATGCAATAGCATGCTTAGGCGATGCAATAGCATTGTCAGAGGATCTAATGGCATTGTTAAGCGACACAATCTCATTGCAAGAGGTTACGTTAAAATGGCACAGCAATACAAATAAACTGCAATAGCGTACTTTTGCAAAGAAGCAACTGTCACAATATTTAAATAAGCCTATATTTTAATTTCAAAGATGTCTACTAGAAATATAAATAATCAAAGTCGTATCCAAGCTCGTGACTGGCCAATTGAGCAATTACCTGGACTAAGCCACGAGGAACAATCTCAACTGCAAAATTGTGGAATTCCTAGTACAGTAGCGCTAATCAAACAAGGGAAAACTCTGGAGAAAAGAGTAGTATTAGCAAATAAACTACAAATTCATCTTCAGTATGTAAATAAATGGATGGCTTTAGCTGATTTAGCACGTATTCCTAGTGTAGGCACACAATATTGTGGTTTATTGCTCCATGCAGGTATTGGTTCTGTAGCGCAGTTGGCTCAGACTCCCACTCACAGATTGCACCAACAAATTATGCGCTTGCAAGTAGCAACAATGCAGCGACGAGATTTGTGTCCAGCAATTGAATTAGTACAACAGTGGAGTCAGCAAGCGAAAACAATGATTAGTTAGGAGTTAGGAGTTAAAACTCATAATTGATAATTCGTAACTCACAACTCCTCACTCTTTCGCTAAGACACCATTAAGGAAGATATCAGCAAGTCCTTCTGCCATTTCCTGCATTTGTTGGGGGGAAGCGTCAGGTTCCATAAGGGTGTTGTTGGAAAAACCTGCGATCGCAAACATTCCCAAAAAAACTTTAGCAACTAGCTTGGCATCCATTTTGCGATAAATGCCTTTATCCATCGCTGTTTGAAAGAATGCTTCGCCCACATCAGACATTTTAGTAATCACTTCTAATTGAATGCGATCGCGCAAGTCGGGATGAAACTGCACCTCCATAAAACAAACGCGCATTAAATCGGCATTTTTTTGAAAATTCCACATCCGGCGACGCATCACCTGAGCTACAGCTTTATAGCTGCCCATTTCACTTAATTCTGTCAGCAAATCTGTGAGAATCTCCACCCATCCACTCGTCGCTACTTCCACCAAAATTGCCTTTTTATTGGCAAAATGACGAAATAGAGTGCCTTCAGCTACACCTGCCGCCTGTGCTAAATCGCGGGTGGTAGTGCCGTCAAATCCCTGAGAGGCAAACAATCGTTGTGCTGCCTGTAAAATCCGGGTACGCGTCTGAGCCTCTGAGGGTGGGGAAGAATTAAAAACTCGCATAACAGTTATGGTGAAATTTGCGGAACAGGATTTGTAGCATTATTGTCTAACGTCAAGTAAAAAAGCTTAATAAACTTAATACAAGATTAACGTCTTTTTGCTAAGTATCTAGTTTTTTAGGTAGTGTAACTTTATCTTAATTTTTGCTTATGAACCAGATCAGTCGGTCAATTTTAGGTTTTAAATTGGGGACTTTCCTGTGGAACGCTACGCGTAGCTTGCTTCCACGAAGTGGTACGACTTCACTGAGTCCTTCTCTACAAGAGGCTGCGCCAACGACTTCGCTCAGGAACCATCGAACGATTTTGGATTGGTCAGATAAAGTATCTCTCATATTGCGACGGTTGTTTGTCGCTTTATTAGCTTTGATCGTTTTGTGGTGGGGATTGCTGCCAGAAATTGCTCTAGCTCAAACTCAGACAGCACCTCCTCCCCAAAGAGTGCAGCAACCTACAAAAACTCAAACTCCACCAGTTGAAAGTTCGATCCAACCTTATCTGAATCAAGTTATCAAGAAGTTAACAGAGTTTCGTCTCGACAATGGTCTAAAATTCATTGTCTTGGAACGACATCAAGCACCTGTAGTTTCTTTTATTACTTATGCGAATGTCGGTGGTGTGGATGAGTCAGATGGCAAAACTGGTGTAGCCCACTTTCTAGAACATTTGGCGTTTAAAGGGACAACGCGCATTGGTACAGAAGACTACAAGGCAGAAAAACCTCTATTAGAAACCTTAGAACGATTGGATGGGCAAATTAAAACAGCGAAAGCTGATGGCAAAAAAGATGAGGTTGCCCAATTAGAAAGTGAGTTTAAGCGAGTAGAAGCGCAAGCAGCCAAGCTTGTCAAGCAAAACGAATTGGGGAAAATTGTCGAACAAGCGGGAGGTGTAGGTTTAAATGCTAATACTTCAACTGAAGCTACTCGTTATTTCTACAGCTTTCCTGCCAATAAGCTGGAACTTTGGATGTCGCTGGAATCGGAACGATTTCTTGATCCTGTAATTCGTCGTGAGTTTTATAAAGAGAAAGATGTAATTTTAGAGGAGCGACGAATGCGGGTGGAAAATTCACCCATTGGATTGATGGTGGAAAAGTTTATTGATACTGCTTACAAAGTTCATCCCTACCGCCGTCCGGTGATTGGTTATGACGAAGATATCCGCAATCTGACACCAGAAGATGTGCAAAAGTTTTTTGATACTCACTACGTACCAAGTAATTTGACCATTGCTATTGTCGGAGATGTTAACCCAACTGAGGTGAAAAAACTGGCGCAAACTTATTTTGGCCGCTATCTGGCAAGAACCAAAGCTGTTGAAGAAATCCCGGTAGAACCGTCACAACAACAAACACAAGAAGTTACTTTACAGCTACCTTCTCAACCCTGGTATTTAGAAGGTTATCATCGTCCGGCAATTACTCATCCAGATAATGCCGTCTATGAAATCATTGGCAGTTTATTAAGTGATGGGCGCACGTCACGGTTGTATAAATCTTTAGTAGAAAAACAACGCTTGGCACTAAGTGCCCAAGGTTTTAGCGGTTTTCCTGGAGATAAGTACCCAAACCTGATGTTATTTTATGCTCTCACGGCTCCTGGTCATACGGTTGATGAGTTGGCGGTGGCTTTGGGCCAAGAAATTGACAAATTAAAAACTGAGCCTGTAGCAATGGTTGATTTAGAACGGGTGAAAACCCAAGCCCGGGCAGGTTTGTTACGCACCCTCGATTCAAATATGGGGATGGCTCAACAATTGTTGGAATATGAAGTGAAAACTGGCTCTTGGCGGAATTTGTTTAAGCAGTTAGATGATATTTCGGCGGTGACAACGGCTGATATTGTGCGGGTGGCAAAGGAGACGTTTACGCCAGAAAATCGCACGATTGGGAAGCTGTTGTCGAAGGAAGGATGAGACAATTTTAGATTTTAGATTTGGGATTTGGGATTATCAGAGGCTTGCTGAAGCTACGGTTAGAGGAATTCAAGTATTATGACGAAAAAGTGAAATGGTGTAACAAACAGCCCCAGACGCAGAGAAAGAGAAATATGGAGAATTCAAGATGGTAAAAAAGTATTTTGCTGGCAGAAATCCAAAATTTCGCTTCAGGTCATTCCGAAATCTAAGTTACGCTGGAAGCGCACCAAAGGTGCGACTTAAAATCCAAAATGGAAAGGGGTTGATTTATGCTTTGGTTGGTGTATTTGCGTGTTTACTTTTAACTTGTAATTTTTCTCTAGCGGCGACGACTGAGGCAAAGCATTATACAGAGTTGCAGTTACCACCGCTACCAGAGATTAAGTTACCCAAGTATGAGCGGTTTGTTCTCCAGAACGGCTTGGTTGTCTATTTGATGGAGGATCACGAATTACCGTTGGTGAATGGGACGGCGTTTGTGCGGACAGGAAATCGCTTGGAACCACAACAGAAAGTTGGTTTAGCTGGTTTTACAGGCGCGGTGATGCGAACTGGAGGAACTAAGAAGCATTCACCTGATGAACTCAATGAAATATTGGAACAACGCGCGGCATCTGTAGAAACCAGTATTGGTGAAGCTTCTGGTAGTGCTAGCTTTGACGCACTCAGTGAAGATTTAGAAACGGTATTTGGGCTGTTTGCCGAGGTGCTGCGATCGCCAGTATTTGCTCAAGAAAAGCTAGACTTGGCTAAGACACAAGCAAAGGGTGGCATTGCTCGTCGCAATGACAATCCAGATAGTATTGCTAGTCGAGAATTTAAAAAATTGATCTACGGGAAAGATAGTCCTTATGCTCGCACCATAGAGTATGCAACGGTAGATCAGGTTGAGCGTGAGGATTTAATTAAGTTTTATCAGCAATATTTCTACCCCAATAATATGATTTTAGGGATTGTGGGGGATTTTGACACCAAGAAAATGCGATCGCTCATTCAGGCTAACTTTGGCGACTGGAACCGCAACCCAGGTATTGCTAAACCCAAATTACCAAATGTTTCGCTAGCTAATACAAGTGGAGTCTTTTTTGTCAATCAGCCACAACTGACACAAAGTAGTGTGCTTCTCGGACATTTAGGCGGACGGTTTGACAATCCTGATTATCCAGCGCTGGATGTATTGAATGGGGTATTAAGTGGATTTGGTGGACGCTTATTTAATGAAGTGCGATCGCGTCAAGGTTTAGCTTACTCTGTTTACGGCGAGTGGAGTCCTCGTTTCGACTATCCTGGCATGTTTATTGCTGGTGGACAAACGCGATCAGATGCTACCGTTCAATTTGTCAAAGCCTTGCAAGATGAAATCAAGCGCATCCAAATTCAAAGAGTTACAGCAAAAGAACTAGCTTTTGCGAAAGAGTCTACACTCAACTCCTTTGTATTCAACTTTCAAGACCCCAGCCAAACTTTATCACGGTTGATGCGATACGAATATTACGGCTATCCTGCTGATTTTCTCTTTCGCTATCAAAAAGCCGTCGCCGCCACCACTGCTGCTGATGTGCAACGAGTAGCACGAGAATACCTCAAGCCAGAAAAGATCGTGACTCTAGTGGTAGGGAATCAAACTGCTATTCAACCGCCATTGACGCAGTTAGCAGCAAAGGTGACACCAGTAGATGTAACGATTCCTGGTTCGCAACCACAGGCGAAGAATTAATCCCTGGTAATCGGCGTTCACAAGTAGTTGAGTAACTACTCAAATGAAATAATTTCCTTCATTATCGGGAAATGACTGAGGACAAATTGTAGTAAGCAGTAGAAACTAAATCAGGAACCAAAGCCTCTGGAGTTTCCAGAGGTTTTTTTTTAATTACACTTTTTTAGGAGCGATCGCTCCATACACTTTAATAGAGGGGTTTATTAAACAGGCGAGATCCGACAACAAACTGCTGTGTGTCCAAGCATCTAACAATTTAGTGATGAAGCAGCAAACAATTGTCGCCTTAACTGGAGTAAGCTAAATTCAGATTTGAGCTACTGGGAGTGGAGATGATGTTGTTGGAATTAAAGCGCATTCATGTTCCACCAGGGCAAAGGGTGTTACTGCGAGATGTAACCTGGCAGGAATTGGAAACAATTCTAGAGGATTTAGGGGAACACCGTGCTGCACGAATTGCTTATGACAGGGAAATACTGGAGATTATGGCACCACTGCCAGAACATGAATACGATAAAGAAATTATTAGTGATTTAGTCAAAGCGCTTTTGGAAGAATTAGATATTGAGTTTATTAGTCTTGGTTCTACCACTTTCAAAAACCAAGTGATGGCTCAAGGTATAGAACCTGACCAATGTTTCTATATAAAAAATGAATCCAAGATTCGCGGCAAGAAGCGACTAGATTTAACAGTAGACCCCCCTCCAGATTTAGCTCTAGAAGTTGATATTACTTCTCGTACTCATCCTAATATCTATGAAGCTTTAAAAGTACCTGAGCTTTGGCGTTTTGATAAAAGACAACTCCAAATTAATGTTCTACAAGACGGGCATTATGTAGAGTCTCAACAAAGTCTAAATTTTCCCCTATTCCCATTAATTGAAACGATTTCCAAATATCTTGAGCAAAGTACAACAGCAGGCAGAAATGCAACACTTAAAGCTTTTCGTCTTTGGGTAAAAAAGCAGATACAACAGCAATTACTTAATAATTCGTAATTCGTAATTAATTTTAGGTACACAACTACCTAACTTGTACCTCTATTTGGATCTGGCAACAGGTTAAGACAAGTCGGCTTGGTAAACCAAGAATCCCACGGCTTCAAACCGTGGGAGTATCAATTAGTAATGATTCAGGTTAATGCCAGCTTCTTTTGCCATTGCTTCTAACCCATTAATTTGTAGGGTTTTGATTGCTTTGGTAGACAGCTTTAACTTTACCCAGCGATTTCCGCCTTCCCACCAAACACGCTTGCTTTGCAGATTAGCGTGCTGAAGGCGTCTAGTACGGCGATGGGAGTGGGAAACAGCAAAGGCGTTATTTGCTTTCTTACCAGTTAGTTCACAGCGACGCGACATAGCAAGTATCTCCAGATTGTTATTTTAATACAGCCTTTCCATTTTAGGTCTTAGACAACAGAAATGGAGAAGGGAGTAGGGGAATGGAGAGTGGGGAATGGGGAAGCAGGGGGATAAATAACTCCTAACTTCTAACTATTCTTACTTACTAGCTTGTTCTGTCAGCTTGGTGAGTACCTCATTTGATCGCTCGACGAAGGATTTCATTCCCTCAGCGTCAAATCCTTTCTGAGACATCAGCGCTAAATCGTAGACGTGTTGACAAATCAAGTTTACTAACTGATTAGTAGGTGATTGACCATCACCTTGAATAATACTACCTTGGTTAAGATTTGCCAGATTTTGAATCAACGGGTGAGCAGTATTCACTAGCAAAACGTGATCTTCAGGAAACTCTACTGACTGCTGCTGCATCATAGCGTTCATTTCCCGCATACGGCGGAGAATCTCTGGTAGAAGCACGATCGCAGGTGGTGTACCATGAGGATCGTCTGATTTCAAAGCTTCGGTGCGGATGTTGAGTTTGGGTTTATTGAGGGATTTCTCAAATAACTCTTTGATCGTCTCACTCCGAGTTTTATTCGTCTTAGGATCAACAATTTCTGTAGCTTTGTCTTGTTCCAGCAGAGTATTATCTAAGTCAGAATCCACCCGTGTAAACTTTACATCCTGATATTCCCGCTCTAGGAAGTTGATAAAGTGGGTGTCGATGAAGGAGTCCATAAACAGGACTTCCAAGCCTTGATTTTTGTGTAGTTCTATGTATGTAGCTTGGGTTGCTTCATCAGTGCTATAGAAAACCCGGTTTTCGTTACGTTCTTTGTTGCGTTCTAGATACTCTTTGAGTGTGGTATAAGGAGCGCTGGGTGTTGAGTTCTCAGAACTGGGTGAAGGAGTCACATCTTGCCAAGCATCCCCGTCTGAAGACTGTACTTCAACTACTGGAGTTTGGGCAGCAACTTTTTCTGTCAGCTTGGCGGTGGTACGGAAGACGATGATATCTTCGATTTGTTTTTTGAATTTCTCGTCATTGAGAACGCCAAATTTCACAAAAGTACCAAGATCCTTCCAAGCACTGATGTATTGTTCACGATTATCGCGGAAAAGTTCTTTGAGGCGATCGCCTACTTTTTTCGCAATGTAATCACCGATTCTCCGCACGGTGCGATCGCCTTGCAATGCACTGCGCGATACGTTCAGGGGAATATCGGTACTATCAATCACACCCCGCATTGGCATCAGAAATTGCGGGATAATTTCTTCGCAGTTGTCGCTAACAAAAACTTGATTGCAAAATAGCTTGATCTGCCCTTTGGTAACATCTACATCAGGCCTCATTTTGGGGAAATACAGAATCCCGTTGATGATAAAGGGATAGTCTGTATTTAAATGTACCCACAACAGAGGTTCTTCCTGAAAAGGATACAAGTAGCGGTAAAACTCTAAATAATCTTCTTTACTCAGATTACTCGGAGACTCTCGCCACGGTGCTTTTTGCTTATTTAATACTTCGCCATCAAGTTTAATTGGTACTGGCAAGAAGTCGCAGTAGGTCTTGACAAGATTTTTAATCCGTGCATGTTCTAAAAATTCTTCCTCTTCTCCTTGTAAAGTGAGAGTAATAGTAGTGCCGCGAGTTGTCCGGGGCGATTCTTCTAGGGTGAATGCTGGAGAACCATCGCAAGTCCAGTGAACCGCCTGCGCTCCTTCTTGGTATGACAGTGTATCAATCTCTACTTTTTGCGCCACCATGAAAGAAGAGTAAAAACCAAGACCGAAGTGGCCAATTATAGGTTGATCTGATTTGCCTTCATACTTATGAATAAATTCTTCGGCACTAGAGAAGGCAACCTGATTGATATATTTCTTAACTTCATCTGCGGTCATCCCGATACCATTATCGGAGATGGAGAGAGTCTTGTTATCTTTGTCAATGGCAATTTCAATTTCCGGTTCGCCGATATCTCCAGCATAATCTCCGGCGCGGGATACCATTTTCAGCTTTTGGATGGCGTCTACAGCGTTGGATACCAGTTCCCGTAAGAAGATTTGGTGATCTGAGTAAAGCGACTTCTTAATGATCGGGAAAATATTCTCAGTATGAATACTGATAGTGCCTTGTTCTAGCATAATTGGTAATCTTCGATGTTAGTATTTGAAATGATGATAGCGGCTAATACAGCCTAGCCTTCTGCTTTCCAGGATAAACCCGGAGAACATAGAAGGGTATGATACCAATTAGGATTTTAAAAGCATAACTTAGGCGATCGCTCCTTTTGTAAGCATTGTTTGCCCCCATTTTGTGATTCGGATTTCCCTACTCCTGATTTTCACCGTAGGTTTATTTTTCAAAATGTTCGTTAACAAAGAATTAAAAATTCTAATTTCCAGAACGTTTTTTACCTGATTACCCAGGGAAAAAATTAGACGCAACTGGTGGTGGTAACTGATGAGCCGATTTTTTGATAAATATTTCGCATTTCTAATATCTAACGAGGTGATCAGTTGCATAAACAATGCCTACCTAACCTGATGGACTGACAAATATGGTGGGTATACAACTACAGGATTCCCCGAAAAACTTTGAAAATAACAGTTTCTCATTTTAATTCATAATTTGTAACAATAAATAGTAGGGACGCACAAATGTTCGCCCCTGCTGTATTCCAGGCAATTGATAACTATGTAGCAATCTGTGGTACCGATACCTTCACCAGCACTTTTTTGCTAAAGTACAGACCATTTTCATTTTTATCAATGATAATGGTGTCTCCAGAGATAAAAGTATTTTCCAATAACTTGGTGGCGAGGGGGTTTTCTACTTCTCGCTGAATTGCCCGTTTGAGTGGGCGAGCACCGTAAACTGGGTCATAGCCTGATTCGACAAGGTGATCACAGGCTGATTGGGATATCTCAAAGAAAATTTTTTGCTCGCGCAAGAGATTTTCTACCCGCTTGAGTTGAATACGGATGATTTGCCGCATTTCCGTGCGATTTAAGGTATGGAAGAGAATAATGTCATCGACGCGATTGAGAAATTCCGGGCGGAAATGCGATCGCAAAGCATCCATTACCCGCTTCCGCATCATTTCATACTTGGAATCATCACCAGATATATCCAAGATATGTTCGCTACCAATGTTACTGGTCATGACAATAACGCTATTGCGAAAATCTACCGTCCTTCCCTGAGAGTCAGTAATTCTCCCATCGTCTAACACCTGTAATAAAATATTGAACACATCGGGGTGCGCTTTTTCTACTTCATCCAACAGCACCACTGAGTAAGGACGGCGGCGAATCGCCTCAGAAAGCTGGCCGCCTTCTTCATAGCCTACGTATCCTGGAGGCGCACCCACTAAGCGAGAAACTGAGTGTTTTTCCATATACTCAGACATATCCAAGCGCACTAATGCATCATCAGAATCAAAGAGAAACTGAGCTAAAGCACGGGCGAGTTCGGTTTTACCCACGCCTGTGGGGCCCATGAACAAAAATGAACCAATGGGACGAGAGGGATCTTTCATCCCCGCACGGGCACGGCGAATTGCAGCAGCTACTGCTTCTACAGCCTCTTCTTGCCCAATGACTCGTTGATGCAAATGACTTTCTAGTTGCAGCAATTTCTGCCGTTCTGATTCCAATAAGCGATTGACGGGGATTCCTGTCCATTTGGCGACGATTTCGGCAATATCAGCTTCAGTGACTTGTTCTCGCAGCAACGTGGAACCTTGGTTTTGAATTTCTAAAAGGCTCGCTTCTTTGGCTTCGCGATCATGCTGCACTCCCTCCAATTTGCCATACTTTAGTTGGGCAGCTTTATTTAGATCATAAGCACGTTCCGCCTGTTCAATTTGCACTCGCAGCGCATCTTCTTCTTTCTTTAAGGCGCTTATCGCCTCTAATAGCTGCTTTTCACCTTGCCATTGCTCGTTAAATATTTGTTGTTTTTCCGTTAAATTGGCGATTTCTTGTTCAATGCGCTGCAAACGTTCTCTAGTTTGGGGAGTACCCTTTTCTTCGCCAGCTAATGACAGCTTTTCCATTTCTAACTGCATGAGGCGGCGATCAATGGTTTCCAATTCGGCTGGTTTGGAGGTAATCTCCATTTTTAACTGTGCTGCGGCCTCATCTACTAAGTCAATAGCTTTATCTGGTAAGAAGCGATCACTAATGTAACGTGCTGACAGTGTTGCTGCTGCTACCAAAGCCGAATCAGAAATTTTGACATTGTGATGCACTTCATAGCGTTCTTTCAACCCTCGCAGAATCGAAATAGTATTTTCCACACTTGGCTGATCGACAAATACTTGCTGAAAGCGGCGTTCTAGCGCAGCGTCTTTCTCAATGTGTTTGCGGAACTCGTCGAGGGTAGTAGCGCCAATACAACGCAGTTCTCCCCGCGCCAGCATTGGTTTGAGCAGATTTCCCGCATCCATCGCCCCTTGTTGGCTGGAACCTGTACCGACTACGGTATGTAGTTCGTCAATAAACAAGACAATTTGACCGTTAGATTCCGTAACTTCTTTGAGGACAGCTTTTAGGCGTTCTTCAAATTCTCCTCGCAATTTTGCTCCAGCAATTAGACTACCGATGTCTAAAGAGATGAGTTGACGGTTTTTCAGGGATTCAGGAACATCACCATTGACCATTCGCTGTGCCAAAGCTTCTGCGATCGCTGTTTTACCTACCCCGGGTTCACCAATCAATACAGGGTTATTTTTGCTACGACGAGACAATACTTGAATTACTCGCCGAATTTCGTCATCCCGTCCAATCACCGGGTCGAGTTTTCCAGATTTTGCCTGTTCTGTCAAATCTCTGCCAAATTTTTGTAAGGCTTCATAGCGGGATTCTGGGCTTTGATCTGTTACCTTTTGGCTACCGCGAATGGCTTTGATAGCAGCTTCTAGTTTAGCTGCATCCGCACCAAAGCCTTTGAGTATCTTTCGTCCAATGCGATCGTCTTCAGTAAAGGCCAAAAGTATATGTTCCACAGAAATGTAGGAGTCTTTCATCCTAGCTCTAGCTTCTTCGGCTCGGTCTAGTAAAACATCTAAACTCCGGCTAAGGTAGAGTTGATCGCTTTTACCAACTTTCGGCTGACGTTGGGTAAAGGCTTCTAGCTGCTGCTGCAAGCGGATTGGATCGATCTCAGATCGAGCTAGGATACGTATTGCTAGACTAGTGGGTTCTTCTAACAGGGCGATAATTAAATGTTCAACATCTAGTTGCTGTTGTTGATAAGCACGAACTATATCCTGAGATTTAACAATCGCTTCCCAGGCTTTATCAGTAAATTTATTTGGATCTGTAGGTTGCATCTTTAATTTGGAATTTTGATTTTTAGTTTAGGGATTGGCTAGTGGGAATTGGGGACTGAGTATTAGAACATTTTTGCCTAGTCTCTAATTATCCAAACATTCTTAGCGTATGTTTGCGTGTATCTCCAGTGGCAATTTTGGATTAGTAATTGGCGATCATTTAATCCATCACCTATTTCCTAATTTAAAACGAAAATACTGTTCTGAACGGACTTTGCCAAATAGTACTACTATTAGAGCAATGTCAACGACGGACTCTGACGCTGGCAAACTCGCTACCGCTACGCTATCGACGTCGCTATTAGTGTTGCTCATCAATGACACTATGCAGGTAATACTAATAAAATTTACGCACACAAGATACCCTAACCCGCCTAAAATAGTGAGGTAAAAAGTGAAAAGTCTCGCGCGTTGGGTTTACCTGTATGAGAAGACAGTGTGCAGCAAGAATAAATTTCCCTCGTCTGCTTTAACTTTTCAAATATATCTCTTTAGCAAAACTTGCTGCTCAGATAGCCGATTTCTTCAAAAGGTCGGGGATCTAAATCCAGATTAAGTAGGTGACATTTCACCTTAATAGTCTGGCAAGATCACAATACTTAGTTCGTAATGAGCGCTTGAGCGCTCAAGTCAAGGACTAAAGTCCTTACTACGAACTTATTCATCCATTCAGTTGGTATGGTGGACTACTAGGGGATAATTTATTTTTTTGTAACCCTTATTGAGAATTACGGATTTACAAGTTGCTCTTGCGATTCCTGTTTTACTGCTGACCCTTGAGTTCCCAGTTGTATCAGTTCAATTTTATACCCATCTGGATCTTCCACAAAAGCAATTACTGTCGAACCATGTTTCATTGGCCCTGGTTCGCGCACTACTTTACCGCCCTGATTGCGGATTTTTTCACACATAGCGTAAATATGATCAACGCCAAGAGCAATGTGACCGTAAGCATCACCCAATTCGTACTTTTCTACCCCCCAATTGTAGGTTAGTTCTATCACTGAGTTGTCGTTTTCGTCGCCATAGCCAACAAAAGCCAGGGTAAATTTTCCGCCTGGATAATCTTTTCGGCGTAGTAATTTCATTCCTAGAACTTCACAGTAAAACTTTAAGGACTCTTCAAGGTTGCCCACCCGCAGCATTGTGTGTAGTAATCGCATATTGACTTGTTCTCTGTAATTGATTTAGTGTTACTCTCTGCCAACAACATTTTAAAGGAGTTCAGGAATTCAGGAATTGAAAAGTTCAATAACTCAGATGTTGCATCTATCACAGATAAACCAGAAATAAATCTATTTAATTCGCTGCTACATAAGCAAATTGCGTGTAGGCAAGTTTCAGAATCTGATCAACTCTCCTGTTAGTTGACTCCAACTCTGGAAATCTTCTTTAATCTCAGCCTACAAAGTCACTTAAACGCCTATGCTAGCGATTGGGTAAGCTACTGGACTGTGTGCGGTAAAGGCTAAGAACGCACTTGAATAAAGGACAAAAACAGATGACTAACATTTTAGATACTGCCATTGAGGCGATCGCAGCCCGTGAAATTCTTGATTCACGCGGTAGACCGACAATTGAAGCCGAAGTGCATTTAGCCAACGGTGTTGTAGGATTGGCGCAAGTTCCCAGTGGTGCTTCTACTGGCACTTTTGAGGCTCATGAACTGCGTGATGGCGATAAAAGCCGTTATGGGGGCAAAGGCGTACTCAAGGCAGTAAAAAACGTTAAAGAAGCGCTTGCACCAAAATTGTTAGGCTTGGATGCCCTCAACCAAGAACTGCTTGACCGCACAATGATCGGTATAGATGGTTCTGCTAACAAAAAAAATTTGGGAGCTAATGCGATTTTAGCAGTTTCCCTCGCAGCAGCTAAAGCTGGTGCTGAGTCTCTAGCAATTCCTCTGTATCGCTATTTGGGTGGCCCTTTAGCGAATTTGCTACCAGTGCCGTTGATGAATGTGATTAACGGTGGCGCACACGCATCAAACAACGTGGATTTTCAAGAGTTTATGATTGTCCCAATTGGTGCAACTTCCTTCCGGGAAGCGTTGCGCTGGGGTGCAGAAGTGTTTGCTACCCTTAGTCAGGTATTAGATGAAAAGGGTTTGCTTACTGGTGTGGGCGATGAAGGCGGCTTTGCCCCTAACCTAGAGTCTAATCAGGTGGCTTTGGAATTGCTAGTTGCTGCCATTAAGAAAGCTGGTTACAAGCCAGGGGAACAAGTGGCTTTGGCGTTAGATGTAGCAGCTAGCGAGTTTTACAAAAATGGGCAGTATGTTTATGATAGTAAACCTCACGCCCCGGCTGAATTTATTGATTATTTAGGACAACTAGTTGACCAATACCCAATTGTGTCAATTGAGGATGGCTTACACGAAGAAGATTGGCAAAGTTGGCAATTGCTCACCCAGAAGTTAGGTTCGCGGGTGCAATTGGTAGGAGATGACTTATTTGTAACTAACGCCACTCGCTTGCAAAGAGGCATCCAGGAAAAAGCCGCTAATGCCATTTTGATTAAACTCAATCAAATTGGTTCTCTCACCGAAACCTTAGAAACAATTGATTTAGCAACCCGCAACAGTATCAGATCAGTAATTAGCCATCGTTCTGGTGAAACAGAAGACACAACAATTGCTGATTTAGCCGTAGCAACCCGTGCCGGTCAAATTAAAACAGGTTCTCTCTGTCGCAGTGAACGAGTAGCAAAATACAATCGCTTGCTGCGAATTGAAGATGAACTAGGCGATCGCGCCGTTTATGCTGGTGCAGTAGGGTTAGGGCCGAAGTAGGGAATAGGGAATAGGTTACAGGAATAGGTATTTTCTGTCCCCTGTCCCCTGTCCCCTAATCAAGGATAAAACCCCAACTTGGGCAACCCCAAAGTTTCATCCCAGCCCATCATTAGGTTTAGACACTGAATGGCTTGGCCTGCCTGTCCTTTGATTAAATTGTCAATTGCTGACATGACAATCACGCGACCTGTGCGCGGGTCAGCTTCTACACCGATATAACAGAGATTACTTCCACTTGCCCATTTTGTTTGGGGATAAACGCCGCTACCGCACACTCTCACCCAAGGAGAGTTACGGTAGAAGGCTGAGAAAATTGTAATTAAATCATCTCGTACTAGACCGGGATCGCTCATTGTGGCATATACCGTTGCCAAAATACCGCGTACCATTGGGATAAGGTACGGTGTAAATTGGATCATGAGTTCGTGACCAGTTAAGTCACTACAAATTTGCTCAATTTCTGGGGTATGACGGTGACAGCCGATATTGAAAGCTGCTATAGAGTTGTCTGCTTCAGCTAGTAATAAATTAGTTTGAGGTTGTCTTCCACTGCTAGATGTACCAGATTTGGCATCGATAATAGCTGTTTCTGGTCTGATTAAGCCTTGCTTTAAGAGTGGCGAAAGTGCAAGAAGACTAGCGGTGGGATAGGAACCAGGACAGCCAATGAGTTGAGCTTCGGCAATGCGATCGCGATAAAGTTCTGGTAATCCATAAACTGCTGTAGCTGCAATTGGGCAATCGCTTCTTTCAATGCCATACCAATTTGTATAAGTTGTCAAATTACTAAACCGATAGTCTGCACTTAAATCCAGTACTTTACATCCTTTTTCCAACAGTTTGGGTGCGATTTGGCAAGCTAAACCATTTGGTAAAGACAGGAAAACTACTTCACATCGGTGAGCAATTATGTCTGGTTCTACTACTTCTATTAGCAGAGTAGTTGCATGAGCCAGATGCGGGTACAAATCCCCGAAGGATTTCCCGATATTGCTCTCACCGCCTAAATAAACCAGTTCGACTTCTGGATGATCCATCAGTAGCCGGACTAACTGTACTCCGCCATAGCCTGACGCGCCAACAATCCCAACGGGTACGCGTCTAAATTTACCCATGATCTGAAATCCTTATCCCATGAATGGTGAATTCGTTATCAGCTATCAACAATATCAGCGACTAGACGCACAGCGTACAAAACAGCCCAAACCCCTCTAGTTTTTCAGACGCCAGGAAGAAGTGACGCGGCGAAATATGTCATATTTTTTTTGTCTCTCTTGTCTCCCTTGTCCTGTTCATTCTTGATTGTCGTTGCACTCTATTAATAAACCCCGATTCTAGGGGCAGAAATTTTTGCCACTTTATCAAATCATTGCTAGTCTACTTCTCTGCCTTATAAAGGAGCTACAATCTAAAAGAAGAAATTGTTAAAAAAATTTACGTTGGTAGCTGGAAATTTTTCTGTGTCACAGCCTAATACTAACCAAGCTTTTAAATTTGATTCGATTGATGCCGCCTTAGCAGACCTAAAAGCTGGTCGCATCATTGTAGTGGTAGATGATGAAAATAGAGAAAATGAAGGCGACTTAATTTGTGCTGCCCAATTTGCCACACCCGACATGATTAATTTCATGGCAGTGGAAGCTAGAGGGCTGATTTGTTTGGCAATGACAGGCGATCGCTTAGACGAGTTAGACTTACCTTTGATGGTAAGCAACATTACAGATACTAACCAAACTGCTTTCACTGTAAGTATTGATGCCAGCCCAGAATTGGGTGTAACCACAGGCATCTCAGCAGAAGACCGCGCCCGCACTATTCAAGTTACTCTTAACCCAGCAACAAAACCTACCGATTTACGTCGTCCCGGTCATATTTTCCCAATTCGGGCTAAAGCCGGAGGTGTACTCAAACGTGCAGGACATACCGAAGCAGCTGTAGACTTAGCTCGACTCGCAGGACTATATCCAGCAGGGGTAATTTGTGAAATTCAAAACTCCGATGGTTCGATGGCGCGGTTGCAGCAGTTAGTCGAATATGCAAAACATCACAAGTTAAAAATCATTAGTATTGCTGATTTAATCAGTTATCGCCTACAGCACGATCGCCTCGTGTATCGTGAGGTAATTACTAAACTGCCTAGTCAATTTGGTCAGTTTGAAATTTATGCCTACCGCCACACCTTAGACAATACAGAACACGTTGCAATTGTCAAGGGCGATCCAGCTAATTTCAAAGATGAGCCAGTAATGGTGCGGATGCACTCAGAATGCTTAACTGGTGACGCTTTGGGTTCCTTACGCTGCGACTGTCGGATGCAGCTTGTAGCTGCACTGAAAATGATTGAGTCTGCGGGTCAAGGTGTAGTTGTATACCTACGTCAAGAAGGACGGGGAATCGGCTTAATTAACAAGTTGAAAGCCTACTCATTGCAGGATATGGGACTGGATACAGTAGAGGCAAACGAGCGTTTGGGATTTCCGGCTGACTTGCGAGATTACGGCATGGGGGCACAAATGCTGATGGATTTGGGCATCAAAAAGATTCGTCTGATTACCAATAATCCCCGTAAAATTGCTGGAGTTAAAGGTTATGGCATGGAAGTAGTTGATCGCGTTCCATTGTTAATTGAGGCCAATGACTACAATTCTTATTACCTGGCAACAAAGGCGAAAAAGCTGGGTCACATGCTGTTACAGACTTATTTAGTAACAGTAGCAATCCATTGGCAAGATGACCCGGAAGCTGTGACCGAACGTTATGAACGCTTAGAAAAACTGCGACACATAGCGAAAAGTAATGATTTATTGTTACAGGAAGAAGCACGTCCCTTGGCGATCGCTCTATTTAACGAGCCATCTTTAACAGTACACTTGGGTTTTGATCAGCCAAAAGTTGCTAGCTGTGATTGGTATCGCCAGGATGGTCATCCTTACATACAGGCAATATTCCAAATTTTAGACAAGCTAGCAACTTTGCCTTACATCCAGAAACTAGAATTTCTGGTTTCCTCTGGTAGTGATCCCTTGAGTAATTTACAAGTCCAACTGGATCGACAGATATTTTCAGATGGTACACTGCCTTCATCGATTAGCGATCGCCTGGAGACACAGCAAATTTATAGCTTTAGCAAATAGCTTGGTTAAATATATTTCTCCTTGGTTTTACTACGCAACGCCTGTCCCTCTCCGAGTTGGAGAGGGATAGACTTGAACTAAAAGACATCTCCAGAAATTAAATATGTGTTACCCAGAACCTTGTAGAGACGTAGCAGTACTGCGTCTCTACATTCTTTTTCGGAGATGTCTAAAGTTCAGGCTAGGGAGAGGTTTGTCAAACTCATACCAATTCTGTATGAAGATGCGCTTATGGGGCAAGAAATAAAAAACGAACCGCCAAGAGCGCCAAGTACGCCAAGAAATAAAAAATTAAGAGATTTAGCGCAGCTTCACAAAGAAACGGTATCAATCAGGTTAAATTATTTACTCACTCTATAGATTGGTTTAATTTGACGATAAGTATTAAGTAAACTCAAAAATTTATTACTATCAAAATTTATCGGGTCAACTTTTTTACCAGAACGGTCTACTAGATGGTGCGTAGTGATGCGATCATCAGGGACTTGACTTTGAGCAATTAACCAAGCAAGAGAATTATATTGAGCTTCCATATAACCGCTATGGGTTTGTTGGCTGCTAGCGTCATAACTATCTGGTGGTGTTTCCAAAGAGACATGATAAGCAAAATTATTCACAGACGCAGGCAAATTCGGATTAGTCTGCACAGTTTCCACTCCCTCTGGAGTTTCAAATACTGAGTTAGCTGCACCAAAAGCCCGCTTTTCTGGCGGTACTAAATAAACTACCGTTCCGTCTAACTTGATTAAGGCGTGGTAACTTGCTTGTACACTTTCATCAGTATGGGCTACTTGAAAGAAATTAATCGCGCTGGAAGCAGAATAACCAGTTTCATGGAGGACGATAATTGGTTGATTGTTGACAAGAACGCCGTTAACATCTTGGGTGTAGCGTTCTCCATAGTTAGTTGGATCAACCGAAGCAACTTGATAACTAGGTCTGTACTGTGCAAAAGCTTGAGTGGTTACATACCTTAATACAGGCTTGTTAATCTTGATTGGGGACTTGAGAACATATTGAGATTTCTTCTCTGGGTATTTCGCTGATTGGAATTGTACCTGGGGATATTGACTGAAGGTCATAACCGGTGGATTGGATATATGGGATATTGTCGGATTATTGTGTAATTTTGTCGCTCGTCCAATTAGCAGCACTACAATTAAAGCCATGAACATCAGCGAGATTAGTAGCACCCTAGTCGCCCAGTCTTTAAACCTCATTTTTTAATAGCCATAAAACGGTAGATTTTAATTTATAGCTAAACTGGCGTATCCCTCGTAGGGGCGTACTTCTGTAAACCCCTACCGCAGATGGTATCCAAATAAAAATCGCTATAATACCTTAATTCTAGTTAAATTTACGTTACTAGTATATGTTGGAATGCTAGGTAATTGTTTTAGATGCTTCCTCTGTCTAGGTAGCTATTTAAATGCTCTCAAAATTATTGCTACTGCGGGAATAGTTGATGAATTGTGTTTCTACAAATTAAGATTGCAATCTCAAATTTAAAATGGTTAGCGTTTATACTGTGCTGCGTTGTGTTCGCCAGAGGTAATGTCCCTCTGGAGTCAAGACATTCTTAAGCCCACCCCAGTACTGCTGTGGATCTTTTTCTTTTATGGGACTCACTCATAATGTCTCACAATTGTTGCGGTGTGATTTGTTTTTTGGCTAGGTGCGATCGCTTTTAATCGTCAAATTAGTTGAGTGCGTAGGCGTAGCCCGCACTTCTGAAACAAATGCATAAGTACTTATCCCAACTCTCTTGATGGAGAGACGGTTTCGTTAGTTTGAGAAGATGGTTTATTGAAGAAGAAATTCCAGATTCTTTGAATAGCTATTATTAGAAAACCAATCACGCTCACTCCTGCTACCACTGGTAAAGCTAGCGCCAGCATAGACAATCCGATTGCGATGACCAACTCAATGGTTGACACAACAGGATTAGTTAATCCACCTGAAACGCCTGTAGAACTTATCCGCAATGTATTCATTAATCCCTTAGTTAATCCTGCAGTTCCACCACCTGCAATTAAAGCTAACGTCCATTGCACCAGTGGATTCATCTCTGGAGCAACAGATGCTGTTACGATTGTCCCGGCGATAAATGCCGCAGGTGTGGCAATAATATCCAGCAGATGATCTAACCAAGGAATGTAATAACCGGTAATTTCCAGCAAACAAGCGGCTGCAAATACAATTACAGCTTGAGGTGTTTCCAGCCAATCAAAGTCAGTCGGTAAATCTAAATGTCCAAAAACTGAAGCCACACTCAATGCTAGCAGTGGTACAAATACTCTGAAGCCAGCCGCCGCGCTCAAACTAATCCCCAGTAATAATTCAATAAATGTATTTAAATTGAGCAAAGAATTTAAATCCATAGCAAGACTCAAGTTATACTCCTAATGTTTTTTCCATCTTTGAGCTGAACGGAGTAACAACTCTAAGCTGTGATCCCAAGATAAGAAACTTGGCAAAAATATTTCATCTGACTATGTGTAGAATCAGTGAAACCTCACCTCTGTCAATGGGCAATGCCATACCCCTACGAGAAATCTATAATATTGCTCACCTGATAACAGCCATGTCTACGATGGCCTACGCCTATGCACCACCAACGCTACAGGCGATCGTCTCTTGTGAAATGAGATTACTAAACACTCTTCCCTAAGTATCGAGAAAATTTTAGTTTACTACTCTAAATGCTTAACAGGCATTGATACTAAGTTTCCCAAGCAATCAGCAACTTCTTTCCGATGACAGCGATTCGGGTTCATTTCAGCACACAAGAGTAAAACATTACCCGTTTGAGCAACTTGTGCAATTTCATGTAGAGCTTTATCTGCTTCTTCTTGATTTACTGGAATCCAATTTTCTTTACCAGATGTGTTACCTAAAGCAGTTTTAGAAATATACTCAATATTATTTAATTCACAGAATATTTTAATTTTGTCGCCGTACCATTTCCGGCTCCAAGCACGAGGAACCATCCTCACATCAACAACACATCCCACATCAAACTTTTGCAGGTATTCCAAGAAGGCATTGTAGTCTTTGCGATTGCCATATCCGAAGGTAAGTATGCATCTTGTTTTGGCAATATCTTTAATCTTCATTTTAAATTCCTGGAGTAATCAACTTTTAATATTACATTTTTATTAATGGTGGGTAAAATATCCCAATAATCATAAAGCTATTTTTGTGATTTTTTAGGTTTCCCATGATAAAGTATAAATCTTTTTTGCTTAAAAACTCGTCTTCTAATTTTTGGCGTACTTTTTCTAAAGCCTCCTTTTCTTTATTCTCCATACTTGTTTCATTTGATCTATCTCTACAATTTCTATAAAGTTGTTGAATTTCCCAATCGCTTATTGTACAACGATGTTTATCTCCATCTTGAGAAATAAATTCGTAACCAAACTTATAAGGAATTTTATCTAACTGCACTGAAGGCTCGAAGAAGTCTAGTTGATCCAAGATTCCTTGCTGTTTTAGGTTCCATTCTCGTTCTGTCTCGTTACAAAAGTATTTTTTTATAGTTTGTGGTTTAATAATACCGAGAGATTTCCCTTGCTCTTTAATCTCCCGAATAGATTTGAATTCTAATGGCAGAACCAAGGCTTTTCTTTCTTCCCAGTTCTTGCGAGTATCAATTTTTCGTATTACTTCTATCGAAGAATCATCTATACGAAAACTTTCTTCTCTATAATCTTTGTCATTTCTTTCTATTTTAGCACTTATAATTGACCATCTTGGATAACGCTTATCAAAATCTAATTGACGAAAACGAATGGGATAAATGCGAATCCACTGAACTGGTTTCTCCTCATCATCTAATAAAACTCCTGCTGTACAGACTGTTTCTTGATATTTGGTGCTAATTGAAGGGTATGTTTTAGTTACAATCAAAATTTTCATTCTTTCCATAGAACAACCTCTATATGAAATAGCTCACTATCCAGTGATATTATAGACACATAAGTAATTTCAGTACGGCATCAAAAATTTTCCATTATATACTGCTGAAACTTCCAAAATTTTGGAAAATAATAAAGTAAGTAGAGTATCACAAGACTCACTTGATATCCTCATTTCTTCTAGGAAAATATGACTCATCCTTTCCTTGAACGCCTGCGTAGTCCAGATAGCCCAGTCCTCGTCTTTGACGGAGCGATGGGAACCAACCTGCAAACCCAAAACCTGACTGCTGAAGACTTCGGCGGCCCACAGTATGAAGGTTGTAACGAATACTTAGTCCACAGTAAACCCGAAGCAGTCGCTAAGGTTCACCGAGACTTTCTCGCCGCTGGTGCTGATGTCATTGAAACCGATACCTTTGGCAGTACGTCCCTGGTGCTGGCAGAATATGACTTGGCAGACCAAGCTTATTACCTCAGCAAGACAGCCGCAGAATTGGCGAAGCATGTCGCTGCGGAATTTTCCACGCCAGAAAAACCCCGGTTTGTGGCAGGTTCTATCGGCCCGACAACTAAACTGCCAACTTTGGGACATATTGACTTTGACACCATGAAAGCTAGTTTTGCTCAACAAGCAGAAGCGCTGTGGGATGGTGGTGTCGATTTATTCATTGTGGAGACTTGCCAAGATGTGCTGCAAATTAAAGCGGCGCTGAATGCCATTGAAGAAGTGTTTGCCAAAAAAGGCGATCGCCGCCCGTTGATGGTATCTGTGACAATGGAAAGCATGGGCACAATGTTGGTGGGTTCCGAAATCAGCGCTGTGCTAACAATTTTGCAACCTTATCCAATAGATATTCTCGGTTTGAACTGTGCCACTGGCCCAGACTTGATGAAACCACATATCAAGTATCTGGCAGAACATTCACCTTTTATTGTTTCTTGTATTCCTAACGCGGGTTTACCGGAAAACGTCGGCGGTCAAGCACACTACCGCTTAACACCGTTGGAATTACGGATGGCGCTAATGCATTTTGTTGAAGATTTGGGTGTCCAAGTGATTGGGGGTTGCTGTGGGACACGTCCAGAACACATTCAACAATTGGCAGAAGTTGCTAAAGGTTTGAAGCCAAAAGTTAGACAACCTAGCTTAGAACCAGCAGCAGCATCAATTTACACCACTCAGCCTTACGAGCAAGATAATTCTTTCTTGATTGTTGGCGAACGTCTCAACGCCAGTGGTTCCAAGAAGTGCCGCGATTTGTTAAATGCGGAAGATTGGGATGGACTCGTTTCAATGGCGAGGGCGCAAGTAAAAGAAGGCGCACACATCCTTGATGTCAACGTCGATTATGTGGGACGCGACGGCGTGCGAGATATGCACGAATTAGTTTCGCGCATTGTTAATAATGTGACATTGCCTTTAATGCTTGACTCCACTGAATGGGAAAAGATGGAGGCAGGTTTAAAAATTGCCGGTGGTAAGTGTTTGCTGAACTCCACCAACTATGAAGACGGCGAACCGCGCTTTTTAAAGGTACTGGAGTTAGCGAAAAAGTACGGTGCTGGTGTAGTCATTGGTACTATCGATGAAGATGGGATGGCGCGGACAGCAGACAAAAAATTTGCGATCGCAGAGCGTGCATACCGTCAAGCTGTAGAATATGGCATACCACCGACAGAAATATTCTTTGATACCCTGGCGTTACCCATTTCCACCGGGATTGAAGAAGACCGAGAAAATGGTAAAGCCACAATTGAATCCATCCGCCGCATTCGTCAAGAATTGCCTGGATGTCATGTGATTCTAGGTGTTTCTAATATTTCCTTTGGTTTGAATCCAGCAGCGCGAATGGTGCTGAACTCAGTGTTTTTGCACGAGGCGACGACGGCGGGAATGGATGCAGCCATTGTCAGCGCTAACAAGATTTTACCGCTCTCGAAGATTGAAGAACGCCATCAAGAAATTTGTCGGCAGTTGATTTATGACCAACGGAAGTTTGAGGGTGATGTTTGCGTTTACGATCCCTTGGGAGAGCTTACCACAGTGTTTGCTGGGGTGACGACAAAACGCGATCGCTCTTTAGATGAAAGTCTTCCTATCCCAGAACGTCTCAAACGTCATATCATTGATGGCGAACGCATAGGCTTAGAGGAACATCTCAAAAAAGCCTTAGAAGAATATCCCCCCTTGGAAATTATCAACACCTTCTTGCTAGATGGCATGAAAGTTGTCGGGGAATTATTCGGTTCTGGACAAATGCAGCTACCCTTCGTCTTGCAATCTGCAGAAACCATGAAAGCGGCAGTGGCATTTCTAGAACCGTTCATGGAAAAATCAGAATCAGGTAATAATGCCAAAGGAACCTTTGTTATTGCCACAGTCAAAGGCGATGTCCACGACATTGGTAAAAACTTGGTAGATATCATCTTGTCCAACAACGGCTACAAGGTGATTAACTTGGGAATTAAGCAGCCAGTGGAAAACATCATCAACGCTTACGAACAGCACAAAGCTGATTGTATAGCTATGAGTGGTTTGCTGGTGAAATCTACTGCCTTCATGAAAGAGAACTTAGAGGTATTCAACGAAAAGGGAATTAGTGTCCCTGTAATTTTAGGTGGTGCGGCGCTGACTCCCAAATTTGTGCATGAAGATTGCCAAAATACTTACAAAGGTAAAGTTGTTTATGGCAAAGATGCCTTTTCTGACTTGCACTTCATGGATAAATTAATGCCAGCAAAAGCAACTGGTAACTGGCAAGATTTGCAGGGATTTTTGAATGAAGTCGAAACGGCTGAAGTTTCAACAAATGGTCACAAAGAATCAGTAACTACAACTGTTGAAGAAACATCTGCTGAACCAAAACAAGTAGATACGCGACGTTCTGATGCTGTAGCGATAGATATTGAACGTCCCACACCGCCTTTTTGGGGAACAAAGTTATTGCAGCCTACTGATATTCCCATCGAGGAAATATTCTGGCACTTGGATTTACAAGCTTTAATTGCTGGACAGTGGCAATTCCGCAAACCAAAGGAACAATCTAAGGAAGAATATCAGGCTTTCTTAGCTGAAAAAGTTTACCCAATTTTAGAAACTTGGAAACAGCGAATTATTGAGGAGAATTTGTTGCATCCCCAGGTGATTTACGGATATTTCCCTTGTCAAGCCGAGGGAAATTCTCTACATATATATAATTCAGAGAACCAATCACAACAGATTGCAACTTTCGAGTTTCCCAGACAGAAGTCTTTAAGGAGACTGTGCATAGCAGATTTCTTTGCACCCAAAGAGTCAGGAATTATTGATGTCTTCCCGATGCAGGCGGTGACTGTAGGGGAAATTGCCACAGAGTTCGCCCAAAAGCTGTTTGCTGCCAATCGATACACCGATTATCTGTATTTCCACGGGATAGCAGTACAGATGGCGGAGGCTGTAGCTGAATGGATACACGCCAGAATTCGCCGAGAGTTAGGCTTTACTGCTGAAGAACCCGATAATATTCGGGATATATTAGCACAACGCTATCGTGGCTCACGCTATAGCTTTGGGTATCCAGCTTGCCCGAATATCCAAGACCAATACAAGCAACTGGAGTTATTGCAGACTGACAGAATTAACTTGTATATGGATGAAAGTGAACAACTTTATCCAGAACAGTCTACCACTGCGATTATTGCTTACCACCCACTAGCAAAATACTTTAGCGCTTAATCCATATCCCCTCTCCTTAATAAGGAGAGGGATTAAAGTCAAAATAGAATGAGCTTTTGACAGTATTACACCAAAGTGAAAACCCCTATATATAATTATTTTGCAGCCAACTGATATCTTTCCTTGAACAGATGGGTATTATAATCTTATTCTCTTAACAACATGTACATCAATTTGCTTTTAGATAAAATAGATCCCGCAAATTTACTGTGAAGTTATGTGATTACTTTTTGTTTAAATTAAATTAAATAATCATCAAAAAATCAGTATTTACCGAATAAAATAAACACTTAAGGGATGGTATAAATTTAATAAATTGTATTTTGTTATAGCTACTTTATTTTAAATTTAGTTAAACCAGATGCAGTAGTTAAATAAATATAGCCTTTTATGCCTATAAAAATACTTTACAGGCATAGTTTTGAAATGTATAAAAAACTAGAAAACTCGCTATAAACCACTTGACAGGAAAGCAGCTATGTCTCGAAAAAGTCATCTAGTCAAGGCAATTAAAAGAACCTTTATAAAAGTTAGCAAGCAGTTTTTATCTGCAATTAACAGGCAAATTATTTGGCTGCTGCGGACTATTTTTGGCACTCAAAGAAGACGCGGACCAGAGAATGCTGGCTTTTTGTTGCCGACAGTATCAATGGTATTAATAGTAGTCGTATTATTAACAGCCGCCATTTTATTTCGGTCTTTTGAACGCTCCAAAAATGCCAGTAATGTCCGAGTTAATCAGGCTGTACTTAACGCCGCAGCACCAGCCCTTGACAGAGCTAGGGCAAAATTAGACAAGCTATTTAGTGACAGCCGACTACCACGAGCTGTACCTTCAGATAAAGTTTTAGAGGATACCTTAAGTAGTACTGTTAATTTGCCTGAATATACTTTTGGAGACGAAACTCCACTAAAACTACATTATGCTTATACAACTTTACCAACAGGAGAAAGTCAGCCAGCAGATATGACAACTGCATGGATGTTCCCCATTGATACAAATAACAATGGAAAATTTGACTCCTATACTCTTTATGGAATCTACTTCCGAACTCCGCCTATAACTAATGGCACATACAGCCGCCCTAGAAATCCTCTAGAGGCAAGAACTCCGCCCATGACTTCTGGTAGTGTAAGCAGCGATTGTAAAAATAGTGTGGGAACAAGTGCTAATTTAGTGGGGAATACGGGCTGGGTTAGTATTGCTAGTCAGCTCCAAAAAAGCTTTTTTGTCTACACTGCTAATGTTGCCATTACTAACCCACCAACTACTGGTAGTGATGCAGTTAATTACGAAGCTTTTAAAGGGAATAAAGGTTTTTCAAGTTTAGAATATCAACAAGACCGTGTACAACTACCGCTAGTTAACAATGCGGTGGTTTATAACGATGATATAGAACTTACCCCTGGTTCTACATTTAACCTCAATGGACGGATCTTAACCAATAGTAACTTCTTAACTGGTAGCGGTTTTTCAAATATCACACTTCATCAGGTTAGTAGTCCATATTCCTGTTTCTACAGTGAGGACAATGCCAAAATTATTGTAGGTGGTAATTTAGGAGCGGGTGCTTTTAGTAGTACTGCTGATTTAGGCAACTCTACTGGAGTACATTTATTCCAAGGCCAAGGAGTTGTTCCTAATACATCTTCTAGTGTTCAACCTAACAAATCAGTCACTGACCAACCGAATAATATTGCCTACAATAGCCTAGCTTATGTACAGCGCATCAATCTTTTAGTGCAAGCACAGTTGGCTAAAGCTGCATCTACTGATCCACAGCAAGTGCAAGATGGCATTACAGACCAATTACAACTATTAAATCTAACAACATCTACTGCCACTACAGCGCAACTAGCTAGTGTCCGTAATAACCAGTTAGCACTTTACTTTCAACAACGTACCCGTCGTGTACCCTATGGTGAAGTTGGTTTTGGTGGAAATGCGATCATAAATCCTACGACTAGTACAGATTATACGACTAGTACAGTTTTACAAGGAAGTGGTGAGTCACTTCGTCCACCAGACACTTGGGTTTATCCCTTTAAAGCTAGTGATGGTAAAACTAAAACTAATTATTCCAATTTAACACTTAACATTAGTAGTTCTAATCTGCTACCTGGTGCTACACAACCAACTACACAACAACAACTAGGTAAAGAACAATACGTTGGCGATCGCGTTTTACTTGGTAATAACTTACCTGCATTGTGGTGGAACGGAACAACATTTGTTGGTTCAGATACTACCACAGATACCCAAAATATTTCAGGCATTAACTGGGATTACCCGTCAACGCCAACGTCAACTCGCACTCGCAGCAGTCGTATACAGCAACTAGCTAATTTAGGAACTGTTGTCCGAGATGGAGATTGGGAATCAGCAGCAGCTACAGTACCAACTACTGTCGGCGCACCCGTAGGCGGCTTACGGATAGTCACTGGTGCAGGGATTTATTTGCCTGAAGGTTTTAATATTAGTAGTATCCAAACTGCTTTTAACACAGCTTTAAACATAGTTCTTGGTGGTACAAATAGAATTTGGTCAGATATGATGCCCGTGCCTAACACTATTGGCATCAATGCTGATAAGTCAATCCAAGATACCCACAATAGCAATATAGTATTACCAATAATTACTCCTGTGCCTCCTGTGCCTCTGCCTGTTACGCCTCTTACGCCGTATTTACGGATGCGGGCTACAGCAGTTTATCACTACCAAGCTAGTGATTACAATCAGGCAACGCCTACACCCATTGCTTGTATAAGTAGCTTCTACGACCCTACTAATAGTACTAAAGCTAAGAACCTTGTAGCTCTTCCTGGCGGCATTACGGGTGGCAACTCCCATAATGGCATTGTCTACGCAGCTCCAACAAAGGGTGTTTCTGACTATTCAGCTTTACTAAACTACCAAGCTAGTCTAAGGTATCCTAATGGGCGGTTAGTAAATGAAATACTGAAAACCGCTCTACCAAAAGCAGCTTCCTCTCGGACACTCTCAGAGCAGTCAGCTATTGATGCTGCTATTTGTGCTATCCAAATATTAGATGGTACTATCGGCTCTCCAACTAATAGCGTCATCCCTCACGGCGCAATTTACGAAACTACTTTTTTAGATGCCAGACAGATTAAGGCAATTCATAAAGATGTATCAACACTGGGTGTAGAAACATTCACCAACGCTGATGGTGTAAATGGAGATAGAACTGGGACAGTAGCAAACGTACCAGATCCATCTGTTGGTTCCTCAGCTCCAGACTATGAACTCCCCAAACAAACCCGCCAACCTCTAGAAATTCGCGCCACTGTATTAGACATTAGTCTGTTGCGGGCAAAGAGCTATGGCACAGCAACACCGCAAGAATACTTAATTCCCAATAGCGGTATTATTTACGCTACTCGTGATGATGCACTTTTGGATTTAAGTGCCAGCTCTAGCAATGGCACAGATGCACAAAAAACAACTAGCCCTGTAGACTTCAAACTTGACCCAACTCGTCGTCCCAACGCCATTATGTTAATCAATGGCAACCCAATCTGGCGTGTTCAGGCTTTCAGAGATGCAGAAAGAGGCTTGATTCTAGCTTCTAATTTACCTGTATATATTAAAGGCGACTTTAATGTACATACTCAACAAGAGTTTAATACAGCTCTAGCTAGTGATTGGGGCAATTTTTACTCTCGCGGTGCAACATCATCAGACTTTAATCAAAACTTTGCTTGTCGTACTGGTGACCCTAGATTACCAAACTGTACCACTGGGGACGGCTGGCGACCTGCCAGTGTGTTATCAGATGCAATTACACTTTTGTCTGATAATTATAAGTTGGGCTACCGCAGCGATGGAGACTATGACCTGAATAATAACTTGGGTGATACTAATTCTATTACCGTATTTCAGAACAATGGGTTTGCTACGAACAACGCCAATGTCATCAATGCTGCCTGGTATGACAGTTCTAATAATGACTTGCCTCTCTCCACTAAAAACAGTTCTTATCTCAATAACTTTATTACACCTATCCAGCGAAGGAGATCTGCCCCAGAGTATTTAATGGAAGTATGTCCGAAACTACCTGTTTCAGCTTGCGATCCGGGTACTGATTGGTGGGTAGCACTACCCGGTGATGTTGCTGCATATCCAGCAGGTCAAAGAGCCTCAGATGTTCTTGGACAGACTTTTTCTCTGAGTACCCATTTAGCAGGTACAACAGCAAAATTACCGACTAATTCTAAATATCTAGGCTATCCTCGCCGTGTTGCCTTTCTCCGTAGTACATCTACGAGTACATTGGGACAACTCACGCTTGATAATAGTACTCCAACACAAAAACCAACCATTATAGGTATAAAAAGCGGGAAAATAAATTCATTTCCATTGGGTACTTTTAGTTCTAGCAGCAAACCAGATAACGCAGCTGATGCTCTATGGTTTCGATCAAACAATAGTGATAATAATAATCCCCCAATATTTACACAAACAACATTTGCTAGTGGTACAAAAGCCCAACCAATTTTACAGCCAGTGTTACAAATTGAAACGGCTTTCAGTACTACTGATCAAGATGCATCACCATCAGGATCTAGTAATCTAATGGGTCCTAACAACCAGCAGGGTTCTTATTGGCTGCAATGGGCAACAGCTACCACCTTTAACTTAGCCGCAGCAGGGGCAGATACCCCAGCTCGTCCTACAGAAGATAATGGTGGCTTACACAACTTTGTCCGCTTCTTAGAAAATTGGAACCCAACTGGCACCACAGCTATTGCAGCTATAATTAACGGCTCTTTTATCCAAAGAACTCGTAGTGCCTATGCTACTGCACCATTTTTCACATACTTAAGTTCCGGCTCATCTATCGCACCATATCCGACCAGTAATAGCGGTGGTCAATTACCTTTTTACCAACCTCCCATCCGTCAGTGGGGTTATGATGTCGCCTTGCTGTCACAATCACCAGATGCATTTTCGCAAAAGTTAGCGATAACGCCAAATAACAAACCCAATGAGTACTTCCGAGAAATTGGTCGAGATGATACATGGGTGCAAACATTGTTGTGTGCCAAAAAAGCCTCAGACAGTAGTTATGCCGTCGATGCCGATCAACGTCCTAGCTGTAGTTAATCTTTAATTTTGAGAAATTGGTGAGTAACTATGATTAATCACAAACAACAGCAAGTAAGTCAACTATCTGATGAGTCTGGTTTTACGATCATTGAGTCGTTGGTAGCAATGCTAGTAGTAACTATTTTACTGGCAGCGATCGCACCTACCATCGTCATTGCCACAGCAACCCGTGTCCAATCAAAACGTGTAGAACAAGCCACCCAAGCTGCCAGAACTTTCATTGACGGGGTAAAAACCGGAGCAGTAACAGCCCCTACTACCACTATTGCACCCACTGGAACATTAGCTGGCAATTTACTTAATCCAAGCTCTACAAGTATGCCACCCCCTACATCATCAACATCAACATCGCTATATTGCGTAATCAAAGATATAAATAACAACCTAACTATTAGTAACCCAGACTGTACAAGCAACACAAGCAAAATATTTTACATTCAGGCTGTAAAAATTACAGCAAGCACCACCTCAACTGATAGCACAGGTATACCAAAGGATGGCTACCGTTTGGGAATTCGAGTTTATCGATCAGATATTGACTTTACTAAAACTGTCTATGCCAGCGACAGTAGTAACCGAAAAACACAAAATACTTTCACTGGGACTTTAGGCGATCGTCAATCTCCACTAGTAGAAATGACCACTGAAATTGGTTCTAAAAACACTTCCTTCAATGCTCTGTGTCAGCGTCTTGCTATTACTAGCAGCACTACTAGTAACAACGCTTGTAATTAATTATATTAACCTATCCCACTATTATAAAAATCCCTACTTATTTTCGTAAAATGTGCTAGAAAACCTTGATTTTTCGTTTTGAGTTCTCAATCAGCTTAAGTTTTGTAGCACAAATCTTATTAGTGGGATAGGTTCATGTAATTAATTAACTACATATAATTGAATTAAAATACTTTATTACTTGTAAGTAATACTTTAAAGCATTATTTACAAGATTGAATATGTGACTGTAACTTGATAAAAATATTGGGAGTTAAAATTGCTGTTTCTTCAATAAGCATAATAATTAATATGGCATATAAAATTTAAATTTATTTAAATGCATTTTTTTCACTGAAAGGCAGAATTAATTTATGAATAATTTACTCAGATTTTTTCTCAGCATTCAACTGAAGCACTCTAAGCGGCTTCAGCAAGTTAATGGTTTTACCCTAATAGAACTTTTAGTAGGTTTATTATTAGCATTCCTTGTAATTACACCACTGCTGACATTTATGATTAGTATTCTTAGTACAGATCAGAAGGAGCAAGCAAAAGCAAATTCTGAACAAGAAATTCAGTCCGCAGTTGATTACATTGCTCGTGATTTACAACAAGCTGTCTATATATATGATAGAACTGCACTGATTACGAATTCAAACACTGTCGCAGCAAGCTCAGGAATTAAAAATCAAATACCACCTGTTAAAAAAGCTGGTGTTTGTGATTCTTCTGATACTACTGTTACTTGTCAACCCATTCTAGTGTTTTGGAAACGCAAGTTTATCCCAAATGTAATTACACCTTCTAGCACTACAACAAGCAAAGATGATACTTTTGTTTACTCATTAGTTGCCTACTACTTAATCAAAGATAATAACACCACTTGGTCAAAAGCGGCTCGGATTGCCAGATTTGAAATTAGTGATGGAGTTCTTGCTGTTAGTGGTAGTCCTAATTGTAATACTACTGACTATCCGAATGACACATATATTGACACCAGCCACTGTCCTGATTCAGGTTTTCAACGTTTTAATCTGAATCTACCTGGAGCCGCAGGCATAACAAATAAAATGAATTCATGGAAAACAGCCTCATTGGCTTACACTCAAACACCTGTAGTATTAATCGATTTTGTTGATCAAACTGCCATTGCAACAGATCCCACTTGTCCTGTTGGAACACTTAGCAAAGGTAGTTTCATGGGCTTTTATGCTTGCATTGATGTTCCAAATACCACAGCACAGGTGTTTTTAAGAGGTAATGCACTAGCTCGTTTGCAAAGTAGCAATTTTGATTACTCTTCAAATAACCAAACTTACTTTCCAACAGCAAGTGTCCGCGTGCAGGGACGTGGATATCTATTTACTAGATGAATTTGATAATAGACACACAACTAATGATGAGGCATAATGGGCAACCTAACTTTCAAGTTATTTCACAGTAGGATATGTAATGAAAACATCAAAAAACGGCTTTATCCTCAACAGGATGCTGGTTTTACCTTAATTGAAGTGCTTACAGTAGTGGTGATGATCGGAGTTTTAAGTGCGATCGCAATTCCTAGTTGGGTTGCTTTTGTAAATAGACAGAAGGTAAATAAGGCTAACGATGCCGTTTTAGCTGCACTGCAAGAAGGACAGCGCCAAGCTAAAAACAAAAAACTTAGCTACACTGTTAGCTTTCAGAAAAATACTACAAGCCAAAATATAGAGGTTGCTGTTTATAATACCAATGTTGGAAGCCCTACATGGAAACCTTTAGGAGCGGATGTAGGCGTTAGCTCTAATAAATTACTGCTAGGTGCAAATCTCAGCGGTGAAAATGCTGCCAATTCTACTACTAATTCTCCTGTATCCTACCCTCCCTCAAGTACACCAACAAAAATTACCTTTGACTATATGGGGGCTTTACCAACTTTACCAACTCCAAACTTTGGAACAGTATTAGCAGGTACAGAGCCACCTGGGTTAAAAATAGTGGTAGCTGTACCAAGCTCTGCAAATTCTACATTGGCTAGTAGCGTAAAGCGATGCGTCATTGTGAAAACTCTGTTAGGCTCAATGATCACAGCAAAAGGCTCCCCCAACTGCGACTAAGTAATTTTTATAGTAATTTTTTATAAAAATACGTAATCATACTGTATATAAAACTGCACGTTGATCGCAAAATTAAAACATCAGATGCAGTTTTTATATTTGATAAATTTATTTAAGAATCACTGATAATTTAGGCATTGGTTGAGCAGATAAGAGCGTCCTAATCAAAATATTCCTTTTGTCAAATGACTGAAAACGTTGATTTTACTGTAGCTATCCCAACTTATAACGGTGAAAGTCGTTTGCCTGAACTACTAGAACGGCTAGAAAACCAACTTCACACTGAAAATTTAACTTGGGAAATTATAGTTGTAGACAACAACAGCACTGATAACACAGCTAAAGTTGTTCAAACCTATCAAAAAAATTGGCAGTGTCCTTACCCTTTAAAGTATTGCTTTGAAGCGCGGCAGGGAGCAGCTTATGCCCGAAAAAGGGCAGTAGCAGAAGCTAAAGGTAGATTCATAGGTTTTCTAGATGATGACAACTACCCAGTATCAAATTGGGTATCCGCAGCTTATGCTTTCGGTGAAAAGTATCCCAAGGCGGGAGCTTATGGCAGCCAAATTCATCCTGACTGGGAAGTAGAACCACCAGAAAACTTTCATCGAATTGCTCCATTCTTGGCAATTACAGAGCGAGGTAATTTACCCCTATTATATGAAGCACCTAAAAAAATACTACCTCCATCTGCCGGACTCGTTATCCGTAAACAAGCTTGGTTAGAAAGTGTACCAGATAAGTCTATTTTAACTGGTAGGACTAAAGGCAATATGCTGACCAGTGAAGACTTAGAAATGTTGTCTCACATCCAAAAATCAGGATGGGAAATTTGGTATAATCCAGAAATGGAAATTTCTCATAAAATACCAAAATTCCGTTTACAAAAAGATTATTTAATTCCATTTTTTCGAGGTATTGGACTTAGCCGTTATGTAACTAGAATGGTAAGTATTAAATATGCGTATAGACCATTTGCTCTTTTAACTTATATGATAAATGACCTACGTAAAATCATTTTACATTTACTCAAATATCGAACTAAGCTCAAGCAAGATTTGGTAGTTGCTTGCGAAATGGAACTTTTTTTAAGTAGTTTTGTTAGCCCTTTTTATCTTTGGAAAAATGGATATTTTAAAAAATAAGTTATTAAAATATTAGGTATTATGTATGACTGAATTAACATCTGAAAATTTAGATATTAGCGTAGCCATTCCTACATATAATGGAGCAACTCGCTTACCTAAGATTTTAAATAAACTCTTAAGCCAGACAGGAGTAGAACAACTTAGCTGGGAAATTATTATTGTAGATAACAATAGTTATGATAACACATCTGAAATCATCCATAATTATCAAAACATATCTGAGGAAAACTATAATTTAAGATATTTTTTAGAAACCGAACAGGGAGCAGCTTTTGCCCGACTGCGGGCAGTACGTGAAGCAAGAGGGCAGCTAATCGCATTTTTAGATGATGATAACTTACCTGCACCTGATTGGTTATCAGAAGCATATAAATTTGCATTAGAGCATCCTCAAGCAGGTGCTTGGAGTGGACAAATTCATGGTGATTTTGAAATAAATCCGCCAGAAAATTTTGAAAGAATTCAAGCTTTTTTAGCTATCAGAGAACATGGCTCAAATCCACATTTGTTTGATGCAGATAATTTAAGGCTTCCTCCTGGAGCAGCGCTTGTTGTCAGAAAAAAAGCATGGAATGAGAGCGTTCCTAAAGTACTAATTTTTAAGGGCAGAGTGGGAAAGTCGATGATAGGTGGTGAAGATTTGGAACCACTGTTATATTTACGCAAAGCAGGTTGGCAAATTTGGTATAACCCTACAATGCATACTTATCACCAAATACCGTCTTGGCGACTAGAAAAAGATTACTTAATAAATCTGGCTCGTGGTTGTGGTTTGTCTATTTATGAGTTACGCATAATTAATACTAAAAATTGGCAAAAACCAATAGTGTTTGTAAAAACTATTTTAGGGAATTTGCGCCGAGCATTCCAGCACCTAATTAAGTATAGAGGGCAATTGAACACTAATCTAATTGCACTCTTTGAGATGGAGTTTTACTTGGCTAGTATGATGAGTCCTTTTTACTATTTAAAATTTAATTTCGGCAAAGTGTTAAAAAATAAATTAACCCTATAAAAAAGATGAAACTTAGCAAAACTTTACCAATAATTTCTGTAATCATTCCTGCTTATAATAGTGATAAGACTATTAAACAAACAATTCAATCTGTTTTAAATCAAACTTTTACTAATTTAGAATTAATTGTAATTAATGATGGTTCACAAGACTCAACTTTAAAAATTGTTACACAAATTCAAGACTCACGAATAAAAGTATTTTCCTATGCCAATGCTGGTGGAAACGTCAGCCGTAACCGAGGGCTACACCGTGCAGTTGGAAAATTTGTTAGTTTTTTAGATGCAGACGATCTTTGGACACCTGATAAACTTCATTCTCAATTAAAGGCTCTGCAAGAAAACATTACTGCAAAAGTTGCTTATAGTTGGACTGATTATATTGACGAAAATGGTGAATTTATACTTTCAGGTAAGCGCATTAATCTAAATGGAAATGTTTATGAAAATTTGTTATTAAATAACTTTCTAGAAAATGGTTCTAATCCTTTAATTTGTAGAAAATCTTTAATTAAATTAGGTAGCTTTGATGAATCTTTAAGTGCGGCTCAGGATTGGGATATGTGGCTGCGATTAGCTTCTAAGTTTGATTTTATATGTGTACCATCTGTACAAATCTTATATCGCATAAGTGGTAATTCAGTTTCTTCCAATCTTGTCAGACAGGAAAAATCCTGCTTGCAAGTGCTTAAGAGAGCGTACAAGGAAAGATCCTTTCTACGAGATGCTCCTGCGCGTTTGACACTAAAGCATAATTGGAATATAAGCCTAGCAAATTTATACAAATACTTGACCTGTAAAGCGTTACAAAAGCCGTTTAATAAAAAAAAAGGTCTAGCTGCCGCTATATTTTTGTGGAAGTATTTTCTTTATGACCCTTCAAGACTTCAAAATATAAATTTCACCTTAAAACTTTCATTGAAAATTTTCATAATCCTTATAGTGCCTGCCTTGCTAGACAATATTACTAAGCAGCGCGAAGTAAGAAAGCAAGAAGTTGAAACATTGCTCAACGGTTGGGTAGTTGAAAAGCGATCAGAAGACACAAATGGATATCAGGGTGCAGTTACTGTCTCTAGTTAATTCAAAAAATCTCTTGAATAAGGACTCCAGTAGTGGTTTTACCTTACTAGAAACTTTAGTAGTTGTTTTATTAATTGGTATATTAGCCACGCTGGCAATACCTAACTGGCTAAGTTTTGTGCAGACTCGCCACCTCAACACTGCCCAAAATGAGGTTTATTATGCTATGCGCCAAGCCCAAAGCCAAGCTAGTAAGGAAAAATTGACTTGGCAAGCCAGTTTTCGCGAACAAAACAGTATTCTTCAATGGGCGGTTCATCCTGCTACAGTCAACCCATCTAACGCTAACTGGAATAATCTCAATTCCAATGTGCGCTTAGATGCAGAAACAACCCTATCAGAGTCAAATGGCATCAGACAAATCCAATTTGATTACAAAGGTAATGTCAGACAACCGCCACTAGGACGGATAACACTATCAAGCAAGTATGGTGGTAAAGTTAAACGCTGTGTTGTTGTTTCTACGATTTTAGGAGCAATGCGAATGGAAAAAGACCATACCGCAGCCGAAAATGGTAAGTATTGCTATTAAGATATTTTTAGTTTATTCAAAATAAGGTATTGTGTGCTGAACTTACCAGCAATCTCAAAACAGCACCTGATAATTTTCACCCCCTATCCAGAACCAGGAAGACTAAAACCAGACTAATAGCTACTTTGGGAACTGTTGGTGCTGCCAATCTTTAACGGGAAATGAGTGAACATATAATATTTCAAGTTCTAGAATTGCATGTACGTTCCTACAATATGTCTATATTACGACCGATTGAGAACTGTAATAAGGTAAATCCGTTAATTAATGAATCTTTTCTTACATCCCCGCATTATATTAGTATTTTAAAATACCAATAATTTCCTGAAGACACTGTACATAACAAATGTTACTCTGGCCTAGTTGAAAACCAAGAGGCAGATAGCCTTTACCAATATTGAATCTGCTTTGTATTTCTATACAATAGTCACGGTCATAGGCACAATATTCAAGTAGCTTGAAATATGAAAATCACTCGTATTCACCGCCAGTTCAAAAAACTATGGTCAACCGTTTTACTTCCGTGAGTACTGCCCTCACACTTAAGGTAGTTGGAATAATTTGCATTTTGTCCTTTTTCATTGACTTTTTGATTCTGTTGTTACCCTTTCAACCGACTGATCGAGTATGGCAAATTAACTTGGCAACAGCGTTAGTTGATCGGGGAATTGTGCCTCTAATCGGTTTGGGGCTGCTGTTTGCTGCTTATTGGATTGATATTGCTGATGCAGCAAGCGATCGCCCCCAAGGTATCGATTTAAGATTTCCCGCCGTGATCCTCTCAAGTATTTTAGGGTTGATGTTCTTGCTGATTTTTCCCCTGCACCTTAATAACGTCAATCAAGCTAAGACTCAAACACTTAACCGCATCGCTCAAGAAGCAGATCAGGCAGAAATTCAATTGAACAATCGGTTCTCGCAATTGCAAGCACAACTGAATACTGAGCAAGGAAAAGCTCAACTAGATCAACTGCGAACGCAAACCAAAGCTCAGTTTAGTGAAATCCTCAAAGATGATCAAAAATATAAGCAAGCGCTTGAAAGCTCTCAAATTCCCGCAAATATCAAAGAGTTGCTGAAAAAGGCTAAAACAGATCCCCAAGTACTTGATAAAGCTATTGAACAACAAACAGATATTCAGACACTGCGAACTCAACAACTTAGCCAAGTTCGCCAGCGCAGAGACGAAGCAGAAAAACAAGCTAAAGATACTGCTTGGAAGTCTGGACTACGGATTGGGATTAGCAGTTTGCTGTTGTCTATTGGTTACATTATCATAGGCTGGACAGGCTTAAAAGGTAGCGGTGCTATACAAGGTGGGAAACCTAGAGCTACCGCACGCTAATCCATTATCTGTATGGCAGTAGGAGGTTTGACGGCTGATACTGCCATACGCCTAATATCTAATAACAATAAAAAGGCAATTATCACTCAGTAAAATCGCTATAAAACTTGGGTAATGTTCTCAATTTACATATTGACATATAACGAAGAGTTAGATATTGCTGCTTCTATTGAATCGGCGATGCTATCGGATGACATCATTGTTGTGGATTCATGCAGTAGCGATCGCACTGTGGAAATCGCTAATCGTTATCCCATCCGCGTCATTCAACACGCTTTTGAAAGCCACGGTCGCCAACGCACCTGGATGTTAGAGTCTATCCCTCCGAAGCACGAATGGGTTTACATTCTCGAAGCTGACGAGCGCATGACACCAGAACTGTTCGCGGAATGCGAAAAGGCAAGTCAAAGTCCTGACTACATTGGTTACTACGTGGCTGAACGTGTGATGTTCATGAATCATTGGATTCGCTACAGTACACAGTATCCCCGTTACCAAATGCGCCTCTTTTGCCACGGTAAAGTCTGGTTTACAGACTACGGTCATACTGAACGGGAAGTTTGTCAGGGTGCAACTAGCTTTCTAAAAGAGACATATCCACATTACACTTGCAGCAAAGGCTTGAGTCGCTGGATTGACAAGCATAATCGTTATTCTACAGACGAAGCTCAAGAAACGCTATATCAACTAGAACAGGGAAAGGTCAACTGGCAAGATTTATTCTTTGGCAAATCGGAAGTCGAAAAACGTCGCGCCTTGAAAGATTTGTCTTTGCGTTTACCCGCCAGACCGTTGCTACGCTTTATATATATGTATTTTATTTTAGGCGGTTGTTTAGATGGACATGCGGGAATTGCTTGGTGTACATTGCAGGCATTCTACGAATATTTGATTTTGCTCAAAGTCTGGGAAATGAAGTATCTACCAAAACCTAATTTAGACGCAACAGCAATTCAAGCACAGGAGAGTATACAACAGTTACAGTGCACGGATTCTGAAACAACACAGCCTGATGTGGCGTAAAATTTGAATATTGCGATCACTTACGATAGACGGGTACGTGATTGCAATATTCAAAATTTCAGAAGCAGGTTAGCACATCTGTCCTACTTACAGCATGTTAATATATAAACAAAAACTTATATAATAATAAATTAATATTTTTACCAAAACATTTTCATAAAAGCGCTTTCCTGCTCAACACCAAATCGAATAATTCCTTTGTTTAACGCTCGTACTTTCACAATTATGAGCAGCTTTTGATTGAGCGCGGTAGATTAGTAATACATAAGGACTTGCAACAATCATTTACAAGTCTTACAAAGAAAAGTAACATCCTTTGAAAATAACCAGTCGGCATCGAATTGGTTAATGTCTATGTGTATGCTTGTAGGAAAATAGCTGATTTCCAGCAACAAGTAGGTGTTTTTGCGTCAGCAGCCAAGCTGTTAGCGTTTTGGACAGTTACTTGCGGTAGAAACTGCCTAAAGTTAAAGTCTTCGGAATTTGACGAATCTGCTGGTATGAATACCAATAACAAAAGTTCCTCTAGCTTAAAACAGGAGAATCGGGGCTTGGTAATCGATCGCCTAAAACAGGACTTAAAAAATGACCTGATCGCTGGTTTGTTGGTAGTAATTCCCCTAGCAACTACTATCTGGCTAACGATTACCATTGCTACTTGGGTAATCAACTTCCTCACCCAAATTCCCAAACAACTGAATCCCTTTGACGGGTTAAACCCAATTTTAGTAAATTTACTGAATTTATTAGTAGGATTGGCTGTACCACTACTAAGTATTTTACTAATGGGCTTGATGGCTCGCAATATTGCTGGCAGATGGTTGTTAGATTTTGGTGAGCGATTATTACAGGCAATTCCTTTAGCAGGACAGGTATATAAAACTCTAAAACAGCTTTTAGAAACAATATTAAAAGATTCTAATGGCAAGTTTCGCCGGGTAATTTTGGTAGAGTATCCTCGTCGAGGAATTTGGGCGATCGCCTTTGTTACTGGTGCAATCAGCACTGATATCCAAGCCCAGATGTCTCGTCCCGTGCTAAGTGTTTTTATACCCACTACCCCCAATCCGACTACCGGATGGTACGCAGTAGTTCCTGAAGATGAGGTGGTAAACCTCTCCATGTCGATTGAAGACGCCTTTAAAATAGTTGTATCAGGTGGTATTGTCGCCCCCAATACGCCCTTGGTTTTCCCCAAAGAGTCCACACTAGTGAAACACAACGAAATCAAGCAGCAGGTTATTCCTGTTGAAGAAAGTTAAATTGGGGACTGGGGACTAGGAAGTGGGTACTGGGGAAGATTAGTATGTGGATTCATAATACTCTAAGCAAGTCTTAAAAGAATTTTTTTCCTAGTACTCAGTATCCAGTACCTTCATAGCGTGATGTTGTTTGACTATGCAAAAATTGATATAATAAGAGGTTTGTCCAGTCTATTTAATCAGTTCTCGCCTAATCACCTCTGAGTTTTATGCAACCTCGTAAACCCCAGCAAATTGCTCGTGAATTGGCGCTTTTAAGCCTTAGCCAATTGCCAGTCAACCCAAAGAAATTAGAGAAATTGGAAGACGATCAACTAGTATCCAAGTTGGTGCTAGGAGCAGTACGCACTCTGACCTCAGAAGTGCAAGATACCCTCGATAATGCCGCAGGTGAACTGCAACGCAGTAATGATCGCCTCTTAAGTAGCCAAACTCGGGCCTCCGACCTGAATACTGCCAGGACAATGCTGCAAGAAGCGATCACTTGTACCCAGACAGCAATTAATCAGTTAGGTACGGCAGTTGATTTCCCAGTATTGATTCAGTTAGCTAATCAGGACAAGGGAGTTCGTAATTACGCTAAAGAGCTTGTGATTACCGTCAACGAAAATCGAAAAATTATAGATGACCTGCTCTCTACTGCCTTAGTAGATTGGCAAGTAACTCGCCTCGCCCAAATTGACCACGATATCTTACAAATTGCTGTTGCTGAAATGAAGTTCTTAGGAGTTCCAGACAGTATTGCCATCAACGAAGCTGTGGAGCTAGCCAAACGCTACAGTGGAGACGATGGTCATCGGTTTATTAACGGTGTTTTGCGCCGAGTCATTGAGCAGAAAAAGACAGCATAGCCTTTTATAATTACTTGCCAAAGTGAAGAGGATGAGGCATCTAGGGAGTCAGGCACAAGAATTAATAATTAATGCCCAATGCTTCGCTCAGTACAAGTGCCCAATGCCCCAAGTTAAATTAAACTCATAACTTATAACTTATAACTCATATAACCAATATTGCTGCAATGGTTTTTAATTGGTTCCGTCGTAAATATAACGAATCCTCTGACACTCCCTCTGATAATAAGCAGGAACAAACTCCTGTTGCACAAGAACCCCAGCCAGAGTCAGCCAAAACGTTAACACCAACTGCTAAAACGACTCCAGACACAACCACAGACTTGTTAGCGTTTGCTAAAGCTGCTTACAAAAATATTCAGCAAAAACAACAAGTCGAGGTAGTAGAAACTCCGCCTGATTCAGCAGATGCCTCAGCAATACCAGCACAACCTGAACCCTCAGAAACGGCAATTGCGGAAATTAACGAACCAGAAGCAATTGAGGAACCTATTAGTACAACTGCAGAAACAGCACAGCCAGAAGTTATTCAAGCTGCTACTAAAGAAGAAATTACAGAAGATTCCTCAGTAGTAGCAATTGCTGATCAAGATGTCTCCAGCCCAGAACTTACGGCAAGTGAAACTGAACCAACGCCCACCGAATCAGCAGCTATACCAGAAGCTACACAGCCAACAGCACTATCTTTCTTAGAACGGGCGGCGGCAGAACGGCAAGCCAAGTTAGAACAACTAATGGCCACCGCCATTGAAGTTCCAGAACCAGATGTAGTACAGCCAGTAGCTGCAACTTCAGAGACAGGAGAAGAAATTCCCGGACTGGTATTTGATGATGGGTTTGTCTGGTCGGTGAAAGTTTTAGCAGCTCAAGGTAGAAGTCCAGAAGACGTTTCTATTGAGGAAATTACCTGGCTGAAAAAGCTCCGCCAAGGGTTAGATAAAACTCGTCGTAGCATTCTTAACCAACTGAAGGCGCTCGTTGGTCAAGGACCGCTAAACCAAGCTGCTGTGACAGAAATTGAGGCATTGCTCCTGCAAGCTGATGTAGGGGTAGAAGCGACAGACTTTATTATCAATGCCCTACAAACAAAACTTCGAGAAGAAGTTACTGCACCTGAAGAAGCGATCGCTTACCTGAAAAAAATCCTCCGCGATATGCTGGATGCACCGAGCAAAGCATCCCAAAAAACTACCTTTACCCCAGAAAAAGAAACCTTGAATATTTGGTTAATTACTGGGGTGAATGGTGCAGGGAAAACCACCACCATCGGTAAAATTGCCCATCTGGGACAAAAATCTGGTTATAAATGCCTGATTGGGGCAGCAGACACTTTCCGCGCCGCCGCCGTAGAGCAGGTGAAGGTTTGGGGTAGTAGAAGTGGTGTGGAAGTAATTTCCAATCCGGGAAAGAATACAGATCCGGCAGCAGTTGTATTTGATGCGATCGCAGCTGCCCAAGCGCGTCAAACCGAATTACTTTTGGTAGATACAGCTGGGCGACTACAAAACAAGAAAAATTTAATGGATGAACTTAGCAAAATCCGGCGAATTATCGACAAAAAAGCCCCAAATGCCAAAGTAGAATCTCTTTTAGTTCTAGATGCCACTTTAGGGCAAAATGGACTACGGCAAGCTGAAGTTTTCTCTCAAGCTGCCCAATTAAGTGGCGTTGTCTTAACTAAGCTTGATGGCACCGCCAAAGGCGGCGTTGCCCTTGCCGTTGTGCAACAGCTAGGTTTGCCCATTCGCTTTATTGGTGCTGGTGAAGGAATTGAAGACCTGCGCCCCTTTTCTAGCTATGAGTTTGTCGAAGCTCTCTTGAGCGGCTAACTGAAAAATTTAGAGTTAAATATTTTTCTTGAGAACTGATAAATTTAGGGATTACTGATCTGGTATTATCACTTGAACTCATTAGAAACAGATCAATTCTTGTAAATCATAAGTTTGTCACAATAAATGGATAACTTTTGCTAAAATTTCAAGCTAATGTCTTTTTTCACACTCTGAATGGGCATTTATACACAACACACAAAACCCCAAAAGCTTCCATCTTGCAGCGATTTCAAGGGCAAGCCAGAGGCTCACCCCTACAAATATAACTATTGCAAGATGGACAGCAGTCTGTGAACGGTGAGCAGTGCGTTGGGGAGCTAACACAGAGTATAAAACTGTGGGGTGTTTGCCTTTGCAGGTCATTGGTGTTAGCTATGGCGACTTGTATTGTTAAATCGCAGGAACTGAGTTAGCGAGTTGGCAGACCTATACACTGCACGTAACTTACTTAAGAGTAGGAGTACGAGGATTATCTGTTTGCCCAATGCCGACATCATGAAAAGAGCGGCTTTTGACCATCATAACTTCGGAAAATCGTCCACAGTGGACTCAAAAAGCCAATTGGTGTAAGTAAGCTGGTTCAACACTCCCGGGTGTATTCTCAGCTTCCTAATTGCGAAACTATCTACAAATATTTTCTCTAGTAAATGTGGCTTTTTACTCAAAAAACTTCCAGTTTCCTAGTTGCCTCCGCCCAAACAATTACTCTGAAAGCGTTATGAATTATTCTTTAAATAAAGTATTTTTATGACTTTAGAGATATGCTTTGGTAATTAAGTTATGAAAAAATAAAAAACTTTCTGAAATCTCACTGAAACTAGTAATTTTTACGGATTGGTTTTTGGCTAAAAATACATGATTTGAAATTACAAATATTCCATCAGAAATACAATAAGCAAATAAAATACTGATAAAAGTTACCTCTTACGTCTTTATACTCTTGCTAAAGTGACAAGTCTTGTCTAAATATGGTTTAGCAATGCCAAAGCCAAAAGATTTATAAGTAATCTAAAATCTGCCAATATAAAGTGCAATAGTACCTGTGCCTGTGTCTCAACTGCCCTCTCAACCCATTGACAACAATAGTAGTGCTGCGACAGATGTCACACCAGTCGTAGCACTAAAAGAACTCGTGGCAAGGTTACACCGGGAACAGAACAAAATTCAAGATTTGCTTAGTTCTTTAGGATTTGCCCTAAGAAGTTTCAATAATTTGAATCAGTTTTTAGAACTGATCCCTCTGATGGCAACAAGAGTGACAGATGCAGACGGCAGCGCCCTGTTTCTCTACAAACCTAATGGTCAAGTAAGATTAGAGCAGTTACACTGGCAAGATAGTCGCCAGCGAAAAAATATTCGCAAAGCGCTAGAAATAGCCAGCAGTCAAATCACCCTTCTGCCTAATGCTGCCCCTCTAGCGAATGCCACGGGGATTTTGGATGACCAGATGCATCGCTATCTGGGACCAGATGTGCAAATTTTTGGTACGGCGATTTTAGTGAAACATACAGAGCGCGGATGGCTCTATGTCTTGAGCCGCGATCCAGAATATAGTTGGACAGAAACCAGGCAAAAGTTAGTTAGGTTAGTAGCAGACCAAACAGCTGTTGCGATCGAAAACGATGAACTAGCTGTAGAACTAAGAAAAAAAGAACGTCTAGACCAAGAACTAGAAATTGGCGCAGAAATTCAACGGCGACTTTTGCCACGTCAATGCCCGATAATTCCTGGTGCAGTCCTAGCGGCACGTTGTAAACCTGCCAATCGCGTCGGCGGAGATTATTATGACTTTATTGCTACCAATCACAATAAGATTCAGCCCAAGACTAAAGGCAGCACGGAAAATAGTCGCTGGGGTTTGGTTATTGGAGATGTCATGGGCAAAGGTGTTCCTGCTGGGCTGATTATGACAATGATGCGGGGAATGTTACGGGGAGAAGTGCTACATGGTAATTCTCCAGCCGGAATTCTACAAAATTTAAATAGAGTTATGTATGCGGATTTGGAAAATTCTCACCGCTTTGTAACGCTATTTTATTCAGAATATAATCCTCACAGCCGAATTTTGTCTTATAGCAATGCGGCACATAATCCTCCTTTGTGGTGGCACGCAGCCACGAAAACTGTCAGCCGTTTAGATACTCTAGGAATGCTAATCGGTTTGGATGCTAACAGCCAATATGAAGATGCCCAGGCACAGTTAGAGCCTGGGGATACAATTATTTACTATACAGATGGCTTGACCGATGCTGCTGCTGCTGGTGGCGATCGCTTCGATGAAGATAACTTTGTCGCTGGCTTCAATACGGCTTGTAAGTATTGCAATGGCCCAGAGGAGATTGTAGATTACCTCTTTGACCAAGTTGAGCAATTCATTGGTGCTGATAAGCAAAACACTGATGATATGACACTAGTTGTTCTGCAAATTTTATAGTTATTAGCTATTTTCGCTTGCTCAAGTCATGATTAAACCGATGGTGGCTAAAGATTCACCAGGTGATTCTACTAAATTTAATTTTTTATTTATTTTTTCTTTGAATTTCCGTGGCGATCGCCCAAATGTTCGCACATCAACCTTTTTTAGCGAATTGTTTGTATTTAGCCTTTCAGATAATACATAAAAAATGATCGTTAGAATACTTTTCTTTTCAAATAAAAACTATATATTTTGCACATCTAGCACAGTAGGAAACGCCGAGGGTAAGACTAGGTAAAATGTACAAGGTAAAAAGTAAAAGGTAAATTTACTTCTTCATTTGTGCTTTCTTTCTATCCTTGTGACGTCAGCATTTGGCCTGCTCACTCTTAGCGTTTTAATTTTTCCTTTCTCCGGCGTAGCAAGTTTACAACAGCTACGACGGAGTTTTGCTTTCTTTGTTTCTCACGCTTGGACTTGATTTTTTAAATCTCCTGGGTATTTTGTTAGTAGCTAACCTTCATTTATTGATTTGTCAACATATTTCTGAAAATATTTGATAGGAGTTCTCGTTTGCGTCAGGTATATCCGTAAGGGCACGGCACTGCCCATTGGTGTCAACGCAAGCAAAAAGTCAGCATAAGATGTAATCCAAGAACATCCAATCTGATGTTCTTAATGATACGTCATGAGTACAAAACGTCCAGCGAGAAAAGGAAACCCAGACCTGCGGCAACAAAAACATGTACCAGTGCCAGAGGAAATCGAAAAACAAATATTTTTATTGCTAAGTAAGTAAATTGGCACAATAATTGCAAACTGTGTGAAGAAAAATAAACAAGGCTTAAATCCTAATGGAATATTACGATTGTCCCAGGTTGACTAGAAAGAAAAAGGTACAGAGCAAGTAAATTTATTTATGGTTACTGAGCGTAGCCGAAGTATAGGATTCTTACTTTTGACTTTTGACTTCCCCGTTCACACAGCGTCCCGTAGGGAAGGGGTTGACTGATATTTTATTTTATTGCAAACTCTTAAGCAACAAATGTTAATCAAAGGTATTGACTACGTAATGTAAAATTAAATCGCCTTTATTTAGGCAAAATCTAGATAAAAAAATGAATCAGTATTCTGTAATAAGCAGCAATGTGGTGAAAGAGAAAGTCGGCGAGTTGGGCTTTCACAAAGTTGGGATTGTTGCTGTAAATAGGATAGATACCACAGAAGCGCAGAGGTTACAAGCATGGATCGAACTGGGTTATCACGCTGATATGGAATGGATGGCTAACCCAAAACGCCAGGATATTCACTTAGTCATGCCAGAGGCGCGATCGCTAGTGTGTGTAGCGTTAAATTACTATACGCCACATCAACGTCCAGAAGGTGAGGAATACGCCAAAATTTCTCGTTATGGCTGGGGAAGGGATTATCACAAGGTAATGCATAAAAAACTTAAGCAGCTAGCCAGATGGTTAGAATCACTTGGTGAAAGTGTATTAGCTCGTTATTATGCAGATACTGGCCCAGTGCAAGATAAAGTGTTGGCTCAACAAGCTGGAATTGGTTGGATTGCCAAAAATGGTAATGTGATTACACGAGAATATGGCTCTTGGGTATTTTTAGGAGAAGTGTTGACCAATTTGGAATTAGAGAGCGATCGCCCGCATACAGAACACTGCGGTAACTGTACTCGTTGTCTTCAAGCTTGTCCTACAGGTGCTATTACTCAGCCTTTTGTCGTAGATGCTAATCGCTGCATTGCTTATCATACGATTGAAAATCAGGCAGAGAAATTGCCAGAAACAGTAATACCCTATTTGCAAGGCTGGGTTGCTGGTTGTGATATTTGCCAAGATGTTTGTCCTTGGAATCAACGTTTTGCCAGCACAACTGATATTGAAGAGTTTCAGCCTTATCCTGCGAATATTGCTCCCCAACTGCTAGAATTAGCCCAAATCTCAGATCAGGAGTGGAATAAACGATTTCCAGCATCTGCCTTGCGGCGGATTAAGCCAGAAATGTTACGACGCAACGCCCTAGCTAATCTTGACGCATCCAGGCTAAATAATGACCCCGAAAGTAATTATTTTTGATTTTGATGGCACTATTGCTGATACAGTAGATGCCCTTGTAAGTATTGCCAATCGTCTAGCTGTAGACTTTGGTTATAGACACATAAGCCCAGAACAATTATCCCTACTTAAAAACTTAACATCTAGGGAAATTATTAAGTACTCAGGAGTTTCTCTATTTAAGATACCTTTTTTAGTTAAAAAAGTTAAAGGAGAATTAAAAAACAAAATCCCAGAATTAAAGCCAATTCCGGGCATTAAAGATGCATTAATTGAACTCCAAAATGAAGGATATAAATTGGGAATTATCACTTCTAATTCTAAAGACAATGTGACGCAATTCCTTACAATCAATGATTTAAATCACCTATTTGATTTTATCTACTCAGGAATTACGATTTTTGGTAAAACAACCATAATCAATAATGTATTAAGACAAAATCAACTCCAACCTCAAGAAGTTATTTATGTTGGAGATGAAACCAGAGATATTGAAGCATCTAAGAAAGCAAATATCCAAGTGATTGCAGTAACTTGGGGGTTTAATTCACCTGAAGTGCTAGCCAAGCAAAATCCAGATTACTTAATTGAGCGACCTAGTGAACTACTAAAAGTGATGAATGGTCGTTAATTAATAGTCAAACAATTTTAGATTTTAGATTGCCGATAGTGCAGTGTAAAGCCACTAAATTCTCAATTTTTGGCAAAAGCCGATAGTGATAATCTCAACTATTGATGATTTACCAAAACAGTAGGGTGGGCTATGTATATTAATGCCTACCCTACAAAATAGTAAATTATTAGGAAAACTTAATTTTTCCGTTCACCCTTTTCCAAAGCTTGTTCTACTAAATCATCACTAACATTAGTTATACTCTCAGTATTAGAATTCCCAACTTCCTTTGCTAACTCTGCATAATCATCAGGATTACCAGTTGGCTGTGTTTGAGCTTTTGTCTCTACTGGTTTAGATATTTTACGTTCAGGTGCAGTGGCTGCTTCGGCTGCTGCTGCACCTTTACCTGTGCGATCAACTTCACTAACGCTGAATTGTTGTGCAGTTGCATAATCAGCATCAAAATCGACTCTTGGCGCATTTTCTTCACCACTAGCTATGCTATCGGCAGCTAATTGAGCATCATGGGTGGGAGCTTCATTAACTTTGGGCTTTACTTCATCAGCCATAATTAAAATCCTTAGTTAAATTTTTTATTGCTTACTTAAAAGAGCATAACAAGGTAATTAGCTCTTTACTTGCTCCCCTGGGAGAGGCTTTACCTCTATTAAAAGATAGATTAAAGCTACAATTTGCAATTAATATAACTCTTTCTCTTGATAGTAGAAACTGATGCTCAAATTTTGGTAAGCCTTAATTTAACCTGTAAAATTTCTTTGGAAATAAATTTATGACTCCAAGTTACGATAAAACTATTTCTCAAGCCCAGAGCAATGAAACTCAAAAATTGGTGGATGGGTTCAACAATTTAGATACTGATGCAAAATTAGCATGGTTCTATTTAGTTTATAAAAAAATGGGTGATTCTATCACACCTGCTGCTCCTGCTGCTGCTGAACCTGAGTTAGCACCACTTCTGCTAGGAGACTATTTTAAGTTATCAGATGAGCAGCAATTAGATATTATGCGGGATATAGTTAACCGCAAAGATACAGAATATTCTCGTGCTTATGGGGCGATAAAAGAAAATAATCAATTGTTAGTTTGGTATGCTTGGGCAAAAGCTATGGGGGATACGGTGGTTGATTTACCAGCTAGCTATAAACCAACTAAGGCAATTAATGATTTAGTTTCCCAGATTGAAGGATTAGATTTTGACGAGCAAATTTCGGTGTTTCGGACAATAGCTGGTGAAGTGGGTTACACCGATGTTAAGCCAATTGAGACGCAAGCAGAAACTGGAAAAACGTCTAGTTTGTAATCTTAACTAGCGACTAGTACCGCAAAGCGGAAATCAAAAGTTAACGCTGAGTGGAGTCGAAGTGTCAAAAGTCAAAAGACACATACTTTAATGTTCAATACGGTTCAGTTAAAGGTAAAACCTTTTGTCAAAGTCAATTTTTAAACGTAGACGCAAAGCAGTTTAGCGCTGGCTACCCTAGAGGCGTAAAAAACACTGAGACAAGAAATGCTTAACTGAACTGTATTGCTTTAATTTTGGGTTTTTTAGCTGTTTTGAACAGTTATCAGTTATAATAATCATATTTGATTTCTGAAAACTTTTAGTAATCTTCTAGAAGCGTATCAAGACTAACACCATTTCCCGAAAATATGATACGAATATAGGTTGTGTTAAGGGACGAAACCCAACACTTCAAAGTCCTGTAATTGTTGGGTTTCACTCCGTTCAACCAACCTATGCATCTGTTTCATTTTTTTCTAGAATTGATATGTTTGACAGCCTCACTCTAAGACTTTGCAGAAGTAAACGCTCCTAACTACTAATATAGGGTGAGCAATCCCCACCCTACTGCTGTCGATTAGTTTGTGTGAGACTATAACGGACGGTAAACGCGATAGTTAATTTTGGGAAAAATATTATCCATTAACTCGACTTTTTCCAGCCAACCACTGTCAACTTTGCTGACTTTAACATCTTCGTAAAGCTTATTAAATCGCATCAGGTGCGATCGCGTCCGTTTAACTGCATAAGGTACCATTGTTCCGGTCCGCATAATAAATGCCCAGTCTGAAGATTGTGCTAATAACAATTCTCTCGCAGCTTGGTTGAGCGCTTTCCACTGCAATTCATCCTCTGGTTCCAAACGCGATATTTCAATCATCCGTTCAGTGGCTTTGTGCAAATGTGGGTAAATCCACGCATTTGTTTCGTTCAACCAATACTCGTGGAAACCTTTGAAACCCCAACTCGACTGCGAAGGACGACAGACTTGCTGCGTTGGCTGTTCCCGCAAATAGTCTGCCAAATGGGTCATTTGATATGTTCCTTGGTCATACCACGACTTGCGGAATAAGTAATCAATGAACCAAGGACCTTCATACCACCAATGTCCAAATAACTCTGCGTCATAAGGCGAAACTATGACTGGCGGACGCTGCATTATACTATATAGATGCTCAGATTGCCGCTCTCGGTTATACATAAAGTTAGCAGCGTGTTCTGCAGCCTTTTCCTTAGCCCAATAGGGATCGTAAAGTGCCTTATCTGAAAGCCCTAAGCCACGCCCCGTAATTTTGTGATACTTAATACCTGTATTTTTCCTCTGACCATTGGGCATGATGTATGGTTTGATGTACTCATACTCTGCTTCCCAGCCCAAATCTTTGTAAAATTCTCGATATTCCGCCGCCCCAGGATAGCCTACCTCAGAAGACCATACCTGTTGAGAAGATTCATGATCTCTACCAAAGGCAGCAACACCAGTTTCTGTATAAATTGGGGCATAAGTGCCAAAGCGCGGACGCGGTCGGGCATAAAGGATACCATGCCCATCAGTGAGAAAGTAGCGTAAGCCAGCATCTGCTAGCATCCGCTCTACACCTTCATAGTAGGCGCATTCAGGCAACCAAATGCCTCTGGGTGCTTTTCCAAAGGTTTGTTGGTAATGTTCGCAAGCTACCTGAATTTGCGCCCATACCGCCTCTGGATACATTTTCATCAACGGCAAATAGCCGTGAGTAGCCCCGCAAGTGATGATTTCCAGGTTGTTACTGTCTTGGAACTGCTTAAAAGCTGTCACCAAGTCACCTTGATTGCGTTCCCATATTTGACGCGCTTCGTTAAACTCAGTAGCGTAATGTTCGGCTAAATAACGAAGATGTCCGTTATTGACATTATGTTCTGCTTCTAGTTCTATAAGTTTTTCTAGTTGGGTCAAGTGTGCGTCATAGCGTTCTTGCAGCAGAGGATCACGAAGCATTGACACTAGAGGTGGTGTCATACTCATCGTGATTTTAAAGTCGATACCGTCTCGCTTTAAGCCTTCAAATACTTTCAATAAGGGGATGTAAGTTTCTGTAATGGCTTCATAGAGCCATTCTTCCTCCAGCACGTAGTCACTTTCTGGGTGACGAACGAAGGGCAGATGTGCGTGGAGTACAAGCGCGACGTAGCCAATAGCCATAGTGATTTTAGGGTAATACTTGTAAGTTGAAGGTCGAGAGGTTTGGCAGAAATTAACAATATTTTAAGACTTTATGGGTATAGTCAAGATACGAGTGTCAACTTTTCACATATTTAACTAGCGCTAGTGCATCCTTAGTTTTGGCTGAACCACCCCTAACTCGTCGAGAGCTTTTCCCTTTTATCTCTATGTTGATCAAGTTCATTTCATGATGTGTATGATTACCCTTACTATTTTTTAATCGGCGATCACCAGAATTATCCAAAAAAACGCTGAACTCGAACGCCGAAACTTGGTAACAGTGATGATGTGATTTTGTCATCAACCAGTAAAGTTGCGATCAGTTTTAGAGGTTGTCTAACAGACTTTATCAGGTATTGTTTGGTTCATAGCACAATTTTTCCATGCCTTTTTCAGAATATTTGCTCAGGATCAATACCTACGGCTCGTAATCGTTCTGTCAATATTGCAGACCGTTTACGTTCCTGTTCTAGCTCTTGGTTTGTTTGCTGTAATTGTTGGTTTGTTTGCTGTAATTGTTGGTTTGTTTGCTGTAATTGTTGGTTTGTTTGCTGTAATTGTTGGTTTGATTCTTCCTCTGGCAACATCACCAGCTGCTTGTCTGGTGCAAAAAAGCGTAATTTGCCTAAATATACTGCCAAATATAGCCCTAATTGCTGACTCCATAACCAACCCGACTCAGTGGGTACAAGTTCTTGGTATTGCCCATCAACTATGTGAAATCCCTGTAGTTCTAAGTTATTTGGGTCAAACCAAAAGTAATCAGGAGTGCGAAATGTATTCTGGTATATTTGTTTTTTCAAACCTTTATCAACCGAGGCAGTGGAATTAGATAATAGCTCAATAATTACATTGGGGTATTTGCCATCTTCTTGCCACACAACCCAGCTTTTGCGGTCTTTTTTTTCTGTATCTAAAACCACAAAGAAATCAGGGCCTCGAAATTCTTCTGATTTTTTCTGGTTAGGACTGAAATAGATAGTTAGGTTGCCGCTAGCATAAAAATCCTGACGATCGCGCCACCACCATTTAATTAAGCGGATGAGTAAATCAATTTGTTCGCGGTGTAAATCAGATTCCAATGGGGGTTCGTCACTATAGATGTCGCCTGGTGGGAAAATTATACTTTTCTTGACAACTTTTACACTAGTGGTGGCAGCAAGGGGCTGAGACATACAAGATAGGTTTTCTATTTGTATCCATACTATCGTGACCAACCTTTACATAGAAGTGCGACACCAAATAGCCTGCCCGTCGTAGACATCGCACTCCCTATTCCTCATCCTGATATAATTCCTGCAAGTCCTGTAACTGAGTCTTACGGGAAATTCGGCGATATTTTTTACTTTCTAGCTTGGGTTCGTATTGACTCTGCCCTTTGCTTTTGCTTTTTAACTTCATCGTAGATTCAGGATCGGCTTGTTGGTGCAGCTGAGTTTGACGAGCGATCGCAGCATCCAAAAATTCTAAATAATGTTCATATCGTTCCCAGTCTCCTCGCACCGCACACTCAGGCTCGTCTCGATGCAAACAATCATTAAACCGACAGCTAGCAACTGCTAACCGCTTTCTTGCTTCTGGAAAATAATCGATTAATTCTTCTGGGTTACAATCCATATCCGGCTGATTAAAGCCAGGAGTGTCAGCAAGCATTCCACCGCTAGGCAACTCAAATAATTCTATATGGCGAGTGGTATGACGACCACGAGCCAGTTTGCCAGAAACTTCTCCCACTCGCAGTTCAAGAGAATCAATCAGCGAATTAATCAGGCTGGATTTACCCACGCCGGAAGGCCCAGCAATTACAGTAATTTTATTGCTCAAATATCTGGCTGCTTGGTCAGTATTTATACCATCTTTGACGCTGATAAATATTGGTTCATACCCCCAACTAAGGAGATGATCGCTAATTTGCTGCTGTTCCTGCTGTGAAATTAAATCACTTTTATTCAAACATAAAAGCACATCCAAACCATTAGACTCAGCCTTAATCAGAAACCGACTCAGTTGATAAGGTTCCAAAGGTGGATCGGCAACGGCAAATACCAATAGGATTTGGTTGACATTGGCGATCGCCGGACGATCTAATTCGCTTTGGCGAGGTAAAACATCAGCGATCGCACCCCGTCCCCCAGCCCAATCTGGTTCTTCTATGACAACGCGATCGCCTACCATCACCTGTTGCCCGATTTTTTTCAGGCGTGTTCGGCGAGTACAGAGGAGGAGAGGGGGATGGGGAAGATGAGAAGGATCTTGCTCCCTGATCTCCCTGATCTCCCCATCCTCTTGATCCAGCTGTACTCGGTAAAAATTAGCCTGCACGGCTAGCACCGTACCCAATAACTGCCCAGTCGCGGCAAAATTTTCCCCTGTCATTGGCCAGCAACTGGACGGCGTACTAACAGAGAAAAATAATTACTACAGTCTGTAATTTGTTCCACCTGATAACCTGCCATTGTCAGACTATCGGGAACCTGCTCAATCGGCTCACCAGGGTCTAGCCAGACTTCTAGCAAACCTCCCAATGGCATTTTCTCCAGACGTAGTTTTGTCCGCACAAAATTAATTGGGCAAGGAGTGCCGCGTAAATCAAGTTGAGCATCAGGAGTTAAAAGAGAAGAGGGCTTCATTACTTAAATAAATTTCCCAAGAATCCTTCTAGACCGCCTTTTCCAGTGCGATCTCCCTTAATTTTAGCCAGCTTCTCCAATAATTCCCTCTCCTCTGGGGTCACTTTATTGGGAATATCAATTAATACGTTCAGCATGTGATCCCCACGACTAACGGGATTACCCAAACGGGGTACGCCGCGATTTTCTAATTTCATTACCGTATTGGGCTGGGTTCCAGCTGGAATGATCAGTTCTACAGGCCCATCTACCGTATCTACCTCTAACCGACAACCCAAAATCGCTTGCAGGTAGCTAACTTTGATTTCTGAGAGAATATTAATGCCATCCCGTTGGAATTCCTCGTCCTCATTCACAAACAAGTAAACGTATAAATCCCCAGGAGGGCCACTGCGTTGACCAGCATCCCCTTCACTAGAAATTCGCAAGCGTGTGCCATTATCCACCCCTGCCGGAATGGTAATTTTGAGTTTCTTTGTGACTTGATTTGCGCCTTTACCATCACACGCATCACACTTATCTTCAATTACCATCCCTGTCCCATTACAGGTGGGACAAGTTGAGACTTGGGTAAAACTGCCAAAAGGTGTTCTAGTGACACGGCGGACTTGACCCGATCCGGTACAAGTAGAACAAGTCCGAGGGCGGGTTCCAGGTTTAGCACCAGAACCGCTACAGACTTCACAATTTTCTAGATGGGAAATGCGAATTTCTTTTTCCCCGCCAAATACCGCGTCCCGAAAGTCTAACTTCAGGTCTAGCCGCAGGTCATCACCCCTGGCAGGCCCACTGCGCCGTCTTTGTTGCGTGGGATTACCCATACCGCCAGCAAAGCCACTAAAAATGCTTTCAAAGATATCGGCAAAACCACCCATATCGCCAACATCTTGGAAGCCTGAGCCAGCAGCACCTGACACTCCCTCTGGGCCAAAGCGATCATAACGAGCGCGGGTTTCTGGCTCTGAGAGTACCTCATAAGCGCGGTTAATCTCTTTAAAGCGATCCTCCGCCCCCGGTTCTTTGTTCACGTCTGGGTGATACTTGCGGGCTAAACGGCGATAAGCTTGTTTGATTTCTTCTTTGTCGGTGTCACGAGAGACACCCAGGATTTCATAATAGTCGCGGGCCATATAGCAAAGGTAAAAGTTAGAAGGAAGAAAGCAGAAGGCAGTAGAACGTCACGGTCACTTGCTACCCTACAGAAAAGTGTTTTGTCTACAGATATGCAAGAGCAACACAGGATCTTTTAGAGAGCGGCTTGCCGGAGGTGAGGCAGAAGATAAAATTAATTTTTGTTAATAACTGATTTTACCCTTTACCTTTTACAAAAATCACCGACAAATCTTGAGCAACAGGTGCTTTCCTCGTGGGAGACGACAAAAGCGATAGAAGTTAGCAGCAGGGGAAGCCTATGCTCAGACTTTTCACTGCCGAGTCGGCTGTCTCTTTTACAATTGTGCTACGTAGGAGAGGAAAACCCCGCCCATCAACCAGAGGGGCTAGCCACACCATTAGGTGTGGAAAACCACCCTTATACAATGGAAGTGCATCTGAACTGGCACACTGCCTAGCCCACAGTAATTTGCTTCTACAATCTAGCAAACTGCTGGGGTCTTGTGAAACTTCGCTAAATTTATAATCTAAATATATAGATATATTAAAGTGCCTTAATAAAAATCTGCAACTTAAGGGATTGGGGACACAACGACTGCGCTCAGTGCATCGCTGGGGACTGGGGACTGGGCACGGGGTCTGAAGAGTTACAGGTGTAGGGGAGGGAAGGCTTCAGAGAAGAAGAATTTTCGCTCTGCTTCCCTAATCCCCAGTCCCTAGTCCCAACCTCTAATCTATTGCCTCATAATCAACCTGGGCAGTACTTTCTTCGTCAAAATCAAAGTTGAATTGTGGTATTAGTGTGCCATTCATTGGTGAGTCTACTTCTGGGGTAAAGAGACTAGCTGAAGCCTCTTCAGTCTCCTCATTTTGGCTGTTAGCTCGATTATAGACATCAGCACCAATTGCAAATAGGGTTTGTTGGAAGTCGTCTAAGCGCTGCTTAAATTCCACAGTGGAGATGCTGGAGTCAATCATTGCAGCTTGGAGTTGTGAAACTTTTTCACTAGCCAAAGTTTTCATCTGGTCGCCGATAAAGTTGCTATTATCCTTGATGGTGGATTCGTAACTGAACAACAGATTATCTGCTTGGTTTTTAAGTTCAACCAGTTCTTTACGTCTTCTATCTTCGTCAGAAAATAGTTCGGCTTCTTGGCGCATCCGTTCGACTTCGTTGTTACTCAAACCACCTGTATTCGTAATCCTGATACTTTGTTCTCTACCTGTACCTTTGTCTTGGGCAGAAACTTTCAGGATGCCGTTGACATCAATTTCAAAGGATACTTCAATTTGCGGCACACCACGGGGCGATGGGGGAATTCCTGCTAATAGAAACTTGCCGAGACTCTTGTTGTCTCGTGACATTGCTCGTTCACCTTGGAGGATGTGAATTTCTACCGAGGTTTGCCCATCAACTGCTGTGGAAAAAATTTGTGACTTACTAGTGGGAATTGTGGTGTTACGTTCAATAATTTTGGTGAACACTTCACCCAAGGTTTCAATTCCCAAGGACAGAGGAGTGACATCTAATAGTAAGAGATTATCAACTTCGCCACCCAACACCCCTGCTTGGATAGCCGCTCCCAATGCTACCGCTTCGTCAGGGTTGATAGAGCGATCAGGAGCTTTGCCATTGAAAAACTTAATTAGCGCGTTTTGGACTGCGGGAATACGGGTAGAACCACCTACCAAGATAATCCGATCTATGGCTTGTGGTTTGAGATCCGCATCTTTGAGCGCTTGGATCATTGGTTCGATGGTACTTTCAATTAAATTAAGTGCCAGTTCTTCAAATTTAGAGCGGCTCAGTTCCATCTCCAGATGCTTTGGTCCTATGTCATCAGCCGTGATAAACGGCAAGTTGATGGAGGTATTTACCATGCTGGAGAGTTCAATTTTTGCTTTTTCTGCTGCTTCCCGCAAGCGTTGCAATGCCATCTTATCTTGAGCAAGGTCGATTTTCTCTTGTTGCTGGAAGCGTTCTATCATCCAAACCACGATCGCATTATCAAAGTCGTCTCCTCCTAACTGGTTGTTACCACAAGTCGCTTTAACTTCAAAAACGCCATCCCCAAGTTGCAGTATCGATACATCGAAGGTACCGCCTCCTAAGTCAAATACTAAAATTAGCTGCTCTTGTTCTTGCTTGTCCAATCCAAAAGCTAAAGCCGCAGCTGTTGGTTCATTAATGATTCGCAGGACTTCTAATCCTGCAATAATGCCAGCATCTTTAGTTGCTTGTCTTTGGGCATCTGTAAAATATGCTGGTACGGTAATCACTGCCTGAGTAACTTCCTCACCCAAGAAGCTTTCTGCATCCTGTTTGAGCTTTTGCAGGATCATGGCAGATAGTTCTTGTGGTGTGTGGTTTTTTGAGCGAATTTGGACATCAACGGTATCGTCTCGACCTTTGATGCAGTTGTAGGGAACGCGATCACGTTCCCTTTGTGTGTCTTCCCAACGCCGCCCGATAAATCGTTTTATACTGTAAATTGTGTTTTCGGCATTGGTTACGGCTTGGCGCTTTGCCAATTGACCAATCAAGCGATCGCCACTCTTGCCAAATCCCACAATACTTGGAGTAGTTCGTCCACCTTCAGAATTAGAGATCACCAGTGGTTGACCGCCCTCCAAAACTGCGACGCAACTGTTAGTAGTGCCTAAGTCGATCCCAATAACTTTTCCCATAATTATCAGTATTTTTACCGAGTTTTCTGCTGTTATATGTCGCGGACTAAAATTTTTTGCTCAGAACCAAGGCTAGCGGATAACGTCTGTGGAACCCTTATTGCTGGTAGCAAAAGAGAAGTTTAAACACAGAGAGTTATCCAAAGCCTTGCTCTTATTTAGGTACGCGATGCTCGTCCTTGCTAGAACCCAGGCACTTCCGGTCAGCCAGGCGAGTGACTACAGCTTAACTGTTGGCTTGACTCGACTGATCTTCTAGTGCAGCAGGGGTATCTTCCTTAGGAGCAGCTACTTTGACCATTGCATGGCGTAGCACGCGATCGCCCAAGTAATATCCGCGCACTAACTCTTCTAACACTGTTCCTTCAGGATGTTCATCCGTAGGTTCGCGCATTACTGCTTCGTGCAGGTTCGGATCAAATTCTTGACCTTCAGGACGCATTGGTGATACACCCAAGCGCTTGAGACTATCTACCAATTGTTTGTAAACGCCTTGGTAACTTTTGTGCATGGTCATTTCGCCTTCAGATTGCGGTTTGAGGTGCGATCGCGCCCGCTCAAAATTATCGACCACTGGCAGCAATTCCAAAATGGTGTTCCGCTTGATCTGTGTCTCTAGCTCTTCTTTTTCTTTGCTGGTACGTTTCCGGTAATTCTCAAAATCAGCGGCAATCCGCATATATTGAGTACTACGTTCTTCTAGTTGCATTTTGAGAGAGTCAATTTGCCCTGTCAGTTCTGCCAAAGCTGCTGTTTCCACTCCAGTTTTCTCACTTGCAGCGGCGCTATTTTCTGGATTGAGATTAGCCGTATCCCCCGATACATTAGTTTGGGCTGTCACTTGCTCTGTTACCTCGCTACCAGATTCATTGAAATTAATTTGGGCTGGGGAGTCACTCTTCATTGCTTGCTTTACCTCTGTTGGTTCACCCAATTGCTGGCTTGTATTGTTTATCTGTTTATTTTCATCCATCATTGTCCACTCATTCCAGATGCTTTTGATGGCAGTGTATCTCTACAGCTTGCAATCGTCGTCATTTACGACTTGCTACTGAGGCTGATTTTGTTGCCGACAGGTTTCTGAAAATGATGTAACCGTCTTCTTATTGTGACAAATGGTGAACACGTTAGCCCAGAAGCCATTAAGGCGGTAACCCGAACGAGTAGCGCTAAATATGATTCGCCACTCATCTTATTCATGAGTCAGTTTTGTAATGAATTACTACTTAAAATTTAACCATTTATCAAAAATTGTCATTCCTTCAAAAGTGCTAAGTGTTGTTAGCGGTAGCGGGGCGTTTAGCCCGTGCTGAGTCAAATTTTTTGAATCCTGACTTTTTACCTCATGTGGAAAAACTAACGCGAAACCTAACCCCCAACCCTACAACGGTTGGGGGAAAATTCAAAGCCTCTTCCCTACTATGGAGCATTCATGAGAAATCAAAATAAAGCGCCTTTTGTCAATCAGTTAAAATACCCAAAATATTTTTATTGAAAATGATGATTGTCTGGATGCTCCCGGTAGAGGAGGCGTGAAAGGCCTCCTCTACCCTCTCTTTGACAATTAGCTAAGACTTCTAACTACAACTGCGATACAATTGCTGAAGCTGAATACTGACTCAGTTGGCTATCATTCTTTGTTAAAGTAAGAATTGCCTGCCAAGACTTGCCCTTTTTGTCTTTTAGCATCCAAACACTCAAGATAAGCGATTTATCGGCTTTAGCATCAATGCGTGTCCAGCCTGCTTGTTTAAATTGGGCTTCATAATGAAAAGCAAGGGCTTGACTATCTAGCTCAGTTTTCAACGTCGCCTTTGAAATCAAACTATCATTACCAACTCCAGACGTATAGGGGCTTACGCTTATACTGGTTTTAGGTGGAGCGCTCAATAAAGGTATTGGTGCTATATCAAATCTTTCAGCTGCATTAAGGTACAGTTACAGTTGCCGGAATTTATCAGAACATGGGTTGTTTGCATTGTTCTAACTATGACCAGCACTTAGAATAAGAAAACCAGAGTTCAGTAGAAGGCTTACATCTGTAAAAGTATTTGACCATCGTCGACTAATGACCGATAAGAAAGGTCCAGTTGAAGTCTTGCAGAATGTCGAACGTTCGGGAAGCGTTGAGTCTGTTGAAACAAAGCCGCGATTGGTTGTACGTGAGAATGCATCTAGGCTTTGCCATCCAGCAGACAAGAGCTGTTCTCGGTAAAAAGCTTGTACTTGTTCGGGTGATTAAGAAGCATCAAGGAAAATCTCAAAACTTTCTTGTTTGTCTGCCTTGTTACCCCTCTTCTGTCATTTTCCGAGAGGGCGAACGCTAGAAGCCTCATGAGGCAATCAATACAAGCTATACTATTATAAAAAAATTTGTTTTATATTTATTATTATAAAATAATCGCGCAATCGCTTGCTATACAAAAGCTCTAGAATTCAGAAATGGCAAATTTTTTTGGAGAGTGATAGAATAGGGGTATTATAAACAGTTAGGATTACGAGATAAATTCTGAATTTATCGTTAATGGTGGCAACAGTATTAAGTTTATTGATTGAGCGAGTCTTTTTCACTCAGCATTTAGCAATAACTTTCAGAGGCGGCTTGAGTTGTGCAGAAGTTGGGCGACTCAGGACTTTTTTAGTAAATGAGAATTCTGTCTCACAGTAGGGGAATACTTTAAGCAGAGGTTTCCCCTACTCAATTGCTCATTTATGACTTACTCGTCAGCACAACGGCGCAGTACCGCTCTAACTACCAGAACAGAGTTTTCGCCCTTCGGCAACAAGCTAGTGCAATCTGGCTATGTCAATACCGAACAGATGAGGCAGGCACTAATTGAAAGCCGCAAATCTGGCAGACCCTTAACAGAAGTATTAGAGTCAATCACTGGTCAACAACTATCGCCTGAGTTGCTCAGGCAATACAAAAAACAGCAGCTATTTGAACTAAAAATACTATACGGTGTTGAATTCCTCGATCCGGAAGTCAATTCCTTTGGCAACACGGAGATGGCAAACCTGATTGAAACTCTCATCCCAGTAGATATCTGTCGTCGCCATCGTTTAGTACCACTATCGAAATACGAAGACCAAACCCCGCCCTCAGTTTTAGTGGCGATGGTTGCTCCAGATAATCTAGAGGCTTCTGATGACCTGAATCGCATCTTGCGCCCCCAAGGCTTGGCATTGCAGCGCATGGTGATTACACAGGAAGACTACCAACAGCTAATCAACCAATATTTGGATGAAATGGCTGTTAAGCAAAAGCATTTAGAAAGAGAAAACGCTACAGATATTAGTCAGGATTTAGAAAATCTCGGAAATCTTGATATTGAGGATGCTCCTGAAGAAATGGAGGCCGATTTAGGGGCAGCAATGAAGGGTGCAGAGGATGCCCCAGTTATTAACTTAGTCAACAGAATCCTGGCTAAAGCTTTGCATGAGGGCATTTCTGACATTCATATTGAACCGCAAGAAGAAAATTTACGTATTCGCTTTCGGAAAGATGGCGTACTGCGTGAAGCTTTCCCCCTAATGCCAAAAAAAATCATTCCGGCGGTGACAGCCCGATTTAAAATCATCTCCAATTTAGATATTGCTGAACGCCGTCTACCCCAAGATGGACGCATCCGGCGGCTGTTTGAGGGACGTAAAGTGGATTTTCGTGTGAATACCTTGCCCAGTCGCTACGGGGAAAAGGTGGTGCTGCGGATTTTGGATAACTCCTCCACCCAATTGGGATTAGATAAGTTAATTACTGATCCAGAGACTTTGAATATTGTCAAGGATATGGTCAGCCGTCCCTTTGGTCTAATTTTGGTAACTGGGCCAACTGGTTCTGGGAAAACAACGTCGCTGTATTCTGCATTATCAGAAAAAAATGATCCTGGAATTAATATTAGTACTGTGGAAGACCCTATTGAGTACAGTCTTCCAGGGATTACTCAAGTACAGGTGATTCGGGAAAAAGGGCTGGATTTTGCTACCGCTCTGCGGGCTTTCTTGCGGCAAGATCCAGATGTGCTGTTAGTAGGTGAAACGCGGGATAAGGAAACGGCAAAAACAGCAATTGAAGCTGCATTAACTGGTCACTTGGTATTAACTACCTTACATACCAATGATGCCCCAGGTGCAATCGCTCGTTTGGGAGAAATGGGGATTGAGCCTTTCATGGTTTCTAGTTCCCTAATTGGCGTTTTAGCTCAACGTTTGGTGCGGCGTGTATGTTCTGAATGTCGTATTGCCTACACCCCCACAACCGAAGAATTGGCTCGTTATGGTCTATCAGCTTCCTCAGATGTCGGAGTTACTTTCTATAAGGCTAACACCTTGACATTAGATGCGATCGCAGAAGCCAAAACCAAAAATCAGCTTTGCTCAAAATGTAATGGGGTCGGCTACAAAGGGCGTTGTGGTGTTTATGAAGTTATGCGAGTTACCGAAAACCTGCAAACTCTCATCAACGAAGATGCACCCACGGAACGCATCAAGGAAGTAGCAATAGAAGAGGGCATGAAAACCTTGTTGGCTTACAGTTTGGACTTAGTGCGCCAAGGTTCGACCACTCTAGAAGAAGTAGAACGGGTAACGTTTACTGATACTGGTTTGGAAGCCGAGTTAAAAGCCAAACGCAAGACTGGTCTTACCTGCCGGACTTGCCAGGCCACATTGAAACCAGAATGGTTCGATTGTCCTTATTGTATGACATCTCGATTTTAAGACTAGTGGTCATTAGTCATTAGTGATTGACCCATGGTTAGTAACTTTAAACAAAGGACAAATAAAACATTAAAAGGAAGCAGAACTATGGAAATAATGATTGAAGACCTGATGGAGCAGTTGATTGAAATGGGTGGCTCGGATATGCATTTATCCGCAGGTTTGCCTCCCTACTTCCGCATCAGTGGCAAACTTACTCCCATAGGTGAGCATGTATTAACAGCCGATCAATGTCAAAGGCTGATTTTTAGTATGCTCAACAACACCCAGCGTAAAACCTTAGAGCAGACCTGGGAATTGGATTGTTCTTATGGTGTTAAGGGTTTGGCTCGCTTCCGGGTGAATGTCTATAAAGAACGTGGTGCTTATGCCGCTTGTTTACGGGCATTAAGTTCTAAGATTCCTAACTTTGAAAAATTAGGTCTGCCAGATATAGTGCGGGAAATGTGCGATAAACCCAGAGGACTTATTCTAGTGACAGGCCCTACAGGTTCCGGCAAGACAACTACCCTAGCGGCAATGATTGATTTGATTAACCGCACTAAGGCAGAGCATATTTTAACGGTGGAAGATCCAATTGAATTTGTCTATGAACCAATTAAAAGCTTGGTTCATCAACGGCAACTGGGAGAAGATACTAAGAGCTTTGCTAATGCTTTGAAAGCAGCTTTGCGGGAAGATCCAGATATTATTCTGGTGGGGGAAATGCGGGATTTGGAAACGATTTCTTTGGCGATTTCCGCAGCAGAAACAGGACACTTGGTATTTGGTACGCTACACACCAGTTCCGCCGCCCAAACTGTTGACCGGATTATCGACGTTTTCCCCCATGAAAAACAAACCCAAGTACGGGTGCAGTTGTCTAACTCGTTAGTGGGGGTATTTAGCCAAACTTTGGTATCTAAGAAAAACCCTAAACCTGGCGAATATGGTCGGGTGATGGCTCAAGAAATTCTGATTGTTACTCCTGCTATTTCCAACTTGATTCGAGAAGGCAAAACATCTCAAATTTACTCGGCTATTCAAACTGGTGGCAAATTGGGAATGCAAACTCTGGAGAAGGTTTTAGCCGATTTTTACAAAGCAGGAACGATTTCCTTTGAGGCTGCAATGTCTAAAACTTCTAAGCCAGATGAAATCCAACGTCTCATTGGTACTTCTGTACCACCGCAGGCAGCAGGTGCAAAACCTGGTGTGGCTGCCAAAGCCCATTAGAAAAACTGGGGATAAGGAGAATAACCCATACCCCATGCCCAATGCCCAATACTTCTCTTCTTAGGCTGTGCCCTAAGCGTAGCTATGCCGCAGGCTTTACGACTACCAAGAGGACAAGCTCAGTACAAGTGCCCGATGCCCCATCCCTAATAAATAACAATTATTTTGAATTAATTTATGCCAACCTACGTTGCCCGCGTTCGGGATTCTCAAGGAAAATCCCGAACAGAAAAAATTACTGCTGAATCCTTGGTACAAGCTCGTACTAATCTTAGAGATCAAGGTTTTGTAGTCCAAGAACTCAAACAATTTCAAGGATTTCAGCCAAGTTTTGATTTAAAAAAAATCCAGAATTCCTTTGTTAAGGTTTCTGTGAAAGACAAAGCCGTTTTTTCTCGTCAATTTGCTGTTTTGATGAATGCAGGGGTTGCGATCGTTAGAAGTTTAGGGGTACTTTCCGAGCAGTGTAGTAATATTAAACTCAAACAAGCCCTAATTGAGATTAGCAACGATGTTCAAAGTGGAATGAATCTTTCAGAATCAATGCGGAAGCATCCTGATTGCTTTGATGGATTATATGTGAGTATGATTCAAGCTGGCGAAATTGGTGGTGTTCTAGATGAAGTATTGAATCGTTTAGCCAAGTTGTTAGAAGATGTTGCCCGCTTACAAAACCAAATTAAATCAGCATTGTCTTATCCAAGTGTTGTGGGTTTTATTGCACTTGCTATCTTTTTGGGTATGACCATTTTTTTGATTCCGGTTTTTGCAAAGATTTTTACAGAAATCGGAACTGAATTACCACCTCTAACGCAATTTTTGATGGATGCTAGTCTATTTTTGAGAAGTCCGAAGGTTTTCGTGCTTATAGCTGCTCTTGTCGGATTAAAAATTGGCTTTACACAATACAGTAAAACTCCTGCTGGTCGCTTAACAATTGATCGTTTTTCCCTAAAGATGCCGTTATTTGGTGACTTAATTCAAAAATCTGCGGTAGCCCGCTTTAGCCGAACTTTTGGGTCCTTGACTCGTTCAGGTGTGCCAATTTTAACTTGCTTGGAAATTGTCCGAGATACATCAGGAAACGTAGTGATTGCCAATGCTATAGACGCAGCCCGTATAGAGATTCAACAAGGAGGTATGATTAGCATTGCTTTACAAAAAGATAGCGTTTTTCCAGCTATGGCAATTCAGATGATTAGTATTGGAGAAGAAACTGGAGAATTAGATGGAATGTTGATGAAAGTTGCCGATTTCTATGAAGATGAAGTCGAGCAAGCAGTAAAAGCAATGACCAGTATTTTGGAACCAGTTATGATTGTATTTGTAGGGGGAATGGTTGGAACAATTTTGCTAGCAATGTATTTACCGATGTTTAAGGTATTTGAAAAGATGGGATAGAGGATTAAAATTTAATAGTTAGGATTTATAAATTAAAACATTTTATTTAGAATTTTTAACTCTTAACTGATTAATTTAAAACTTACGCCAAAGTACATGCCGTAGTAGCAATTTATAAATTGCTACTACGTGAAAATAAGAATTTCGGTTATTGTTCGCGTAAGTCCTGTAATTTTCTTCTTAACTCCTAACTTCTAATTTGTAACCCCTCACCACTATTTAATTATGACTGTGCAAAAATCTCACTACGAAGCGAGTTTGGCAGAGTATACCAATCATCTAGCTGCGATCGCCTTACTAAAGAAACACCGACCATACTTAGAGATGATTCCCAGTCTGCGCCGTCCAGATGAAAGTGTCATCACTATACCCTTGCCAATTGTCCGTGTTCGCAACACTGCTACAACAGCCTCACAAACAATTTGCTTACCCTGTGATGTGGCAATTTTGATGTGCGATCCAGAGTGGAAAATCAAAACTGGAGCCGAAATTTTAGTCTTTATTCATCGTGCTCACGAAGACTTTTCTGATTTGTTAGGACGTTGGCGACAAACCCAAGTTTTACTAGACAATGATTATGAGTGGTTGATGCCTCTTTGCCACAGTCATATTTTGAGTGAGGGAGCTAATACTATATATCCTCTGTTTGTCGTTTTTAGTGAGACTTTAGAACGCATCCAAAGAGGCCTAGTGGGAGCCGAACTTCCATTTATTATGCAAACACCAGATTCGCTGCTTGAGGAGAATTTCACAGATATTTTCTCTCCAGAAATTTTACCACCTTAGAAAAGTTAGGAATTAATAGTGAGAAGTTTTGAGTTTAAAATCGCAAGTTCGGAGCCTCTAAATATGCTCTAAATTTGCGATTTTATATTTTTAACTCTTAACTATTACCTAACAAATTGAGGCATAATTTCGGCAGCAGTGAATATTCCATAGATGCCCCGTTGGTGCAATTGTTTACCAGCTTTGAGATAGCCAAAGGCAGGGCCGCAGACATTAGCTGCCATGCTGGTTTCATCTCCCAAAGTAAAGGTATGGGTGGAAATCTTCCCTTCAAAGGTGCGCCCTGTTACCTTAACGTTGGTACTAAGGGGCTTTTTAGGATTGCGAGTATCGACTACACCACCAACAGTAACGCGATCGCGCCCCACTATTCCCGCTACCTCTAGCATCACATCATCGGCGTGTTCCATATTCGTCAAGGTAAGCACGCCATTAGTTTTATCTAGTAGTGCTTCTACTTCGGCATCAGTCATCGCCTTAGCAGTTTCTACTGTATAACCAGGCATATGTCCAATATCTTCCCGAACAGTGGCGCGGTAAGCTTCCCAGTTGGCTATTCCCACCCCAAAGGTAATTTCGACTTGATGAATTTCGGCGTAGCTTTGGGCTGCTAAAGCGGCTGCGGCTGTTAACAATCCGGGTGTTGCACCACAGCCTGTCATGTAGGTAATCCCGGCTGCTTGCAGTTCTTCTTTCATTGCTAGTAGTTGTTCTACAGCAGTGGTGCGCTTAATTGCATCCACTAGCACCCCACGCCAACCAGACTTGATAAACTGCTTGGCTACAGTCGGAATAAAGTCATTTGGTAGGTTGGGTAAAGCCAGAAAATACCCATCCACAGGTTGAGCTATTTCAATTAGATCCTGAATACTTTGATTTGTTAACGTACCAACTGGCTCTAAATGACCTACCGAATCTTGGGACTGGTAGGTGGCGATGCATTCTTGAGTATTTAAACCATCAGCAGCGTAAGCGTAACCTTTATGATCTGCTGCTGCGACTAAAATCATTTCCCGTTTGCCAGCAAGTAGCTTGGCAGCTGCTTGTCCTAGTCCGCCGAAACCTAGTACTCCCACGCGTATAGCTGGCGCAATATTTAGAGAATTTTTGACTTTTTCGGAATTCATAGTCAATTAGTTAATTTGAATCAAAAGCCTTTAGCATTCGGCATCTCAGCTTCCGGCTTGTAACTGGTGGCTGATGGCTGATAGCTCAAAGCTATAAAGGTTAATTATGATTCATTATCCTATTGATGAGCAAAGTATCCCTGACAATGACTACAATCTACCCATCACCCGTAAGTTCGTAATCGACCACAGGGCGATCGTAGACAAAAAACAATACATTTCAATCGGTGAAGAAGTTAAGTGAATTGTGTCTAGAGTCTTCAGAAGATTAAATATAATAACGCTTCAAAGTTCCGTCTCTAACTCGATGCCACAGTTTAAATAATTTTTCTTGTTGTTTTAGCAGAGCATTTCCGATATCGCTTGAAACTCCGGGACGCTCGGATATTTTGATGAATTCCCATCCAGATATAGATTTAAGATAAAATAAATAATTGCAGTGGTTTAGGATGCTCTTTGCAACACACGTGCTAGTTCAGATAATCCGCAATCTTTCAAATGTTGATAAAAGCTTTCTTGTTTTAGCATACGGAGTTTTGCTAGTGAACGTATTGCATCTTCCAACTCTTTGACCCGATCTAATTGGTGAGCTAAACGAGCTGCTTGCTCTATAACTGTAGGATTATATTCCCGACGTATCAATTGTTTGGCATACTCGAATGCACCATCAAAATCTCCAATATCTCTAAGAGTTTCAATTGCTAAGATTATGAGCGAACCTCCTAATTGTTTTGGAGGAATATCCAGAATGAATTTTGCTGCAATTTCACTTTGACCTAGCTTAAGAGCAGTTTGAGATGCAATCAGTTTTGCTTGTATTTGAGTATTATTATCAATACTCTCATCATCACATAGAGGTAGAACAATATCCAGACTTTTAGCAGAACATTCTAGATCATCTAAAATATCTGCATAGCGTATAGATTGCTCTGGCTTTAATTCACCTCTGAGCCAAACAGGTTCTATGATACGAATAGCTCTTTTCTTTTCTTGTTTATCAAGCTTACGTTCTGCTAAATAGCTCTCTGCAAGAATTTGTTGTGCTTCTTCATCACTTGGTAGTAAATTAAGGAGTTCCCAACCAAAACTTCTAATTTCTTCTTGTCTGTGTCTTAGCCTGAAAAACCGCATTGCAGCACGATATACTTCTGGATGAGGGTAAAGGGCAACTAGCTCCAGAACATTCTTCTCCAACTTTTCTAGTGAGGGTACAACAAGTAATTGAGTACCTAATTTTTCAATTTCTACTTTAATATTTTCGCTAGAAAGTTCTAAATCCAATCCATAAAATAACCTCACATAATTATTTACTAGTTCTTTATGACTATCCGGAGTAGCAATTGCCAGAAATTCCTCTTTTTCTAAAGAGGGATAGGAGAACAAAAAAAACAGTTTAGTTTCATTTATTTCAAACAGTTGGCAGCATCTCTGCTTAAAGCTATCTAAATCTTCAGGTTTGGGAACACGTGACACAACAACCTTGACATCAATTGACTTCTTAAGTGCTTTGGCTAACGCACTTTGCTGGATGAGTTGCTTAATATGCTTGCTTACTTTGATACTTTCTGAACTTAAAGAAGAGAGCATTACAACTTCATCAGGTAGCTGCTGGGTGCAAAGACCAGCTATTTCGGTAATACCAGTACGGGAGTCTATAATCAAAAAGTCTGCTTTAAATTCTTTTTTAATACGGGCAATAAATTGCTGAAAAAATGCAATTCCATCGAGTTTATCAGAAAAAATCAGATTCCAGTTAAGCTGATTTAATTTTTTGTAGTATTCCTCAGAAAGGTACTGTCCTGCTGGAATAAGCCACAGAGGCGCAATTCCTTTAGAGGATTCAATTGGTACTTGAAGGCTTATTTCCTCAATAGTTGCTGGATTTGAATTTTGTTGCTGATAATCCAAAATGTAGTCGAGTAGACCTTTTTGATTAGCTGCTAACTCTAACCCGGCAAATTTGGCATCTATACCTGGTGCCTCCAGGTCAAAATCGACCATAACAGTTTTAAGATTCAATTTTGCTAAGTACACTGCAAAATTTGCTGCGGCAAGTGTTCTACCAACACCACCTTTATATGAATAAAAAGTAATAGTTTTCATGCTACGCTATCTGTCCCCCAAGAACCTCCTTGACGGCAACGAACTTGCTGTGCCTCACGACACGTGTCTCTCTCTTGTGCTGAGATTAAGTCAAAGTTTGGTGATGACTCCTCTTGCAATACTTCTGTATTATCTACATCTCCAAATATTTTATCGATGGCTGCTCTCACATCAATGTTATCCGAATCTAAGTTCGCTGTAATTACATTAATTCTCTGTTTTTTTACAATAATTGCTGCTTCAAAATCTGCTCCTAGAGCATTTAAGTATGCAAGTACGGAGTCAAACGTATGATCATTTTTAGTACTTTCTAGTTTAGATACCTGACTTTGTTGCACACCTAGACGTTGAGCTATTTCTGTTTGCTTGAGTCCAGAGCGCTTACGCACACTTCGCATTGCTTGAGTTAAAGCAAGTCGGAAAAGCTCCTGACGTTCAACAAGACGAGTCTTTGGTGTGTCAGGAACAATTTCATTTAATAAAGCTAAAGCATCACTGCCCAAATGGGGATTATTGTTCATCTGTTTTATCCTCCTTCGCGACTACTAAATCTCGCCGTTTAGCTGCAATATATATTTCATTGTGCGGAGTTTTACGCCCCTTTTTCTTGAAAGCGTGCAGCAAAACTAGACGCTTACCCGTTAGGGCGCAAAGAAAAATGCGGGGATTGTTACGAGTATTAGGCAAACGCAGTTCATAAAGGTTATCTTCTGTCTTGATTTTGTCTAAAATGTCTGAGCGTTCAATTATTAAGGCAAGTCCCTTCGTAGATATAAGAGAGAGGCGGAACTGAAACTGCTTATATTCCACTGGAGTGAGTGAAGAAGTTAGGAACTCATCAACTGGTTTTTTTCCATCTACCTCTTGGTAGGTAATAATCTGCCATTCTTCACTCACCGCAGACTCCTCATACCCTCTACTAATAATATGCCATATTTGGAATATTAGCTGATACTACAATATTATCAAGCTAAAAACTTGATTACCCTGTTTGTTTTGCGAAAATGCTAAATGCCTTCGGTTTTTGTTTTGGGAGAGTGGCAGAAAAGGGTTATAAGCGGTTGCTGTTCGCGCACCCCACTATCCTAGTGTTGGATTAAATTGCGTTTTATGTTGTACTGACACTTGAAGAAATACGGTCAACCTAAGAATAATGATTAATCTCCTCAAGAAAATCTATATTTTTGTAAATTGCCTTGCTGGCTATATTACCTCTAATGCTTATTTTGAGGACTTTTGCCGCTTACTTGACAAACTCAGTTGTTACCTTGACTAATCAATGAGGTTAAGAGAAACTAACTAAAGATTGAGGTGACTGCTTACAAAATTAATAATTTTTGTAAAGATTCTGAGATATATATGTTGAAAGATGGAACATTATTTAACAAATGGTAAGTTTGTATCTAAGTAAAAATGTTCCTACGGCTATATTTGTAGCCTTCTGCTAAGGCAGTAGAATTTAAGCGTACTTATCGTGGTTGGCCAAGAGCATGGAGACATTAGAGTTCATAATCTATCCAGACGGTCGGGTACAAGAAAAAGTCACTGGCATTGTGGGTGCTTCTTGCGCTGAGGTTACAGCAGCAATAGAGGCACAGCTGGGGCAAGTACTTAATCATGAGCCAACCTCAGAATATTTCGCCGCCAAGGTGCAGCAATCTAATGTGGCGAATACACACACCACTTACAGCGATTGGTAAGTTTTCACAGTAGTTTAGTGTAATTAATTCACAACCACCATGTCACACTTTAGCCAAATTAAGACTCAAATCCGTAACCTTGATTCTTTGAAAGATGCTTTAACTGAATTGGGCGTAGACTGGAAACCCGGCCCACGCGAAGTCCGTGGCTATCGCGGTCAAACCCATCCTGCCGAAGTTAGTATTGAGCAGGAAAATGGCTATGACATCGGTTTTAGATGGAATGGCAAAGAATATGAACTGGTGGCTGATTTGCAATATTGGCAGCAAAACCTATCTGTGGACGGTTTTTTACGCCAGGTAACACAGCGTTATGCTTATCAAACAGTTGTGAAAGAAACCGCACGTGTTGGTTTTCAAGTCTCTGAACAACAAAAAAATGAAGATGGTTCAATTCGCCTGGTAGTACAGCGCTGGAGTGCGTAATGGCTGATTTTCTGCCGTCGCCGGAAGAACAAGAAGAAAATCGTTCGGGTTTGGAACCAGAATTAGGGGGTTTTTTACGGGATGCCCCAGAACGTTCTGGTTTAGAACCGGAATTGGGTGGTATGCTGCGCCAAAATGGTGTTTATGTTGACGAAATCACCTGTATTGGTTGTAAGCATTGCGCTCATGTTGCACGTAACACATTTTACATTGAACCAGATTACGGGCGATCGCGCGTGGTTCGGCAAGATGGGGACGCTGAAGAAATTATCCAAGAAGCAATTGACACTTGTCCGGTTGATTGCATTCATTGGGTTGATTACACTGAACTGAAAAAATTAGAACAAGAACGCAAATATCAGGTAATTCCTTTAGTCGGTTATCCGGTAGAACAAGCAGTTGCTGCTAGCGAACGTCGGCGTAAAAAGCAAAAGTTAAAAACCAAAAAATCCCGTTATTAAGATAAAAACGTTAAATTAAGATAATAAAGGACTGGTATATCCAGTCCTTTTACTTTTTGTCATACTAGTTAATTTCTGATGTGTAATACCATTTTGAATTTTAGATTTTAGATTGGAAACCACTTATTGTATCTGGGTTTTCGCTGTCCATCTGTTGCAATCATTTTTGAAATTGGTATAAATCACATCAAATGGTAAAAGTTAGTATTGTTTGATATTTCTAAAAGGGATTTTTGTTTAAGTCCCATTAATCCAAAATTGGCAATCCAAAATCTAAAATTGTTATGGCTGCCTTCATTTAAAATTTAAAGGATCGTGCTGTGAAAGTAATTTTTCTACTTTCGCCTCGTCTAACCTAGCGGTTAATCTTCTAGTTTCATGCAAGTCTCTAGTAGTTTTCGCTAAAGTAAAAGTTGAGCCAATAGAGAAAGCCAAACCCATACCCATAAAGCCTTTTACCCAGCTATTTACAGGTAAGTTTACAATGCCGAAGGTGGTCATAGAAATAGAAAGTACAAAAGCTGCCCAAGTTTGAATAACCCAAGCTGGACTGTCTTTTTGAGTACCAATTGTTTGCATATTTCCTACCTTTGATATGAGTAATTTATCTCAATTCCTAATGTGTAATGATGCTCGTTCGCTCTTGGCGTCTCCCTTTGGCAAAAGACTCGCTAACGCTACACTAAGTAATTAAGAAAAGTCAGATTTAATCTGGGTTTCCAGACTTGTATCTATCTATAGTTTCATTTTAGAGAATCGGTGTTAATAGTAATTGTATTGAGTAGTAGGTTTACTGGTATTAATAGTAAGACCAGTTTGGTAACTGGACACTAAAAAGCAAGCTCAAGAGCAATTGAAGTAAGTAGAAACTGGCACAAGGTTTGTACCAGTTTTCTAAGTGGCATTAAACTGAAATCTTGCAGTATTCTTGATAAACCAACAAGCCCCCCAAGACTCGAAGTGCCAAGTCCATTTAAGTAGAATAAAAGCTTTTACTAGTCGTCTAAAGACGACTTTAGCTATTAGCCTAGTAATAAATTACTAGGCAGTTGTTGTGACTAATGCAATATCTCAGCTTAAACCGATTAATTTACTTTTATTCATCTGGAAAAGTCTGTACCTTACCATCAGGAGTGAGAACAACTCGAATTTTGACATTTTGTCCGCGTTTATTGGCGGAAACAAAAGGTTTACCAACATCAGGCATTCCAGCACTATCAACAAAGTCTCTTGCTGACTTATTGAGAGGAATAATTCGTTCAATTGTGCCGTCAACACTGACTATCAAACTATACTCTAATGTTTGTCCTAGTCCAGTGGGTGGTTGCCAACGTTTTTTTAAGTATTCTCTAGCTTCTGCTACTTGAGGTGTATCAAATAATGTGCCGGTAGCCACTTCTGTAGATTTGGGGCTTTGGCGTTCGTTCCCTAATTGATCGATAAAGGGATTATTATCCGCAGTTCTAGAGGAGGAAAGTTGAGAAGCAGGTTTCTCTCTAGGAGAAGATTGCTGTAGGGAATTAATTCTTTCCTCTAGCTGTTGTGAGGTTAGTTGAGAGGGTTGGGTAGCAGTATTGCCAGTATTGGGTATGGTGTTAAGAGGTGGGGGGACGACTGGTGAGATATTAGTTGGTAAGTTATTTGTGTTAGAAGATAGCCTGGGTGGTAAATCCCGCAGCTTAGGCAGAATACTAGGTTGGGTACTTGACCCTGTAGGGTTCTGTTCAAGATTTGGTAATATAGCAATTTCCTGACCTGGGATTTTGCTAGATCGTGCGTTAGCGTTCGAGAAGCGTCTCGTAGAGAAGCTCGCCGGAGGCATCGCTCGATTAGTGGAAAGGGTTGAAGTTTTGCCCTGAGGTATTGTTAATGCATTTAGAGGTGGCGGTGTAGAGAAACTAGAACTAGGGGCTGTTAGAGGTGCTTGGGGTAAAGTGGATGTGGAAAGTGGAGGGGTGGAACCTAGCAAATTATCTGATGGATTACTGAGTCCAGGTTGAGGCGTGGGAAAGTTTAGTGAAGGTGAAGTTTCTAAAGCAGACTTTACTGCTGCTGGATCTGCTGTTTTGGCAGTCTGTTGTTGCTTTTCCCTAAGGTTGTTAGCATATTGCCAAGTAACTGGTAAAAAACCTATACCTAATACTAATACTGCGGCAACAGGTGCCCAAGTAGGGAACCTTAGAGTCGAAGGGCTGTTGAGAGTTGGGAGTGCCATGACATCAGTTGAGTACTCATCTAAAGCAGTGGCCAAATCGAATAGTTGCAGCAGACTGAGTTGAACTACGGGGCCGGATGAGTGGTTGGCGAGAGAACCGAGAAATAAGTTGTGAGTTAAATGGCTGCTTGGTTCTAAGCGGATATTTCCCCCAGGAATCTGGGTATTAAAGGAATTTAATGTTTTTGTAGAGGACTTTAATTCCGGCTCACCTGATGCTGTGCTTGACTCTTGAATATCGGAGAAACTGAGGCAAAAGCTTTCTGGAGACTGTTGGAGGAATTGCTGTACGTAGCTTGCGACCGCATCACATAAAGCTTCGAGTTGATCGCGATCGCCCCGAATTGGAACTCTGTGTTCTTCTGGTAGTCGGGGATCATCAAAACGAAGCTCAAAGCTCAGGTGCTTAAGGACAGTTTTCCCCATCCAACGTGACAAAGGTGAGCTTTGCGCGAATACTTCTAGCGTGCAAGTAGGGGGTGTATAGCAACGAATGACAGAATTTGATAGAGGCATGGCAGGAACTGCGAAGAAGACTATTTGGGATTTTGCAAAAAGTTAAGCCAGTTGCTTGCAAAGAAAAGTTGGAAGGGTGGATTCTTCCACTCAGAATTTTCTTAAGTTCATTCTGTTATGCAAACTGATGTGCAAAGAGGAAGCAGTGCTGATAGTGCATTGCCCAAGGGCTAACAATCATCAAAAAGGAATCCTTACCTAGCAAACTTTCATGAGCGAATTTTGGTTGAGGAATTTCAAATCTAAAATCTAAAATTTTGTAGAACGGTCTAAAAGTGCTAGCCAGAGACGACGATGCCCACCAGGAGCACTGTAAAAAAGTAACTCTACAAGCAGTTTTAGTGCCAGGTTGGTAAGTAAATCCGTTGAGATTTTCTCGTCCTCTTCCATCCGCTCTTGGTAAGTGTTGCAAAAAGCATCAATATAATCTCCAAGTAAAGCAGCCTGGTGAGGTTCCCGGTTATTTCCTGCCATTTGTTCCAACAATCCGACAGCGCGGCGAATCAATTCCTGGTGCTGTTTGGCTAGGTAGCAGATGATCAGAACAAGTGATCGCGCTTCTTCGACATCTAACTTTTTTCGCCCTCCTTGACCTTTACGTAGAGGATTTGATTGGCGCAATCGCCATAAAGCTACGCGGTCTGGCACTCTTGACTCTAAATTCAGATCGGTTGCCGCCGAAAGCATTGCCTCTGAACCAATCCCAGTTAAGGTTTCTAGCGCCAACAGCACCAAGTCTAATTGGGTTTTGATATTGTCCCATTGAACTGTGTTTGGGGCTGGAAGCTTGATTAAATCCTCCCACTGGGAATTTGGAGTGGCTGAGTTGGCGGCCGAGTGCATAACTTTTAGCATAGGTGATCAAGCTGATAGAGGATGTTGCTGTTACCCATTTTGAAACCAGACTCTCAAGCATTAAGCTTGGTTTCCCATAGCTATGAGCCGCTTCAGGTAGATTTTTTTATGTGGTAAACAGCAGGTATCTTTGTCCTACTCTAGATGAAAATTTATTTTCGACAAAGTAGAAAAGTATCAATTCTAGTTAAGGTTTACCCGACTTTCGCTGCTAGTTCCGTACAAGAGTATAAATAAACTATTGTTTTGAATGCTAACCGCTAATTATCGCTAAGTAATTGTGTAGAATACCTCCTAATTTATTTATGGCTGTAAATTTTGAAATTTATTGATGTTTATTATTTGGTCTTCATGTATACATAATTACTATACAAATTTTTTGCCTGTTTGCTAAAGGCGCTTCTTACTGCTGAACACAATCTCAATACTGTTCGGTTAGGGACTTCCAAATAAAAAATATCCCATCGTTTTAGAGGCAGGGGGCTGGGGGAGGAAAAGTCGTAGTGAAGTCCAGAAATTGGATAATTTATTTTTTGAAGTTCCCTTAAGCAATTTCTTGGTTGAAGCAAGCTGTTCTTGGCCACGAAAAGAAGAGAAGCTGTTTTTGAGAAAAGAATTACTGAACAATAACTCTGTTTCCTCAAGTACCTCCCCTGCCTCAAGAGCTTATCCCAACTTCACCCCAGTTTTGCTTGTGTGTAGCCTGTTATTACAGGATAGGTTAAGCAACATCAGGAAGATTGATGTCTCTATGTAACCTCGGGATTGAGAATTAAGGACTGGGGATTGGGTTAAGCAACATCAGGAAGATTAATCTCTCTATCCAACTGAGACAAACTTAAAAATTTAATAAAGTTAGTGTTTGAAGATGTTAAGCGATTGATTTATTCCAACTTAGTTGGTACTATAGCTCTAACCACGAACCACCCACATATCAGAACTAATTTATAAGGTTGATGGGCAAAGGTAATACTTTAGACATTTATCAAAACCCATTCTTCAGTATGGGTTACAGATAATTCACTGGTAAGAATAGCAACGCAATAATATAATAACTATGAAAAAGCATTTTTTTGCCTTTTCACTGATAGCTTGTGCTGTCGGTGTCATTATACCAACTCAGGCATTGGCGGTTAAGCTATACGGTGCTGGTAGTTTGCGCGATAGCCTCACAGAAGTAGGTGAATCTTTTAACGAGAAATATGGAATTCCAGTAGAAACGCGATTTGGCCCATCTGGTTTAACACGAGAATTTATAGAACAAGAATTCTCCAAAACTGGAAAATCCGCAGATGTTTTTGCTAGTGCAGATATTGAAAACCCTCAGACATTATTTGAAGAAGGTTTAAGTGAACCTGTAGTGAACTTCACTAGCAACCGCATGACTGCTATTGTAAGATCAGGACTTGGTATCACATCAGATAATTTGCTAGATTTTTTGCTAAAACCAGAAATCAAGGTAGGAACTTCGACGCCTGTAGCAGATCCATCTGGTGATTATGCCTGGCAGATATTTGACAAGGCTGATCGGGTTAAACCTGGTAGTTCTCAAATTCTGAAGAATAAAGCTTTGCAATTAGTAGGTGGTAATCCTAATGCTCCTATAGTTCCTAATGGCAAAAATAATTTAGTCTACTTTCTAGAAGAAACAAAGCAGGCAGATATATTTTTATCTTATTATACGAGTGGTCAGACTGCCCAAGCAATAGAAGGTGGTGAAAATCTGCAAATAGTAGAGTTGCCCGGCTACTTAGCAACAAAAGCTAATTATGGATTGACTACACTGAAAAATGCCGATCCTGATGGTGAAAAATTAGCTGAATATATCCTGTCACAAAAAGGGCAAGAAATTTTAGCCAAGTATGGATTTACTACGCCTTCTACTTCTGTTCCCGAACATCAGGGTGCGGGTGGAATTTTACTAGCTGTAGGTATAGCTTTAATCCTGAATAAAAAACAAGCATTTGTTAAAAAGCAATTAATTAAGTTAGACCAACATAGGTAGCAAACTTTATAATTTTGTTTTGCTCTGAATCAACCTGATAATATATCCAAAAAGTAAGTATAAATTATACATGGGTGACATAGAATAAGAAAAGGCATTGACGTTGTGTTGAAGAAGCTGCCCAGCAGATTCAACAGCAGCAAGCCGACTATATTCTCGCCCTCAACCTCTTGCGTCAGGAAGCCTCAAAGGGCAGTGAGAGCGATGAAACGCTACAGAGCCGGACTCAATGACCAGTTTATGCTGCAAATTCTTGCCCCTTTCCTTGCCCCCTCTGAGTCATAATTTGAGCCATTATTTTGATGCGTTTACCCTGATTGAAACAAAGCTATAGTGGTTATGAAATTATCTTGGGAAACAATTGTAAAAATATTTACTGTTCTAGCAGTTCTCTGTTACTTAGTTGGTATACTGACCGTTAATGACTATTTGTACAGTTTAGGAATCTCAGATTTTTCGAGCCTTAAACCTCGTTTTATTTACACAGGAGTTCTAGTCTTATTTTCTATATTCTCAAATTTAACGTTTTCGATTATTGTTTTCATGTATCGATTCAAATATAAAGTGGAGAGTATCAAGGATCTCAAATTTGAAAGAATTAGTCTACGTTTTTTGTGGCAAATATTATTTAGCTCTCTTGTAGGTTCGCTATTTTTTGCCGTCGTATATTTTGTCCTATTTAGTTTTTTATTCCATTTTGATCCTCCTGAACCAAGTTCTATAAAGACAACTATTAAGGATATTTTTGAAGTATGGTTTTGGGGTTCCATAGTATGTGTTTGTCCAGGCATCATTTTGTTTTTTAATACAAGTATTATAAATAGTCAAGCGCGGTTCTCTATTTTATTATTTCTAGGCTTTTTGTTTATAATAGTATTTAGTTATTATCTAACTAGTTTTGGCTACTATGTATATCCTTTGATTCCAGAACAATATGGTGGTGGAAAGCCCAAAGAAGTGAAAATATTTTTTAAGGAAGATATAAGTAAAGAAATAGAAAAAATAGGAATAAACACTCAAGTAAATACAGATACACAAAAGATAAAACTTTTGTTTGAAGGAGATAAAAACTACATATTAAAGATAGAAGAAACTAAGAAAAAAACAGAGATAGTTCAAATCAATAAAGATGATGTTAGAGGTATCAGATTTGTAAGACCATTTTTGCTAGATAAATAAGGAATAAGCCAAGCGGCATTGTCAACTTAATTGGAAAAATTCAAAAATGATTATAGAGTTCTTGCAGAAATGGGGATGTGGTAAAAATAGAAGGTTCATCGTGGATTTATTTATCAAATGTTGTAGAACCTAAACTCCAAAATTCCAGATCGAGTTCTTCTAATAAAACTTTTATCAAGTCGCCAATAATAACTTTAGCTACTTGATGCTCTGGTAATGGAGCCATTATTTCCAGCACCCTTTGACTGTAACCTATTCTAGAACTGCGATTGTCTCCCAATTCTGCTAAAATGCCTTTGTATGCCGACCAGGAGACATCTTTAATCAACAACTGATGACCTGCTTTAACAATTAGTTGATTGAGTTTAAGTAACATCGCAAATTTCCTGCGCTTTATTTTATGTGAGCAACGGTAACACCACTGCCGCCATCTGCTTGTTCTGCTGGTTCGTAGTTGTTGACTCTGGGATGCTGTTGCAAAAAGGCGTGAACTCCTTGTCGCAGTTTGCCAGTGCCGTACCCGTGAATAATCCAAACTGGGCCTGTAGCTTCCGAGATGGCTTTATCTAAAATGTATTCGGCATCAGCTACCCGTTTACCACGTAAATCGATCGTATTTTGGGAAGTCCGAATTTCTGGGACACTTTGCGGTGGTGGGGTTACTGCTGCTGGGGCTGGTTTGGGTTTAACGATTGGTTCAGCTTTTTGACCATCTAGAGATTCTACGTCTTGTAACTTCACAGTCATCTTCATTAGCCCAAACCGAACGCTTAAATCGCCATCTTCATCGGGGGCGGTGATCACATCTGCGATCTGTCCCAATTTTGGAATGCGGACGCGATCGCCTATCTTGGGCATAAACCCAACTTTTGGTTTTGCTGGCGTTACTGGCTGATATTGCTGGCCAATCTGATTTAAAGCATTGGTTGCTTGCTGGGCCTCTTGGGCTGTGGGCGTACCTTTCTGCAAACGGCGGATAACTTGGGCAATTTCACCTTTTGCTTGGGCGATCGCTTGTTGCACTGCTATTTCCTGTGAAGCCCGCAAACTGCTTTCTCTTTCTTCCAAACTTGCGGCTTTTGCGGATACTTCTTTGTATAAACGTTCCGCTTGCTGCAACAAACTTTGGGCTTCGGCAGCTTTGGTTTCTTGACGACGGCGTTGTGCTTCTAACCCAGCAATCACCTGGTTAACTTCATCTGTGGCCTCTCCTACTTGAGTCTTCGCCTGTTCTACTACTTCTGGTTTTAATCCCAAGCGTAGAGCAATAGTTAAGGCATTAGAACGTCCAGGGATGCCCCACAACAGACGGTAAGTAGGCGAGAGAGTACTTTCATCAAATTCTACAGAGGCATTTTCAAACCGCTCGTCTTCGTATTTCAGGGCTTTTAATTCCCCAAAGTGAGTGGTAGCGATCGTTAGCTGGGCATGGTTGGCGAGATATTGCAATAAGGCGATCGCTAAGGCACTACCCTCAACTGGATCGGTTCCTGCGCCGACTTCATCGAGTAAGACTAGGGATTGGGGACTTGTACTGAGCGTTCGCGTAGCCTCTGGTAGAGAAGCCAAAGTATTCGAGATTAGGGATTGGGGATTAGGAATTTCTTTTTCCCCAGTCCCCAGCGATGCACTGAGGTTGTCGTTGGTGCAGCCTCTGGTAGAGAAGTGTCCCAAGTCCCCAGTATCCAATGCCTCTAAAATCCGACTAATGCGGCGGATGTGTCCAGAAAATGTGGATAAACTTTGCTGTAAGGATTGTTCATCGCCAATATCTGCCAACACTTTATCAAACCAAGGTATTTCTACTGGTTCACGGGCGGGGACAAATAAACCCACTTTGGCCATCAATGCTGCTAACCCCAAGGTTTTTAAGGTTACAGTTTTACCGCCAGTATTTGGTCCGGTAATTGTCACTACCCGAATTTGCGGACTGATCAGCAAATCGACAGGAACTACTGGTTGGCCTTGTTCGTGCTGTTGCTGCCACACTAACAGGGGATGTCGTAAGTTCCGCAAGGTAATAATTTCTCTGTCTTTACGCTGGATAAATCGCGGGGGATTCGCTCCTAACCAGTAACTATACCGCGATCTAGCGGTTGCGAGATCCAAAGTGGTAGCGATCGCTAACAACCTCTCTAAATCTAGTTTGACTGCGGCTACAAGTTCTGTCAAAGCACGGCGAATCGCTTCTTCTTCAGCTTGCTCTTTTCTAATTATCTGCCGCAATTGGTTGCCTAAGGGCACTACTGAATTCGGTTCCACGTATAGGGTGGCACCGCTAGTAGAGGTATCGTGGACAATACCGGGGATGGCATCTTTTTGGGGTGCTTTTACGGGAATGACAAAGCGATCACTTCGTTGCGTAATTAGCTGTTCTTGAACTGCTCCAGATTTTGTCTGTAAGATATTTTGCAGCTTTTGAGTAATTTGAGAGCGTAATCGCCGCAAATCTGTACGAATTTCTCCCAGTTTTTGACTTGCGCGGTCAGTTACCTGGCCCCGTTCATCAATACATCGATGAATTTCTTGCTCTACTTCTGGATAAGTCCGCAAATCGGCAACCAAATCAGTCAATATCGGCAAATCTTCCTGATTGTCAATGACACGGCGCAAATTCCTGGCACCAGCCAGGGTAGTAGCGATCGCTAACAGTTCATCCCCTGCCAAAACTCCACTGCGTTCTGCCCGTTCTAAGGAATCGCCAATATCTTGAATTCCCTCAAATGACAGTCCCGTGGTCAGACGAGTTTCAAGTTGGTAGACTTCTTTGGTTTGCTCTAATAACTGTTCGCTTTGGATCTGAGAATCGGGTATTTTCAGATAACGCGCAGCTGTCGCCCCCAGCTTAGTTGCCGCAAAAGTGGCAAGGTGCTGGCAGAGGCGATGCCATTCTAATAGTTCTAAGGTTTCAGATTGGATCAAGGTTTCAACATCTAATCTGAAATTATCGTAACAATTCTAGCCCCTAGATGGCTAAACTTTAAAGGAGAAAATTTTGCCTTAGTCAATACTCAAGAGGTATATTCGCTCTCTACCTCTTAATACATTGATGTATTTTATACTACATCAATATTTTTGTTGACTACAACCCCGATTAAAATTATCACAAAAACTTATTAAGCAGCAACTATTTCTTGCGCCAGAACGTAAGGTTGAACGATAAGAGTATTAAATCGCTTACTGCGAGCGCTATTCCATTCTCCCACTTGTACTATCGTGGGTTTAGTAATCAATTGTTCATTAATCCACAATTCCACTGATGGTATATTATCACTGGCGATCGCTATTCCAACATCCACCAAGTTTAGCTCAAGCGCCACTAAAATTACTGCATCTCTTTGTACATGAGGAATGAGCCACTCCCACTCTGCCTCATCCAAAATCTCTGTTAATTCTGCTCTTAAATCCGACATTACTTTCCAATGTTTATTTGTAAATGGCTATTTTTACATTATTCCTTAGTTCTTAATTCCTGACAAATGACAAATGACCAGTAACTAAACTTATGATTTCATTTCATCAATTTCAAATAAAGACACAATTACTCCAGCGATGGGAATAGATATAAAAACACCTAATAATCCTGCTACTTTAGCCCCTACTAGTAAAGCAAAAAATACCACTACAGGATTAAGATTCAGCGCACCCTGCATAATTCGAGGCGCAATCAAGTTATCTTGTATTTGCTGGAGGACAATACAAGTTATTAATACTTTTACTGCTAACCAAACACCTTGAGACAATACAAATAGAGTAACTGTGCTTACTCCCAATGTCGCGCCTATACCAGGGATTATATCAACAATTCCGATTATTATTGACAATGTCAAAGCAAAAGGTACTTTTAATAGTAAAAATACTAAAAATGTTGAAATTGTTAAAAATGCACTTAATAGTAATTGACCTCTAAAAAATCCTAAAAAAGACCTTTTTATTACATTTGTAAATCTATTGCGACGTTGTTTTGGTACTATTTTTAAAATAAAATTCCACAGTTTATCTCCATCTAATAGCATAAAAAAAGCTACCACTGCAATCAAGATAAAAGTTATAAAGTTTGTCATAAACCCTTGTAAAATAGCTAAACTATTAACAAGAGTTGATACAGCTTGATTCCGCAATTGTTCTTCAATAAAATTTAAATCTATTTGAAAATTACGGTTTCGTAACAAACCTTCTAGTCCCTCTAATAAAGGCACTAAAGAATTTACAAATGCAGTGATACTATCAATTAATTGTTGTCCTTGAGATAAGACCGTTAAACTCACAGTAATTATCACACCGCCGATAATCACAATACTGAGCAAGAAAACGACACCAACAGCTATACCGTGGGGCAAAAAACGCCGCAACCCTTGTACAGGATAACTGAGCAAAAAAGCTAAAATTGCCGCAAATGTAAAAATAACAATGACCGATTCAAAATAAGCTAAAAGTTGTACAATTGCCCAGCCAGAAGCAACTAAGAGCAAAAATCGAACTAATGCCAGATTATTTAGTCGCTCCCAAAAACTCTTGGTTTCAAAGCCGCTCATAATAATTTTTAATACTCGCCATTCGCGTAGCGTCTCGTAGAGAAGGCGAGAAACCGACTACGTAATTCGTGATTCATAATTAAGATATAAAAAAGCTAGTTGTCTGGTATTAGAAAGCTATCCACCTCGGAAGATGGATGATTTATTTGTTATAAGTCCCTTAGTTGATTCCTAGAATGAATTGATTTTAAGATTAGATCAACCTAATAGCGATCGCTACCATCCTAAAGCATACATCTCTTGGGTATCTAACTCATCTTCCTAAATCATGCATCTTATTAATTACCGTGGTACACTTTTGTGTCAAACCTTCCAATTCCTCTTTATTACTAGAATTAGGAGCATCAATCAAGTTACCAATTCTCACAGTGATGGGAACTGCGCGAGGTAGGGACGATCCTTTTTGTAAAATCTCCTCAGTACCCCAAACACTCACGGGTAATATTGGGGCTTTTGCTTTCGCCGCTAGCAGCAGTGCGCCTCTCTTGGGGTCTGTAATTCGACCATCTGGGGTGCGAGTACCTTGCAAAAAAACACCGACAGCCCAACCTTTATTGAGATATTCTAGGGCGGAACGGATGGCATTACGATCAGCATTTCCCCGACTCACCGGATAAGCACCGTACAATTTAATCGCTTGCGCCAGAACTGGGATCTTAAATAACTCTTCCTTAGCCATGTACGCTACTGGACGACGTACACAGTTGGAGACAATTGGCGGATCAAAATAACTAGCGTGATTACTCACTACCAGCAACGGCCCTGATTGAGGGACATTTTCCGTACCATAAATCTGGCCCCGAAAGTAAGCGTGAAGCATGGGGCTGACGACCGACCATTTAAAGGCGTGGTAAAGTGCCAGACTGATGAACGGTTCGCGGTTTCTGTCCACAGAAGATAATTCAAATCAGACTGAATTTAGCATACGCGATCGCAAGACCCAGAGCAAACGCAAAAAGCTGTGGAGATGAATTATTTCAAGCATTTGGGAATACTAAATCCAGAAAATATTAGGATTTAGCAGTATGAATACCACTACAGTCAGTATTCCCGGATATCGCATCAGTGAAGAAATTTACAATGGTTCCAGAACACTGGTATATCGAGGGTATCGAGAGACTGACGAATTACTAGTAGTGATTAAACTCCTGAAAAATCCTTATCCGAGTTTCAGTGAACTCTTATGGTTTCGCAATCAGTACACCATAGCTAAAAATCTTAACTCACCCTTAATCATCCAAACTTATAGCCTCGAACAACACCAAAATGGCTATGTATTGGTAATGGAAGATTTTGGAGGGATTTCTCTTAAAGAATGGGGAGTGCAAAGAGACGCGATTAATCGTGTCTGTACTGAGTGGAGAGTAGGGGGAAGCGTAGAAGCTTTAATAGAGTTTTTAGGAATTGCGATCGCACTATGCAATACCTTAGATATACTCTATCACTCGCGCATTATTCATAAAGATATTAAACCCGCCAATATTTTAATTAATCCAGAAACCAAACAAGTTAAATTAATTGACTTTAGTATTGCATCTTTACTACCACGAGAAACCCAAACGCTAATCAATCCCAATGTATTAGAAGGAACACTTGCTTATATTTCCCCAGAACAAACTGGAAGAATGAATCGAGGGATTGACTACCGCACTGATTTTTATTCTTTAGGTGTAACTTTTTATGAACTACTGACTGGAAAATTACCATTTCAGTCAGAGGATGCTATGGAACTGGTACATTGTCATATTGCAAAAACAGCGCCTTTAATACATGAAGTTAATTCAGAAATTCCATCTATATTCTCAAAAATTATTAGCAAACTGATGGCGAAGAATCCTGAAGAGCGCTATCATAGCGCTTCAGGATTGAAATATGATTTAGAAAAGTGCTTGCTTCAACTGAAAAAAACAGGTATTATCGAGAGTTTTCCAATTGCACAACAAGATATTTGCGATCGCTTCATTATTCCCGATAAATTATATGGCAGAGAAACCGAAGTAGAAACCCTATTGCAAGCATTTGAAAGAGTCAGCCAAGGGGCAACCGAAATGATGCTAGTTGCTGGTTTTTCGGGGATTGGGAAAACTGCGGTTATTAACGAAGTTCATAAACCTATTGTTAGAAAACGTGGTTATTTTATCAAAGGGAAATTTGACCAATTTAATCGTAATATTCCCTTCAGTGCATTTGTGCAAGCCTTCCGAGATTTAATGCGGCAACTATTGAGTGAAACTGATACCAATTTGCAACAGTGGCAAGATAAAATTATCACAGCTTTGGGTGAAAATGCCCAAGTTATTATTGAGGTCATCCCAGAACTAGAACGAATTATTGGTTCCCAACCTCCGGCTGTAGAACTATCGGGAATGGCGGCTCAAAATCGCTTCAATCTGCTGTTTCAAAAATTTATTCAAGTTTTCACCACACTAGAACATCCCTTAGTAATGTTTTTGGATGACTTGCAGTGGGCAGATTCGGCATCACTGAAGCTGATGCAGCTACTCATGGATGAATCCCAGAGTGGCTACTTATTGCTGTTTGGGGCATACCGAGATAATGAGGTCTTCCCGGCACATCCTTTAATGTTGACACTAGATGAGATAGCCAATGCAGGAGCTGTCGTTAACAACATTATACTCAATCCACTGTATCCAGTAAGTGTGAATCAGTTGTTAGCAGATACCCTCAATTGTCAACTAGAAATAGCACAGCCATTAACGCAACTGGTATATCAAAAAACCAAAGGAAATCCCTTCTTTACCACTCAGTTTCTCAAGGCACTGCATCAGGATAATTATATTCAATTTAATTTTCAAATCGGGCATTGGCAATGTAATATTGCCCAAATCAAGCAATTGGCACTGACAGATGATGTGGTGGAGTTTATGGCACAACAGTTGCAGAAACTAACACCAGCAACTCAGGAGGTTTTAAAACTGGCGGCTTGTATTGGGAATCAGTTTGATTTACATACCTTGGCGATTGTTTATCAACAATCCCAAATCGAAACCGCCGCCGCATTGTGGAAAGCATTACAAGAAGGTTTGATTCTACCACAAAGTCAAGTTTATAAGTTTTATATAGACCGAGAAAATCAAGCTAGTAATCAGGAAACCGCTCATGTTGTAGCATATAAATTCCTGCACGATCGCGTCCAACAAGCCGCTTACTCACTGATTCCTGAAGATCACAAACAGATAACCCATGTCAAAATTGGCCGCTTGCTGTGGCAAAATACCCCGAAAGCTGAATTAGAAGATTGGATTTTTGCGATCGCTAATCAGCTAAATATTGGGCTTGAACTTTTCCATCAACCTCAAGAACGCCATGAACTCGCACAGTTAAATTTCATGGCTGGGAAACAGGCAAAAGCCTCAACTGCATACAGTTCAGCAATTGTTTATCTGAAAACAGGTATTCAATTGCTACCATTCAACCCTTGGGAATTTGACTACAATTTGACTTTAAGTTTGTATAACGAAGCAACCGAAGCCAGTTATCTGTGTGGTGAAATTGAGGCAATGGAAGATTTTGCCCAAGAAATTTTACAACACGCAAAAGCTGTAACTGATATAGCCAAAGTATATGAAGTAAAAATTGAAGCTTACACAGTTCAAGGAAAATTATTGGCAGCGATCGATACAGCCATGCAATTTTTGCAGCCGATTGGCATTGAGTTTCCTAAAGAACCAACAGATGAGGATTTTGTTCTCGCTTTGCAAGAGACTCAAGCTACCTTGAGTGGCAAAACAGTTGCTGAATTAGTTGATTTGCCAGAGATACAGAATCCCGAATTACGTGCAGCCTTGCGTGTCTTAGTTAAAGTAACTACTCCTGCTTATCTAGCAAAACCTGAACTCCATCGCTTGCTAGCACTGAAGGAAGTTACTCTTTCTATAAAATACGGAAATACTTCCGGTTCTGCCTTCACTTACTCAGTTTATGGATTCATGCTTTGTGGTCAACCAAATAGTATTCCAACAGGTCATGAATTGGGTAAGTTAGCGTTGCAACTGCTGTCCAAGTTTCAAAATCAGGAATACGAAGCAAGAGTCCTCGTAGTGGTTTATCATTTTGTGAGCCACTGGAAAGAGCCTGTAACATCAACGCTCAAACCATTACTACAAGCTTATACCATTGGGCTAAATAGTGGAGATTTGGCTTATGCTGGTTATGCTGCCTATATTTATTGCTTACAAGCTTATATTGCTGGTCAAGAATTAAGCAAACTAGCTAATGAATTAGCGATTTATGGGGCAGCAATAGCAAAAATTAACCAAATAACGGCACTTAATTACAACAATATTTACCACCAAGTGGTCTTGAATTTAATTGAGCCAAAAACTATTCCTTGGGAATTAGTTGGCGCAGCCTATGATGAGAGGTCAATGCTGGCGTTACATGAACAAACTAATGATGGCACTGGTTTATGGCATTTATTTGTCAACAAATTGATGCTTTGTTATCTATTTCAAGCACTGGATTTGGCAGTGGAATATGCTGTCAAAGCCAAACAATATTCCGGTTCAGGATATGCAATGGTGAACACTCCAGTGCTTAATCTTTATGATTCGCTGTTGCAACTAGCTTTATTTCCCACGTTGTCACCCGCACAACAACAGAAAATTTTAGAGCAGGTAGCAGAAAATCAAGACACCATGCAACAATGGGCAAATTATGCACCCATGAATCATCAGCATCGATTCCAATTGGTGGAAGCAGAAAAGTGTCGGATACTAGCACAAAAAACCGCAGCAATAGAATTTTACGACCTTGCCATTGCTGGAGCAAAAGAAAATGGCTACATCCAAGAAGCAGCACTTAGCAATGAACTGGCTGCCAAATTCTACCTTGATTGGGGCAAAGAAAAAATTGCTCAGGTCTATATGCAAGAAGCTTACTACTGCTATGCCCGTTGGGGAGCCAAAACCAAAGTAGAAGACTTAGAACAACGTTATCCAGAACTTCTGTGGGTAATTTTGCAACAAAAAAATCTCAAACTCAACTTGCAAGAAACACTGAGTAAGAGTGTGGCATCTAGCGCCTCTATTCACTCTTCCACCCATATCTCAAGTCCCTCCAGCAGCAATTCGGTGCTGGACTTTGGATCTGTCTTTAAAGCCTCCCAAGCAATCTCTACCGCAATTCACTTAGATGAGCTAATCCAGAAGCTAACTCAGATTATTCTCGAAAATGCTGGTGCTGATCGGTGTGCGTTAATTCTCTTTCAAAATGGCTTATGGCAAGTGCGAGCGATCGCCACCTTAGAAGGCACTATATTGCAAACAGTACCTTTAAATAATCATGCTAGTATTCCAATCAAACTGATCCAGTATGTAAAAAACACTCTAGAAACTGTTGTAATTGATAATCTCAAAACCCATCTGCCTAATGTGATTGGAGAATATATGCGCCAGCATCAACCCAAAAGTGCGCTGTGTATGCCAATTCTGAATCAGGGGCAGTTAATGGGGATTTTGTACTTAGAAAATCAGCTAACAATGGGTGCATTTGTAGGCGATCGCTTAGATATACTAGAATTATTAACCAGTCAAGCAGCAATTTCTTTAGAAAACGCCTTACTCTACAACACCTTAGAGCAAAAAGTAGACCAGCGCACCCAAGAACTTCATCACAAAAATCAGCAATTATCCCATACTCTTGAGGAACTACAACAAACCCAAGCTCAATTGATTCATGCTGAAAAAATGTCGAGTTTGGGACAATTGGTCGCTGGGATTGCCCATGAAATCAATAATCCAATTAGCTTTATTTACGGTAATATTACATATTTAAAAGAGCATTTCCAAGATTTGCTAGAGGGTATTAATCTTTATCGACAGCAATGTCCACAACCTACTACCAAAATTCAAGCTTATTTCAATGAAAAAGATTTAGATTACGCGATCAAAGACGTACCAAATCTTCTGAATTCAATACAACAAGGTAGTCAACGTATTCAGAATATTGTCTTATCTTTACGGAATTTTGCCCGACTTGATGAAGCAGATATCAAAGCTGTCAATATTCATGAGGGTATTGAGAATACGCTGTTAATTCTGCAACACCGACTTAGTGAAATTGAAATTATCAAAGACTATGCTGATCTTCCGCGAGTGAGTTGTCACGCCAAACAAATCAATCAGGTAATTATGAATATCTTGAATAATGCCATTGATGCCTTAGATGAAGCTCAAATAACAACTCGTACTATTACAATTCGTACCGAACTCAGTAATTCTCTAACTAAGAGTGTGAACATTCGCATTGCCGATAATGGGATTGGAATTTCTGAAAAAATCCAAAAACGAGTATTTGACCCGTTCTTCACCACAAAAGCTGTGGGTAAAGGAACGGGATTAGGATTAGCAGTAGCCTACTCCATTATTTCAACTCATAACGGACAAATTAACTTTGTTTCTAAATTAGGACAGGGGACAGAATTTCAGATTATCCTACCTGTCGAAGAATGAAGACAGGGATCAATACTGCGTAGGTTTTGCCTAAAAAATAACTCCAATGTATGTTTGGTTGAGGAACGTAGCAAGATCCCGCAGGGTAAGCCAACATTGTTAGAGGTTTGTCGGGTAACACTAAAGTTCAACCAACTTACAAAACGAATGGAATTGCCAACAGCAAATAGCTGGCAAAGTTATTACGATCTCACCTTGGCATTAATTTTCAGCAAAGGTACTGAGTTTGTGATCCAGCTACCTATCTAGCATATACCTACATCTGCATATGGACACGAACTTTCTGCTTGACCGAAGAGGCAGGAGGGAAGGGGCACTTGGCAGGGGAGCAAGTCCTTCTCCCCTGCCGTGGAGCAAAGCAAAACAGGGGTAAGCTGTTAAGCATTTAAGCAAGCAATTGAGGCCGCAGAGGGGCAGTTCTTGCTGGGAACAAAGGAGAGGGTTTGCAGCTTTTTTTGACAAAGAAAATAGTGCAACTTGTAGGCGCGAGAGTTTACTACAAGACTACTGAAATTTTTCATAAAAAAAGAATTAATCAGGCAAATCAGCAGCACTCTGGATATTTTTTAATATTAAGTGAGGGCTACTACGTTTAATTAAACCAGTTAGCACTTTACCAGGGCCAATTTCTATTACTTGCTGAATGCCGTTGGCTGGTAATTGCAGAGAAATTTCTCGCCATCTTACAGAACCAGTCATTTGTTTATTCAGGCGTTGCTTTAAAACCTTGGCATCAATAGACGGAATTGGTTCTACATTAGACAGTACTGGTACAGTAGCTGGCTGAAATTCCACGGATTCTAAAATATCTTGAAATTTTGCAGCTGCTGGTGCTATTAAATATGAATGAAATGCTCCAGAAACTTTTAAGGGAATAGCACGCTTTGCTTTAACTTGAGTCATTACCGCTTGTACAGCCTCAGTCGTGCCTGAAATTACTACCTGAGCCGAACTATTATCATTTGCTATTACCACATCAGGCGTTTGAGCAATGACTTTTTCTAACTGTTCGCAATCAAAGTTCATCAAAGCTGCCATCATACCATCGACGGCATTATCCATAAGTTCTGCACGGCGCTTTACAAGATATAACCCAGCCGACCATTCAAAGACACCCGCTACATAAAGGGCAGAATATTCTCCCAAACTGTGACCAGCCACTAAATCTGGCTGGTGTCCTTGTTCTTGGAGAAGATCAGCAAGAATGGTTTCTATAACATAAAGACTTGGCTGAGTGTATAGAGTTTGTGATAATTTTTCTTCTTGATTTTGACAGATTTCGGTTACAGACCAGCCCAAAATCTCCTCAGCTTTGGCAAGCTTATCTTTAGCCGATGGTATATCTAGTAAATCCATTCCCATTCCCAGCGCTTGGGAACCTTGTCCGGGAAATACCCATGCAGTTTTTGTCATTGGTCAAGAATCAGAAAAGTGAAAAGTTAGGAGTGAGGAGTGAAAAGTTAGGAATTAGGAATGAGGAGTAAAACATTAAAACTTATAACTTTTAACTCATAACTCTAACTCCTAACTCTTCACCTTCCCCATTGGAAAATTGCTGCACCCCAGCTAAGACCGGCACCAAAGCCTGATGCAGCAACGATGTCATTGGGTTTAATTTTTCCTTCCCGCACTGCTTCATCTAAAGCTAACGGAATGGAAGCAGCAGAGGTATTGCCATATTGGGCGAGATTACTTATAACTTTATCTTCTGGGACATTCAGGCGTTGGGCAACAGCATCAATAATTCGCTGATTGGCTTGATGCAATAACAGCCAATCTATTTGGTCAACATTGAGGTTGGCTTGAAATAAAGCTTTATCAATGATTTCGGGCACTTTTTGCACAGCAAAGCGGTAGACTTCTTTGCCGTTCATAGTAATTGGTTGGTAACCGCCTTTTGTGATACTTACATTGGGAAGTAGTTCTTGAGAAGCGCTTGTATAAGCAAGGTTAAGGTGATGGTTTTGAGTACCATCACTTTTAAGGGCAAATCCCAACAAGCGATCGCTTTTATCAGCCTGTAATACTACTGCCCCTGCACCATCACCGAATAATACACAAGTGCGCCGATCTTCCCAATCTACCCAGCGAGAGAGGATATCTGCCCCTATCAACAGTACATTTTTATAAACACCTGTCCTAATGTATTGGGCTGCTGTAACTAGACCAAACACAAAGCCAGAGCAGGCAGCAGTTAAGTCAAAAGCTACTGCGTTGGTGGCTTCCAATTGCGCCTGTATTTGACAAGCAGTACCAAACAAATCATCAGGGGTGGATGTCGCCAGCAAAATTAGGTCTAGGTCTTCTGGTTTAATTCCCGAAGCTGTGATCGCATTACGGCTGGCAGCAGTAGCGAGTACACTCAAGGACTCAGATGGCAGGGCTAATCGCCGTTGACGAATTCCAGTTCTTGTAGTTATCCACTCATCTGATGTTTCAACTACTTCACTCAATGTCTGGTTGTGTAGGGAAGTTGCTGGTACTGCCGAGCCACTTCCGATAATTGCTACGCCTAAGTTTTGCACTCTTAATCTCCCAAGCTATCAGCTTCTTGTCCTTTGTCTTTTGTCTTTTGTCCTTTGCTCTTTGTCAGTTGTCCTTTACAAATGACCAATGACTAATAACTAATGACTAATACTTCGGCTACGCCCTTCGACTACGCTCACGACAAGCTCAGGACAAGCTCAGTACAAGTGACCAATGACTAATGACTAACCGCTTTCGCGCTCTAGGATATATTGGGACTGAATTCGTTGTAGCACCTGGTTGTCAACAGCTTCTTTTGCCATGCGAATTGCATTAAAAATTGAAGGAGCTTGTGAGCTACCGTGACCGATAAAACAGACTCCCGCCACACCCAACAGCAAAGCGCCGCCGTGTTCTGCGTGATCCATGCGCTGCTTGATCCGCTTCAGGTTTGGTTTTAAGAGTGCTGAACCGATTTGACCGTGTAATCCTTGGGGTAATTCTTCCCGCAGAATTTGCAGAATCACTTCTCCGACGGCTTCGGCAAATTTTAATAATACATTGCCCACAAACCCATCGCAAACAATTACATCAAAGCAACCGGAAAGCACATCACGCCCTTCGGCATTGCCAATAAAATTAATTTGAGAATTTTCGCGGAGCATTTGGTGGGCGCGGACGGTTGCATCATTGCCCTTAGAGTCTTCTTCACCAATATTCAACAAACCTACCTTCGGTTCGGTTGTACCTAAGACATATTTACTGTAAGCCGATCCCATGACGGCAAACTGCTCTAAAAACTTGGGACGGCAATCTACATTCGCACCGACATCAAGTACTAACACTGGCTTACCAGCAATAATCGTGGGAAAAACAGTCCCTATGGCTGGGCGATCAATTCCCGGCAATCGTCCTAAGCGGAGCAAAGCTGATGCCATAGCTGCTCCAGAGTGACCGGCAGAAAATACGGCATCTGCTTTTTGCTGCTTCACTAAATCCATCGCCACATTGATGGAAGCCTTGCGTTTGCGTCTAACTGCATTTAAAGGCTCCTCATCCATAGCGATCGCTTCCTGTGCAGTCACGATCTCCACCTGCCCTAAATTCGTTTTTGGCGGCAAGGCAGCTTCTATTTGTTGAGGATCACCAACCAATAATACATCTACACCCAATTCTTCCCTTGCTCGCAATGCGCCAGCAACGATTTCACCGGGTGCGTGATCCCCTCCCATTGCGTCAATTGCGATCCTTACGCGAGTCGATCCCATTGCTCACAGTTTCTAGAAACCTTACAAATTTTACCAGATGGCAATGCCCGAAAAAGCTTAACTTTCTGACCGCCAAATTATTTCTGTTACTATTGCAACAATTTTTGCTGGCTAGCTCAAGATAGCACGAATTTGGCATTGGAAAGAGGTAGAGCAGCAGGGAGCAGGCAGCAAAGGGGAAAGAGGTAATTTTGTTATTCTCCCCCTTGGCCCCTGCTTGTTTACTCCCTACTCCCCACTCCCTTCTACCCAATTAACTAGCGTCCGAACACCGTAGCCGGTTGCTCCTGCGCCGTTGTAGGCATTTTCTTTATCTGTCCACACTGGGCCAGCAATATCTAAGTGTGCCCAAGATGTGTCTTTGACAAATTGCTTAAGGAAAAGGGCGGCGGTAATAGAACCACCTGGACGCGGGCCAGTATTTTTCATGTCCGCAATGCCAGACTTTAACCCTTCAAAATATTTTTCTTCCATTGGCATCCGCCAAATCTTTTCTCCTGAAGTTTCGGCAGCTTTCTCTAACTGGGAAGCTACAGCATCATCGGGTGTGTACAAACCAGCAATATCTTCACCCAAGGCAATAACATTAGCGCCAGTGAGGGTGGCTAAATCTACGATCGCATCTAATCCCAATTTGTCGGCATACACCAAGGCATCTGCGAGGGTCAAACGTCCTTCAGCGTCGGTGTTATTCACTTCGATTGTTTTGCCGTTTGATGCTGTGAGAATATCTCCAGGGCGCATGGCGTGGCCGCTAATCATATTTTCGGTCGCTGCCGAGATGAAGTGAACTTCCGAATCTGGCTTAATTTGAGCAATTGCTTTTGCCGCACCCAAGGTTGCTGCTGCACCGCCCATATCAATTTTCATGGTTTCGATGCCGCTACCAGCTCCTTTGATGTTGAGTCCGCCGGAGTCGAAGGTTAAACCTTTGCCAATAATTGCTAGTTTTCTTTTGGCTGTACCTTCTGGCTTGTAAGTCAGGTGAATAAATTTAGGTGGCAAATCGGAAGCTTGGGCGACTCCCAAAAAAGCACCCATGCCCAATTTTTCACAATCTTCTCGTTCCAGAATTTCCAGTTGTAAACCGTGATCCTTGGCGATCGCTTGGGCAGTTTCTGCCAAAGTAATTGGTGTTACTGCATTAGCTGGTGCTGCTACTAACTCCCGTGCCAAGTTTACCCCTGACACTATTTGATTGGCGCGGGTGATGGCTGCTTCTTGTCCACCGAATCCTAGTAAATCTACGGTTTCTATTTGAGAACCTTTATCTTCTGGTTCTGACTTAAAGCGAATATCTTGGTAAAGCGCCAATTCTACACCTTCTGCGATCGCTTGGGCGCTTGCGGTTGGATCGTTATTCCACAAAGGCAAACTAAATCCCAGAATTTTGCTTTTTTGCTTTTTTGCCACTCTAGCTACAGCAGCAGCAGCGCGTCGCAAAGTGTCGAGTTTTAGTGCATCTGGTTTACCTAAACCTACCAGAATCAATTTCCGCACTGAGCCACCAGGATTCACACGAGTGAAGATGGTACTGTTGGCTTTACCTTTAAATTCTTCTTCAGCAATTAGTTCTTGTAAGACGCCGGAAAACTTTTGATCTAAAGTTGCCAATTCTCCAGTTAACTCTACTGCATCTTCAAATAATCCAATTGCTAAACTATCGCCTGCCCACTCTAGCAAAGGCTTATCACTAGGTTGAATTTTCATTTTGTTTGGGATTTTGTGTAAATATTCCTTCTTGTACCAGTATTGCTCAAAATTCTTGTTTCATGGTAAGGGAAGTGGGCACTTGTACTGAGCTTGTCCTAAGTTCAGCCCGAGCGGAACTGAGGGGCGTAGTCGAAGTATTAAGCATTGGGGAGCAGGGGTGAGTCAGTATAATTTAACAAATTAATATAAATAGCACTCGTTAACGAGTCTTTGATACTCATGAATCCACCTCAGAACTCCGTTAACGAGTCTTTGATACTCATGAATCCACCTCAGAACTCCGTTAACGAGTCTTTGATACTCGTTAATCCACCTCAGAACTCCGTTAACGAGTCTTTGATACTCGTTAATCCACCTCAGAACTCCGTTAACGAGTCTTTGATACTCGTGAATCCACCTTAGAACTCCGTTAACGAGTCTTTGATACTCGTGAATCCACCTCAGAACTCCGTTAACGAGTCTTTGATACTCGTTAATCCACCTCAGAACTCCGTTAATGAGTCTTTGATACTCATGAATCCACCTCAGAACTCCGTTGATGAGTCTTTGATACTCGTTAATCCACCTCAGAACTCCGTTGATGAGTCTTTGATACTCGTTAATCCACCTCAGAACTCCGTTAATGAGTCTTTGATACTCATGAATCCACCTCAGAACTCCGTTGATGAGTCTTTGAT